>JBFMFE010000300.1:0-16636 GCA_040752295.1 bacterium
CTATGGCGTAAAAGGGTTTTTTCAAACTCCGAAAATGCTTCGCTCAATACAAAAATCCTCAACACCCTGATCTACGCCCTTGCTCATGCCGCTTGATGACTGTAGAATTTCTGCGAAAGTTCACATACTTGTAGTGCATATAAACCTAAAGTACACTTTTTGTCAAGCTTGAATTAACATGTCCAATAAGAAGGGTGTTTGGGGTCAGGTGTTTGGGTGTTTGGGGTCAGGGCTGGAAAATTGAATATTTACATGGCAACGGGGGTCAGGGTTGCGGAGGTTGGACCTCACGGTTTGCGGGTTTGAAACCTTGATTTCGGATGCCCGGCAAATCCGCCGCGCTGGAAGTGAAGTACGAAAAAAAGTCATCCGCAGCGCTGTCCCGGGAACGGTTTGCGGGCGCCTGCTTTTTTATCTATTATATGCGGGCTGTGTCCGGGGAAAGGCGGCGCGGCGTCCGTTCACCCGGCTCCTAAAACCGCCGGGTCGGCTGGGAGAGCCATGAAAAAAATCGGAAGCAGGGTATCGCTGCGCTACGCCTGGTACGCGCTGGGCGTGCTCTTTCTCGTGAACGTCATAAACTACGTGGACCGCCTGTCCATAGGTCCCGCGCTCGAGCACATCAAGAGGGATTTTCAGGTGTCCGACGCGAAGATAGGGCTGATCGCGGGGGCTTTCATGATCGTCTACGCCGTGCTTTCCGTGCCGATGGGCTATCTGTCCGACCGCGGCACGCGCACGAGGATTGTGGCGCTCGGCGCTTTCGTCTGGAGCGTCGCGACCACCCTTTCGGGGTTCTGCCGCGGATTCCGGGCTTTCTTTGCGGCGCGCGCCGTCGTGGGCAGCGGCGAGGGCATCTACGCCCCGAGCGGCACCGCTCTCGTCACCGATTATTTCCCCAAAAGGCTCAGGAACACGGCTATCGCGATCTTCATGTCCGCGATGATCGTCGGCGGAGCGCTCGCTTACATCGTCGCCGGCGTCATATTGAAAAAGACCGACAGGTTCAACGTGCCCGCCGTGAGGGGCGTCGTGCTTGACGAGGGGGAAGAGCGGCTTGCGGGATGGGAAGTGACGGGCGTCGGGGAGACCAGCGACCGGCTCGTGATGTTTTCGTTCAGGCACCCTTCGGGCGCCGTGCTGTCGGCGGCGCTCAGCCGGGGAGACGCGGAAAAAGAGGCTGATTTTCACAGCAGGCTTTTCAACATGGAATACGAGGTGGAACCGGGGCGCGGCGGCGCGCGGGGGGACGTTTCCCGCCTCATCGGGACCGTGAACCGGCGGATTTTAGAAAGGGAGGGGAGGGGACTGGAGAGGCTCTCCGCCCCCCTCAGGGAACGCCCGCATAACTTCTACGTTCCGGAGAAATATGAAGGCGTGCTCGAATACGACGAGCGGAACGGGGAACTCGTGTTTCGCGGAATCATGACGCGCGAGGACAAGGCGGCGATCGTGAAAGTCTCCGACAACGAGGATTACATCAAGGCGGTCGGGATCATCTTCGCGCGCGCGAACTACCGCTACCTGAGGTCGGACAACTGGCGGTGGATATTCTGGATACTCGGACCGCCGGGACTGCTGATCGCCCTGATGGCGTTTCTGCTGAGGGAGCCTCTGAAGGGCGGCGGGGAGGATTTCCTCTCCGAGGATGAGGCGCGTCGCATCGAGGAGGCGGGGAGGGCGAACTACTGGATGCTCATCCGCACCCCCTCGGTGGTCGTAATGGTCGCCGCGAACGTGCTCGCCACGTACTGCGTGGGGGGGCTTAACACGTGGCTGTTTCCGTTCGTGGAACGTTACAAGGGGATCGAGTCGGCGGACGCGGCGATACAGTTCGGTCCCATCGTGGTCGGTTTCGCCGTGCTCGGCGTGATATTCAGCGGGCTTGCCGCCGACAGGCTCCAGAAGATCACGCCCTGCGGCAACAACATCGTCATCGTGGCGGGCATTCTCCTCGGGGCGCCGTTCATGTACCTGTTCCTCTACGTCGAGAACTACACGGTGATGGTGGGGTGCATTTCGCTCTGCATATTCTTCCTCACGTGGATCAACGGACCGCAGAACGCGCTGCTCATGTCGCTCGTCGAGCCGAGAATGAGGGCGATGCTGAACGGCATTCACATACTCCTCATCCACGTCCTCGGCGACGCCATATCACCGTTCATCATCGGCTACTATTCGGACGTGTACAATCTGCGCCGCGCGCTCGCGATGCTCCCACTGTTCCTCGTCGCGGCGGCGATCGGCTTCGCCGCCGCCGGGTTCTTCGTGCCCGGCGACCTCAAAGCCGTTCAGAAGAGGATGAAGGACATGGCCGCGGGACGCTGATCCGCGCTGTCCCCGCCCCCGGTTTATAGTTATTGAGGTTTGCATAAGTAATGGAAAATCTCTTCTCTCTCAAATTGCCTGTTGACAGGCTGGAAGGCTGTCCCACAATTACAAGGGAATCCTTTTTAAGTGGGACAGGCATCTTGCCTGTCGGAAAAAGATAATCTTTTTTCTTTTATTTTTGCAAGCCTCAATAAAATCAGACTTTCCGCAACGTTTTGCGCCGGCATTTGACGTTTTCAGTGCGTGCCGAGCGGAAAAAGCGTCACCTGCCCGAGGACGAAGAGGGCGGTCGGCGCCCTGAACAGTAGCCATACGCAGGCGAGGAACACGGCGGCGGTCAGCGCCGCGGATGCCGCCGCGGCGCCGCGACCCGTCTCCCCGTCCTCCGCCGCGCCCCGGTACATCTTCACCGCGGACAGTGCGAAACCCGCGAGCCATGCACCGAAAAACAGGCTCCGGACGTGGTAGAACGGGACGGAGAGGAAATAATGATACGCCGTCAGCAGCAGGAGCGTCCACGCCAGCGGGGTCATGTACACCGGAAAGCGCTTGAAGTGAGCCGTGCCCGCGCGTTTCGTCAGCAGGCGCGCCGACGCGCATAGAACGCCGCCGAAAACCGCCCACGCCGCCATCCATGACACCAACTGCACCGCCGTGTGAGAGATTACCGGAGTGCCCCAGAGGATGGGCGCCCTGCCGAGAAGGAACTGGTCGGGCATGATCCCCGGCACGCCGGCGTAGAGGCGGATGAACTGTATGAAGAGAACGGCGCATGAGGCGAGCGAGAGGGCGATGACCGCGAGAAGGCTCTGCCGGGCGGAGCGCCGCCGTTCCCCTTCCGCGCCGTCCCGGATTCCGAGAAGCGCCGCCGCTGCGATGAAGGCGAAAACGGCGACAGCGAGCGAGCCGCCGCGCGGGGTCTCGCTGATGAGCTTCGGCTGGAGGTCCGGCCCCGTGCGGGCGCCCGCGCCGGATGGGTCGTCCACGGCGCCCACGGGAAGCGCTTTCCCCTGGACGTCGTTCGGGAGCGGGAGACCGGCGAGAGCGGCGATGGTCGGCGTCACGTCGGCGAGCGTCGCGCGCGCCTCTCCGTCCAGGATGACGCCGCGCCTGACTCCCGGACCCGTGAACACGAGCGGGACGAACCGCTGCGCAAGCCCGCCGTGCTGCCCCACGTCGGGGGCTTTCAGTCGGACGTCGAAGGGTCCGCGGAAAACGCCGGCGGAGTAGGGCGGTCTCGTGGAGACCACGACGTCGCCGGTGTACGGCGTGCGGATGTGAATCTCGTCCAGCGTTTTCCCCCACCACGCGCCGTCAACGCTTTCGAGGCGCCGCAGGAGCTTCGCCGCCCGCTCCGCGTCGCTGCTGTTCTTCAGAAAAACGTGAGAAAGGGGACCGGCGTGCACGAACTCCACGCCGATGCCCTTTTTCTCGAGGAAGTCCTTGAGGTCAACTGAGTGCCAGAGGTTGCTCTGCCCGTGGTCGGCGGTCAGGACCATGAGCGTGCCCGGGAGCCTGCCGCTTTCTCTCAGGTAGGCGATGAGCGTACCCACGAGGTGGTCCGCCCAAGCGACCGCTGCCCATGCCTCGGTCGAGCCGTTGCCGAAGTTGTGCTGGGCGGGGTCCACGAACCCGAGGTGGAGGAAAAGGAAATCCGGGTCTTTGCGGTCCAGGATTCTGAGCGCGTTGCCCATCACCCACTCGTCCGGGCTGTCCCATCCCCCCACTTCGGGAAACGGGCGGATTTCCGGGAATTCCTTTCTGACGCTTTCGCTCAGGCAGGCGGGGCCGACGGTGTAGTCCGCCTCGATGGGGCATCCGACGTAGTCCTTTCCCGCCACCACGGCGGTCGTGAACCCGGGATCGCTGCGCTTCATCGCCTTCATTATCGTGTCGCACTTTATCATTTCCGGTTTTTTCCAGGGGAAGAGGAAACGTATGGGTCCCCGGACGGAAGGCTCGTACGCCTCGTTTCCGGCGAATCCGATCCTGTCCGGGTAGCAGCCGCAGACCATCGTGAGATGGTTGATCTGCGTGAGGGAAGGGAGGGCGGTTTCCGCACGCGCGAATGAGGCGCCGTTTCTGACCATCTCCCCGATGTTGGGGGTCAGTTCGAAGTCCCTGTTCTGCCACTCGTTGAAGACGTAGGAGTTGTTCATCGAGTCTATTGAGATCAGTATGACGCGCTCGGTTTTCGCGTGCGCGGCGAAGGAAAAAAGCAGAAGGAGCGCCGCTGCGGCGGGCAGTCTTCTCATGGAGCGCCTCCTTTCGGTGAAGCCCGTTTTTATTTTACGATGGAAATTATACCGGATTCGGAGCGGCGGCGCTGTTGTTTTCCGTCAACCGACCCGTCTGTGAAAACGGAGGAGGGGTGGAATCGTGCGGGGTCACCATCCCGACATCGCGCCGGAGACGACGCGCGAGAGGAGAGATTCCCTGAACTTTATCGCGCCCTCCCTGCACCCCTCGCGGCAGCAGAAGCACTGTATGCACCTGTCGTAGTCGAAGACGGGGTAGGGGTCGAGCGCGATCGCTTCCTCCGGGCAGTGTTTCGCGCAGATGCCGCACCTGACGCACTTTGACCTTGTCACCTTCGGCTTGTATTCGGCGCCCACGATTGGGTTGAGCTGAGGCATCGCCATGAACATGCGCATGAGGTAGGGCGGCTTCTGGAACCTGCGGTCCGTGACGCTCGACAGCGGCGCGCCCCGCACTTCGATCTCGGACATGCGCGTGCCGTCCAGACCGCGTTTCCGCGCCGCCGCGTTGACCGGCAGCTCTCCGGGGCTGTACCCGATCGCCTTCGCCGCAACGGTGTCCAGCGCGAGCGCGTTTGCGCCCGCCATGATTACGTTCATCTTCCGCGTCAGCCCCACGCCCGCCGAACCCTGCACGGACATCACGCCGTCCATGATGGACAGCCGCGGCGTGACGACGGAGTAGATGTCCAGCAGCGCCTCGCTGAACTCCCTGGGACCGGGCGAGCCTTTGTGCACCTGCGCCTTGTACCGCCCCTGGACCGTCCCGAACATGTTTTTCACCGCGCCCGTGAAAAGCGTCAGTTCGTGCGCCTTCAGCTTGCACAATGACACGACGACGTCGGCGTCGAAAACCCGTCCCGAGATGAATATCTCCTTGAGCCGCGCGCCGTTTTTGATCCTGACCTTCTTCGGCCTGGAGTCGTCGAGGTTCCACGCCTCCGCCCCGGTCTTCTTCGCGGCTTCGTTCACCCCGCACAGCTCGAGCGAGCGCCGGGTCTGCCACATTGAGGAGTCTCCGATCGCCGGCTTCCCCCCCGCCCCCTTCACGAGCTTCGCCGCCGCGATCATCACCGCGGGGTGCGTGGTCACTCCCGCGGACGGCGGCTTCGGCATCAGCAGGTTCGTTTTCAGCAGCACCCTGTCGCCCTTCCCGACGAATTTTTTCATCCCCCCGATCAGTTCCACCGCTTCGCTCACCGCGGCGTCCACCTTCTCCTGGTCGTAGTCCCGGCATTTGACTATGGAGACGGCGTTTTTCATCGGTCATCACCCCGCGTTTTTTTTCGAACCGCCCCGGTCCGGCTGCTATGCTTGTATTATATTGTTTCTTCGTCACTTTCCCCCGGCAGTCGGAAGCGTCGGGATAGAGGCGTGCTCTCCGCCGGGGTAAACCGTTACCCCTGCCGCCGGACGACGGAACAGCGGTTTTTCGCCGGCGGGGATTCCCGTCGGTTCGGCGTGCCGCCTGCGTATGTTTTTCTCGCGGGCTTGGGTGTTTGCGGTTTCCCTGCGTGGATCGGTGAAAGGTCAGACGGCGGCTCTGAGGTTCATTGCGCCTTCAGCTTCTTGATCTCCGCGATGGCGTCCTTCGTGAGGTCAAGACCGCCGAAGACGACGATCCTCTTGTCGAACACGAGGTCGAGTTTGCTCTCCTTCGCTATGTTCCTGACGATCTTGATGATGTCTCCTTCGATTATCTTGCGGGCTTCGATCTCCTTTTCGAGCATCTCCTCCTGGAACTTTTCCCTTTCGAGCTGAAAAAACTGCGTGAACTGCTGTTTCTTTTCGTCGGGGAGCTTGTCCAGTTCGGTGGTTTCGGAAACGCCGAACTTTTCCTTGACCTTCTTTTTAAACTCTTCGTTTCTCTTTGTTTCGGTTTTCTTGAGGTCCTCCGCCAGCTTTTTCGCGATCGGATGCTCTGCCGCGAGAGCCTCCACGTCCACAAGCCCTACCTCGAGCGCCAGCGCCCCTGTCCCCGTTCCAAACGCGAGGGCGAGGCAGAGGATCGCAGCCGAGACGGTCGGAACAATGCAGGTACGAATTCCCTTCGCGCTTATCAGCCGGCGGACACGGATTTCATTTCCATCTGTTCTTTTCATGACGTTACTCACGCTCCTTCAGGTCACCGCGGTTTTTTGTTCCATCGTCACTAAAAAACATTAAAAAGAAACAAAGCAGCTTACATAGTAAGCGCAAACGGCGGGGTTATCAACCCCGGGCAGCGCCGGGGGGGGCGACGGGCTGGGAACGCGGCGGCTTGCGCGCGGGTTCGTGAGAACCATCAGCGTTGCGTGAGCCAGAGGCGTACGTCGCGGATCACGCGGTCTGCGCCGTCCCAGTTGAAAAGCCCGTGCCCGGCGCCCTCGTAGGTCTTTATCGTCTTGTCATCAGACGCGAGTTTCGCGTGGAAATCTTCCGCGCCTTTAAGCGAGACGAGCTGGTCGGCTGTTCCCTGGAGGATAAGGGAGGGGAGCCTTATCGCCGGCGCGCACACGGTGAGAATCGTCCTGAAGTAAGGTGCGATTTTCAGGAGGAGTCTCGGCGAGACGCGCCGCAGCAGCAGCGGGTCCTGTTTCATCTGCTCGAGTCTTTTTGCGTCCGCCGCTGCTCTGTGCCAGTTCGCTTCGGTGTTGACCCACAGTCCGGAAGGATAGACGAGCGACGGCAGGAGGATTGCGAGGAGCGCCGCCACGTCCTTTGCCGAGGGTTTCAGATTGGGGCGTATGCCCGCTGCGGCGAGAACGAGGCCGGAGATTTCGGCGGGGAAAAGCCTGGCGCAGTGTATGGCGATGATTCCGCCCATGCTTTCGCCGAGGAGGAAGAGCGGCGAACCCGGGCGCTCGCGCGCGGCGTGTCTGAGCATCGCGTGCGCGTCGTTCATGAACGTTCCGAAGTCGGCGACGTCGCCCCGCCTTCCGCCCGAGAGACCGTGTCCGCGGTGGTCCATCGCGTAGACCTCGATTCCGTGTTCCGCGAGGTCTTTGCCCAGCGCTTCGTAGCCGCCGCCGTGCCCTCCAAGCCCGTGCAGGCATAGAAGCACCTTGCAGGCGCGCTCCCCGGCGGTGGTCCAGCGCCTGAGGAAAAGTTCGACGCCGTCATCTGCGGCGACGACGCTCCAGGGACGCGCCGCGAGCCTGCGGAGCTGCTTCACGTCAAAGCCGTCCGGCATGATCCCTCCATCGCGCGCTTCGGAACTTTACGTTCTTCGGGGTCACGATTTTCCCGTGATTCACGGATGGTACAGTGGAGTATAACATCCGCGCGGGCAGCGCATCAAACGCCGGCGGAGTGAGCGGACGGCTGTCGTTCGGCGCCGGTTGCGCACAGGTTCTTGTTCGCGTATATTTCCCGTCGTGGACACTGACGGGGAAGACGCGGAAAAAAGGCTTTCGCCGGAGCGCTATTTCGATGTTTCCGGGATGCCGCTTGCGGGGCTGCTGGAGGGGGTGCGGTACGCCTGGGAGATCGTTCCGCGGATAAGGGAGGTTCTGGCTGGTTTTGACGGGTGGCGCATCGAGGGAGAAGTCGCCCGGGGCGCCCACGTCGAGGGGAAGGTCAGGATGGGCAGGGGGAGCGTCGTGGAGCCGGGCGCGTTCATACAGGGACCCGCGTATATAGGGGAAGGGGCGGTGATAAGGCACGGCGCGTACGTGCGCGGGGACGTCATAGTGGGTGACGAGTGCGTCGTGGGGCACGCCACGGAGGTGAAGAACTCCGTTTTCCTGAGGGGCGCGAAGGCGGCGCATTTCGCATACGTCGGCGACAGCGTTCTCGGCGCGGGGGTGAATCTCGGCGCCGGGACGAAACTGGCGAATTTCAAATTCCGCGCCGGCGGCAGCGAGGTCGTCGTGCGCATCGGGGGAAGGGATTTCCCGACGGGGCTGAGGAAGCTCGGCGCGATACTCGGCGACGGCGTCGAGTTCGGATGCAACTGTGTCGCGGCGCCGGGCACGCTCGTTGGAAAGAATTCGCTCGTTTACGCCGGGGCTTCCGTGAGCGGCGTCATACCGGGAAATTCCATTATCAAGCTGAAACAGACGCTGCACGCGGTGAAGAGGCTCTGAAGCGGGGAAGCGCGGACCCCGCGCCGCTGAAGGTTTTGCCCGGATGCGGCTCGAGGTCGGCTTACTCGTATGACCGGGTCTGTTATAATGTACCGAACCGCAACGGGCTGCCCGGACGGGAGGGATAGGGATGCCTGAAACCATACGCGGGGCGATCGAGAAGAACGTCGAGGAGCGCCCGGACAAGCCTTTTCTGCATTTCGAGGACAAGACGTACACGTACGAACGGTTCAACGCGACGGCGAACCGCGCCGCAAACGCCTTCCTCGGTCTCGGGGTGAAGAAGGGGGAGAAAGTCTGTCTTCTGCTGGGGAACGTTCCGGAATTCCTCTTTTCCTTCTTCGGCATCACGAAGATCGGGGCGGTGTGCGGTCCGATCAATCCGGCGTGCAAAGCGGACGAGGTGAAATACATGCTCAACCTGTCGGACGCCGTGGTTCTCGTGGCGGACGAGGCGTTCGACGGGATGATTGAATCCATCCGGGGCGACTGCCCGGCGCTTCGCCGCGTGGTGCTCACGTGCGAGGCGGACCACGCGACGACGTTGAGCTTCGACCGATTGATAGAGTCCGCTTCCAGTGAAAATCCGCCCGTCGAAGTCGCGCCCGACGACGTTGCGGCGATCATTTACACGTCCGGCACGACCGGGAACCCGAAAGGCGTTCTTCTGACTCACGCCAATTACATTTCGGACTCCGAGAGCATCGTGAGACACATCAGGATGACGGACGAGGACCGTTTCATGTGCATTCTTCCGCTGTTTCACGTCAACGGGCAGGTGGCGACCACGCTGTCGCCGCTCATCGCCGGCGGAAGCATGGTTCTCGTCCGCAGGTTCAGCGCGTCCACCTTCTTCGAAAACGTTGATAAGTACAAGCCCACAGCGTTCAGCGCCGTGCCCACGATATACGCGATACTCCTCAACCGCCCCGACGTCGGCGACTACGACCTCAGCTCGCTGCGGTTCTGCATCTGCGGCGCGGCGCCCATGCCAGTCGAGGTCTTCAGAAGATTCGAGGAAAAATTCAACGCGAAAATCCTCGAGGGCTACGGTCTCAGCGAGGGAACGTGCGCGAGCACCGTCAACCCCATCGGCGGTACGAGAAAGGTCGGCTCCATCGGCATCCCCCTCCCGGGGCAGGATGTGGAAATCTTCGATGACGGCGACAGACCCCTGCCCGCGGGCGAAAGGGGCGAGATCGTCGTCCGCGGACCCGTCGTGATGAAAGGCTACTACAAGAATCCCGAAGCCACCGCGGACGCGCTGAAAAACGGCTGGCTACACACAGGAGACATCGGCTACAGGGACGAGGACGGATATTTCTACATCGTCGGAAGGAAGAAGGAGATGATCATCAGGGGGGGCGAGAACATATATCCGAAGGAGATCGAGGAGGTTCTCTACAAGCACCCCGGGATTGCGGAGGCGGCGGTGTGCGGCGTGCCGCACGATTTCTACGGCGAGGAGGTAAAGGCATTTGTCGTGCTCAAGGACAGGGAGACGATGACCGAGCAGGAGGTCATTGACTGGTGCAGGGAAAGGCTCGCCGATTACAAGTGCCCGAAAACAGCGGCGTTCATGAAGGAATTTCCCAAGACCCCCACCGGAAAAATTCAGAAAAGGAAGTTAGTGGAGACCCAATGGCAGGCGGAATAGAAGTGACGAAGGGAATGGAAGGCGTCGTCGGGCGGCTGCGAAGGCACTTCGACGCGGTTGACGGCGAGAGGGAGAAGGTGTTCCACCGGGCGCGCGACCTCAGGCGCCTGTCCACCCAGGCGATAAGGGCCGTACACAAGGGCAGGATCGATCAGGCGCGGGAGGCGGTCCCGGGACTCGAAGCCCTTTCCGCCGAACTCTCCGTGAAGGAGGGGGTCTTCCCTTTCGTCGAGGAAGCTCTTCAGGAGTACGCCGAGATGAGGCTTCTGCTCGTTTTCATCGAGGGGGGCGCATTCCCCGCGCCGGGGGAGATAAGAACCACGGAGCGCGCGTTTCTGCTCGGGCTGGCGGACTGCGTTGGCGAGCTTCGCCGGCACGTTCTGAGGCTGATCCGCGAGGAGCGCGTGGAAGAGGCGGCGGGCTTCGTGGACGCCATGGAAGACGTGTTTTATGCCCTCATGCAGTTCGACCATCCGGACGGCGTTGTCCCCGTGCGGCGCAAGCAGGACCAGCTCCGTCCGATAATCGAGCGCACGCGCGCCGAACTCACGATGGTGCAGTCCCAGCTTCGTCTCGAATCGAGATTGAAAAAGCTCATCCCCGGAAAGAAGCAGCGCACGCGGCGCCGTTCCCGTTTTCCGGATTGATGCGTTTATCGAAGGGCTATTTTTTCTTTTTGTGAGCCGCGGGGACGGACGCGGCGTCGGAGGGAACATCCCGTGTTTTAGAGTCTTTCGCCCTCGGCAGACAGCCTCTTCCGGCAGACAGCAGCGCCACTCCGGCGGCGAACAGCCCCGCGCTCAGCCACTGGGCGTACGTCACGCCGCCCCAGCCGACGACGGACGATTCGCCCGCGCGGAAAAACTCGACCGCGAACCGCACCGCTCCGTAACCCATCATGTAGAACGACAGCATGTCGCCTTCCCGCCGGCGGAACCTCCACAGGAACAAAAGTGCGAAAAAAAGGAGAAGATTCAGTCCCGAGGCGTAAAGCTGTGCCGGGTGCCGCGCCGCTCCGTCGCCCAGCTCTGGCAGAACCACTGCCCACGGCGCGCGTGACGGTGAACCGTAACAGCACCCGTTCATGAAACACCCTATCCTCCCCAACGCAGTTCCGAGCGCGAGTCCGGGGAGAAGAGGCTCACCGAACCTGAGCATACCCACCTTTTTCCTCCGGCAGAACCACGCGACCGCCGCCACGCCCCCCGCTATCCCGCCGTGGATGGACAATCCGCCGAGCTGCACCTGGAGGATTTCGCCGGGTTTAGCGGCGTACGACCCGAAGTCGAGCAGCACGTAAACGAGCCGCCCCCCCAGTATGCTTGCGGCTATGACGTAAACCGCGGCGTCGAAGACCCAGTCCGGCGGAAGCCCCGCCCGACTCATCTCGCGCCGCGACCAGAGTATTGCGGCGAGAAACGCGACGGCGAGCATCACGCCGTACGAGTGCACGGCGAAGGGTCCCGCCTGGAAAAGAACCGAGCGCATCTTACAGCGCGTCCAGAGCCTTCCTGTACCTTTTCACCGATTCGCGGACCGACAGCGAATCGGCGCCGGTCACGACCGCCCCGATCATTATCCCCCTGACGCCCGCCATGTGAAGCATTTTCAGCTCCCCCGGCTCGATCCGCTTCTGCGTCGGGACCGTCACCGTTCCGCCGAACCGCCGTGCGACGTCCGCGTAGGCGTTGAGGTCGCCGACCGAGAGGCGCTCCCCGTATTTTTCGACCGGGATGATCGAAGCCTCAAGGTGCCTCGCGCCGCGCTTCTCGAGGCGCTCCACCGCGTCCGCGCCGGACCCGGCGCCCACCGCGATCATCTTCTCAAGCCCCTCCAGTTCCCAGTAGCCCTCCGGCATGTGGTGGTCGTAAATGTCGAAAAACGATATCCCCATCCCCGACAGCCTCTTCATGTCTTCGACCGAAGCCGGATTTTCCGCCCCCGGCATCACTCCGACCGGGATGGGCACGCACGAGAGTATCTTCTCCAGGTTTCCTCTCTCCTCGTCGAACGAGCCGAAGCGCGTTCCGGACGCCGGGTGCGTTACGTTCAGGTGCGCCTTCAGCGCGTCCGCCCCCGCCGTCGCCGCCCCGCGCGCGATTACGGGGTCGTTCGCCGGGAGGCTTACTATCAGAACCATCTTCCGCGATGAAAAGAGTTCCGTAAGCGTCATTGTGACGACCGCCGCCGGCGAGCCGGGCTGCCGGAACGAACCGGCTCCCCCCGAACGCGAATCAGCAGCCGGGCGGACCGCTTTCCCTTCGCCGTGTATCTTATCGTATTCCCTTCGGGGGATGAAATCAAATTTTCGGATAAACGCTTGAAAAAATCCGCGTAATAAATAAAATCCTCACGTACATGGGCGACTCGGCGGTATTTTACGTTCTGTTGGGCATCATTGCTCTTTCTTTTCTGTTTATCTCCATAACGTTTTTCTGGATAGCGAGAACCCTCGCTTTCTCCACGAATTCGGTCAGGAGACTTGTCGAGGACGTGGACTCGAGACTGAAGGAAAATCTCGATTCGCTCGACGCTTCGCTCAAGAACGTGAACCGGATGACCGAGCGCGCCGGCGCGTACATGGACCGGGTTGACGTCATCGTGGGCAATCTCGAACACGCCACCGGAGACGCCCGGACGTCGCTGCACCTCGTTGAGTCCACAATTGCGCCCCTTTTCGCCAACCTGCATTCCATAATCATGGGAGTGCGCAGGGGCGTCGAGACCTGGTATGCGACGGCGCCGGGCTTGAAGGAGGAACGCCGTGCCGCAGCGGAGTAACGCGTCCTGCGCGAAGCTCTTCAGCATGGGGGCGCTCGCCGGGTTTACCGCCGCCGCGGTCGCCGCGTTCCTGTTTGCGCCCGCCGCCGGCGCGGGGAACAGGGCGAAAATCGCGGGCGCGATGGAAAAAAGCGCCGGGGCGGTGCAACTGTACGCGCTCCGGGGAATTGACGCCTGCGCCGCCGCCGCCGGTTACGTCCGGTCCTTCCGGGATAGGGTGGTCGCAGCCGTGAGCGCTGGACTCGAAGAGATGAGAAGGGTTCGCAGGGACATGGAGGAATTCCGCCGTAAATGAACGGTGAAAGACTTGAACAGGTCGTAAGCCGGCTCAAAGACCTGCCCACGCTCCCCTCAGTGGTGAGCGAGATCGTCAAGATCGTTGACAGTCCCACCACCTCCGCTTCCGACCTGACGAAGGCGATCTCGATTGACCAGGCGCTGTCCGCCAAAGTCCTGAAGCTCGTCAACTCCGCGTTTTACGGCTTCCCCAAGAAGATCGAAACCCTCACGCACGCCATAGTCATACTCGGGTTCAACACCGTGCGCAGTCTCGCTCTGAGCATATCCGTTCTTGACTTCTTCTCGCGCCGCGGCGCGAGGCAGCAGCTCAACTACGTGGGGTTCTGGCAGCATTCCATCGGCTGTTCCATTCTCGCCCGCGTCATCGCGAAACAGGCTTTCCCGTCCATCGCCGAGGAGTCTTTCGTGGCGGGGCTGCTTCACGACATCGGCATCCTCATCAACGACCAGTTCTTCCCGTCCGACTTCTCCAAAGCCCTCGACCTCATGAAAGAACAGAACCTTCACCTCTACAAGGCGGAGCAGAACGTCCTCGGTTTCAACCATGCCTCCGTCGGCAGGATGCTCGCGGAAAAATGGAACCTGCCGGACGCGCTTCTTTACGCCATCGCCTACCACCACGATCCCCTGCCGAGCCGCGATTTTTACCCCATCACCGCCACCATACACGCCGCCAACGTCGGGGTGAAAGTCCTCAAGATCGGGCGCGTCGGAGACGAAGACTTCGTCCGGACGTTCCACATCCGCGAAGAGGCCAGACGCATTCTCAAGCTTCACATAGACTTCCCGGAAAACCACAGGGAGGTCATGGAAAACCTGATGAAGGAAAGCGAACCCTTTCTCGAAGTCGTCACCGGAAAGGGCTGACGCGCCCGAGGGAGCATTCTTTCCGCCTCCCGCGGACCCGCCGGCGCGGCTTCCCCGAAACAGCCGCCGCGTTTCTCTCCCAGCGTTTCCATGTGATAATATTACGTACCTGAAATACGGCATTTGCGGAGGGGGTTATGGACTACAGCCTTCCCGGGGACGTGGAGCTGCTGAGGAAAACGATACGGGAGTTCGTGCGCAGGGAAATCGAGCCTGCGGCGGATGCGATTGACAGGGAGGAAAGGTTTCCGGCGGAGATCGTGCGCAAGGCGGGCGAGATCGGACTGCTGGGGATTCCTTTTCCGGAGGAATACGGGGGCACGGGACTGGGCGACGCGGCGTACTGCGTGCTCAACGAGGAGGTCGCCTATTCGTCCGCGGCGGTGGCGACGATCATCGGCGCACACGTGGGGATAGCGTGCAAGTCGCTGTTCTACGCGGGCACGGAAGAGCAGAAGAGAAAGTATCTCGTCCCTCTCGCAAGGGGGGAAAAGCTCGGCGCCTTCGCCCTGACCGAGCCTCAGGCAGGCTCGGACGCCTCCGGCATAAGGACCTCGGCGGTCCCCGACGGGGGGGATTACGTTCTGAACGGCACGAAGATATGGATAACCAACGGGGGCGTGGCGGACGTTGTGATCGTTTACGCGGACGTGCCGAGATCGGACGGGCGCCGCGGCGGGATAACGCCTTTTGTGGTCGAGAAGGGGACGAAAGGTTTTTCCGTGGGTTCGATAGAGAAACACATGGGGATCAGGGGGTCTTCCACAGCCGAACTCGTTTTCGAGGATTGCAGGGCGCCGGCGGGAAACCGCCTCGGGGAGGAAGGTTCGGGCTTCGCCACCGCGATGAAGGCGCTGGACGCCGGGCGCATCGGTCTGGGCGCGGGCTGCGTGGGAATGGCGCAAAGGTGCCTGGACATGAGCATTGACTTCGCGAAACAGCGCGTGCAGTTCGGAAAACCGATCATCAAGCAGCAGGCGATTCAGTTCAAGCTCGCCGAAATGGCGACAGAGATACACGCGGCGCGGCAGATCGTTTACCACGCGGCGTGGCTGCTGGACTGCGGGAAGAAGGTCACGAAAGAGGCGGCGATGGTCAAGCTGTTCTGCTCGCAGATGGTCAACCGCTGCGCATACCAGGCGCTCCAGGTGCACGGCGGAATGGGATACATGACCGATTACCCCATGGAGCGGTTCTACCGCGACGCCAGGGTGACGGAGATATACGAGGGAACGAGCGAGATACAGAAGCTCGTGATCGCCATGCAGCTCCTCAGGGAGAGCAGGAAGTGAACCGGGCGGCGCTGCCCCGCGCCGCCGCGCTGTATCCCGGAACGACGGAAGCCTGCGCCGGCGGATGAATTCCTTTAACGGGAGGGGACGGAGTGAAAAGACTTGCCATTATCGTATTCGCCGCGGCTGCTGCGGCAGGAACCTGCCTGTTTTCCGAGGACGTGCAGCTCAGGACTATGACGGTTGGCGGCTTCCCCCACAGGGTTGCGACGAAATACACCGCTGCGGAAGGTCTCGGCGGGGAGGACGTGCGGGCGGCGGCGGTCTGCGGGGGCAGGGTTTTCGCCGGGACCGACGCGGGGCTTTCCGTGTATGAGGGTGGAGAATGGAAAGGATACGCGGGGGAAGGGGCTGGTTCCATAGGCGCGGTTTCGGCTGTTTTTTGCGACGGCGAGGACCTCGTCGTCGGCGCTTCCGGCGGGGCGCTGTTTTTCCGCGGTTTTCCGGGGGCACTCGTGCGGAGTGTCGAGACGACCGCCCCGGCGATTTCCATCGGGGTCATGGGAGGGTTCACGCTCATCGGAACCGGCGGGGGTCTTTATGTGGTCGGGAACGGGACGGAGAAGGTTTCGGAGGCGGCGGCGCTGAAGGGGAGGGAGGTGCGGTCGGTCGCCGTGGACGAGGGAGGCGGGGCGGCGTGGCTTGCCACGGACGGGGGGCTGTACCGCTTCGACGGCGTGAACGCCGCGCGTTACCCCGCCGGGGGGGCGGCGGGTCCGGTCAGCGACGATACGCGCGCCGTGTTCTTCGGCGAGGACGGAATCCTGTGGATAGGGACGGACAGGGGGTTGACGAGGCATGACCCGGCGAGAGGCGCATGGGAGCACGTAACCGGCGCGCGGGGCGGTCTGCCGTACGAAGACGTCCTCGCGGTCGCGGTTGGCGGCGGCGCGGTATGGGTCGGCACGTTTGTCGGGGCGGCGCGGTGGGACGGCGCCGAATGGCATTACTTTCAGGGGGGGCGTTACTTGCCCGGTGACCGGGTGCAGGCGGCGGCGGTCGAGCCGGGCGGCGCCGCCTGGCTTGGGGTGAAGGGTGGACTCTCGAAGATCGAGTACCGCTTGCTGACCCTCGAGGAGACGG
>JBFMFE010000301.1:0-2516 GCA_040752295.1 bacterium
CGATGGTCCATCACAGGAACTTTCACGCGGCGAACTCAAAGCCGTCACGCAGAGCGGGGCTACAACCACTTCTACAATACGTTCTCGCGCGAGTTCGGAGACCGCGAGACGTCGGAGATTGACCCGGACGAGATTCTGATCTACATGACCGCCCTGACCGCCGGGTGCAAACGGAAAACCAGGCGCCTGCGATACGTCCAGACGAAGGCGTTCTTCAACTTCGTCATAAACTGCCTGGAGCTCGCCATCCCGAATCCCTGCGACAACAACCTGCTCTCAAAATCTTTCCGGCACCCGAAACGCACAAAAAGAACGGTTGTCGGAAAAGAAGCGTTGGACGAGGTGATTTTCCGCTGCACCAGCGAGAGGGACCGGATCATGCTCGAGCTGATGGCGCGGTCGGGCATGCGGATCGGGGAAGTCCTCAAGATGCGCCCGTGCGACGTTGAGGGCCGCAGGATAACCCTCGAAGCCCCGAAGAGCGGCAGGGACGTCGAGTACGCCTGCATGACCGAGTCCACTGCCGAGAGGCTGGAGAAATACATCCGGGAAAAAGGCATCGCGCCGGAAGACGGAATCTTCAAACTCAGTTATTCCGGGGCGCGGTTCGTTGTGAAGAAGGCAGGCGACCGCGCCGATGTAAACATCAAGCCGCACGATTTCCGCCTGTTTGCGTGCGGACACCTGCCTGCCGCCACCTGTCTGCCGCCTGCCTGTGCGTTGCCTGCCTGTGCCGAGCACGGCAGACAGGCTGCAATACCGGGCGGCCTGTCTGCAACAGGCAGGCGTTCTTTTGTTTCCGCAGGAGACGCTTAATGGAAATAGGCAGTGGATTGGCGTTTGCGATTACCGCGAAAAACGAAGGAAATATTCAGTCGGAAGTTCGATAGAAGACGGCTAATCGGCTTGTATAATGCCAACAATTTTTCGGATAACTTCACCGAATTTTTCAGGCTTGAGACACCCGATCCGATAAAGGATGATATTCTGGTCCGCTGTAAAAATGCGATTCGGCCTGACGTTGCTGCTTTGCTTGAGGGAGCCATCATCAAAATCGGCATCTTCAACTGAGACGGCGTATCTGTCACTGATATTCCTGCTGGTTATCTGGCAGAGGATATAATCGTCGCCCTCAAGAGCCGCGATTATAAGCGCCGGACGCCTCTTTGCCTGTGTCAGATCAGAGAAAGGAAAAGGAACGACAACGACATCACCTCTTACAAATTTTGCCAAGCCTGATCCTCCTCAGGTCTCAGCCAATCCTTTTTAAGAGACGATTCGCTTGCAATTGCGGTCCCCAACTTTTCCCCTGAGTTACCTGCCCTTAAAAACCGGATGAACTCCAATATTTTATCTATATATGATTCCGGAAGATGCTCAATTTCTCTTAAAATTGAATCCTTTCCAGACATTGATTTCACATCCCTCGCTTTTTCAATTGACTTCAATGTACGGTTTCAGCTTCTTCATAGTCTTATTTTACTTCAATCCGTGATTTCTTTCCAGCGAGCCGGTTTTGTTGTTGTGTTGGAATCGGCAAATATTCCAGATTCAAGACCTGACGGGCGGAAACCGAGTATCCCGACGTTGAGGTAGAAATTGGGATCGATATCCGACCTGTCTTCCCTGTCTGCTGCGAACTCAAGCCTGTCGAATCCGTTCTCCATGAACCAGCCCGCGACTTCATCGTAAGTGTGCCTCGAGGCGAAACGGTGGGTGAAGCGGTCGCGCGCCGCGTGGAGGGCGTCGCGGAGTGAGTACCTGACCGCGCCGGGGCGGGAGCGCGCCGCGATTGCGTTCCGGTAAACGACGTACATCGGGACCGCCGGCATGAGCGCAAGGGTCTGAAGCGGCGCGGGCAGACGGGATATGACGGGTCTCGTCAGGCTTTCGACGAACGCCTGGATTCTTCTCAGACCGCTGCCGCGCCGGGATTCCTTCCTGTAGAGCCAGACGTACGCGGCGCCGGCGGGTTTCACGAGGGACGCCATGGAATCGAAAGCCTTCCGCGGCGAGAAGGTGTGGTGAAGCGCGCCCTGGCTGTAGGCGAGGTCGAAGGTTCCGTTTCTGAAGGGCGGGTTGAAGACGCTCGCCTGCACGACGTGAAGGTTCGGGTTGTTCCCGAAGTGCCTGTGCGCCGCGTCAACGGCGAGGGACAAATCAATGCCGATCACTTCGCATTCCCGGTTTCTCGCGAAATGGTCGGCTATGCCGCCGACCCCGATGCCGACCTCGAGCAGGAGTTTTCCCCGGACGGGGTGGTTCCTGAGGTTGAGAAGCCAGTCCATGCACCTGTACAGGTAGTCGGGCGTGTACGCCCAGTAGGTTTTTTCGTCCCAGCCGTATCCGCCCCATTCGGTCGAGAACGTCCGCAGGACGTCCCTTTCGCCGGGGGGCGCGGGCGCGTCGGGAAGGGTGTAGCCTTCGTATCCGGACAGCGCGCCGGGATGCAGGCGCTGAAACGCCTGCCAGACCGTGCTGCGGAATGTGAGCATGCGGGGGACGCCGTTCATCAC
>JBFMFE010000302.1:0-6037 GCA_040752295.1 bacterium
ACGGGCTGATCCAGGGCGCGTGCGACTGCCTCGTCGAGTGGCACGGCTGCAACTGCGCGCGTCTTGCGTTGACCGGCGAGGGGGGGACGGTCGAGAGTTACGCCGCCGCCGGATTCTGCGAGACGCCGGAACCGGATGCCGATTACCGGATGCCCGGGTGGCTTACGCCGTGTGAAAAGGAAACGCTCGCCGGTTCCGCTGTAAACGCATACAGGAGTACGGACGCGGTCTGCGCCGGCTGTCCGTTTGCGGGTGTCCTTCCCGGACATTCGTCGCTTCTCGTCCCTCTGGGACATGAGAGCGGAACATACGGATTTCTGCACGCCGTCATGTTCGGCGACCGGGCTTTCGACGCCGAGGAGCAATCGCTGTTCGAAGAGATAGGAGGGGATATTTCCTTCGCCCTGCACGCCGTGTCGGCGGAGGAAAAACACAGGAAAGCGGAGGCGGCGCTACGGGAGAGCGAGGAGCGATTCCGAAGGCTCGCCGAAAACGCGCCGGACATCATAATCAGGGCCGTCCCGGGCTGCGGCGTCGAATACGTAAATCCCGCAATCGAAAAGATAACGGGTTATTCTCCCGGGGAAATCACCGGCAGGTGGGGCTTCCTCGCCTCGAGAATTCATCCCGGAGACAGAGCCTGTATCATCGAAAATCTGCAGGAGCCGGGATGCCGGGACGCAGAGAGAAAGCCCGTCCAGTTCAGGTTCATCGCGAAGGAAGGAAGAGAAGTGTGGATGGAAGCCCTGTTTATCCCGGTCGTGAACGAAGCGGACAAAGTGATCGCCGTCGAATGCATCGCCCGCGACGTCACGGAGCGCAAACGCGCCGAAAAGGAGCGCGAGGAGATGCAGCGGCTTCTCATGCAGTCGGAGAAGCTGAGCGCCCTGGGGGAACTGATCTCCGGCGTGGCGCACGAGCTGAACAACCCGCTTTCGGCGGTCCTGGGCTTCTCGCAGCTTCTACTGCTGGAAAAAGACAAGCCGAAGGAAGAGCTGGCAGCCGATCTTCGGAAGATAGTTGACAACGCCGAACGCTGCCGCAGGATCGTGCGGAACCTCCTCATCTTCGCCCGCAGGCACAGACCGGAGAAGACCGTCGTGGACGTCATCGGCATCATCGAGGACGTCGTTGCCCTGCGGGAGTATCAGCTGCGGGTCGAGGACATAGCGGTCCTGCGGACGTACCCCGAAAAAAGAGCCGGCATAAACCTTTTCGCCGACAGGCACCAGCTCCACCAGGTGCTGCTCAACCTGATCAACAACGCGGAGTATTCCGTAAAAGAGACGGGGAAGCCCGGGGCGATAATTATCAGCGTGGAGAGGGAGAACGGGGAGGTTCTGATCGTGGTGGAAGACACGGGCGCCGGCATTCGAAAGGAGGACATCACCCGCGTCTTCGACCCGTTTTACACCACGAAGGCGCCGGGCGTCGGAACCGGGCTTGGGCTGAGCGTTTCCTACGGCATCATACGGGAGCACGGCGGGACGATATGGGCGGAGAGCGAGTACGGACACGGCGCGGCGTTCTACATCAGGCTTCCGGTCAGTTATAAAAAAACCGCCGGAAGGAAGGCGCCGCCGGCGAAGACGCCCGCGAAGGGAAAACGTTCCGGGGGCAGAATCCTCGTCATAGACGACGAACGCTCCGTCCTGAGCGTCATGGAGCGGGTTTTAAAAAGAGCGGGGTACGACGTGGAGTGCGCCGACAACGGTGAGAAGGCGATCGCCCTGCTGAAGGAAAAATCGTACGACCTCGTCGTCAGCGACATGCGGATGCCCGAGGTGAGCGGCGAGGAAATATACGTTTTTCTCAAGGAAAACAGACCGGACATGCTCGGAAGAATAATCTTCACGACGGGAGACACCGTGAGCGAGACGACGAGGGAATTTTTCGCGGAATCGGGCGTGAAGTTCCTCGAAAAACCGTTCGGCGTCGAATTGTTGTTGACCGCGGTGGAGGAAGGATTCGCGCGGTGCAAAGGAAAATCCTGATAGTTGACGACGAACCCCACGTGCTTGAAGTCCTCGAACGGTTCCTGACGCGGGAAGGGTACGCGGTCGAGAAGGCGGCGAACGGGAGGGAGGCGCTGCAAACGCTGAGCAGGCGGGACTTCGACGTGGTGGTGGCGGACGTGAAGATGCCGGAGATGAACGGCATGGAACTTCTCGGGGAAATCAGGAAACTGCCGGTGAACACCGAGGTGATAATGATGACGGCGTACGGGAGCGTGGAGGGCGCCGTGGAGGCGATGAAAGCGGGCGCGTACAACTTCGTTGAGAAACCCGTCAACGTGGAGAAGCTCCTCGCGACGGTGCGCAACGCGGCGGCTAAAATCGAACTCGAGGAGAAGGTGGAGAATCTGTCGCGCCAGCTCGGCGCGGAATTCGACGCCGGCGGCATCATCGGCAAAAGCCTTCCCATGCTCAAGACGCTCGATATGGTCAGAAAGATATCAAACAGCGGCGTCAACGTCATGATAGCAGGCGAGAGCGGGACGGGGAAGGAGCTGATCGCAAGGACGATCCACCGGAACAGCGGGCGTAAGGACGGACCGTTCGTTCCCGTCAACTGCGGCGCCGTGACGGAGACACTGTTCGAGTCCGAGTTTTTCGGACACGAGAAGGGCGCGTTCACCGGCGCGGTCGCCAGAAAGGACGGGTACCTGAAGAAAGCCGACGGCGGCACGCTGTTTCTGGACGAAGTCGGAGATTTGCCCCTGCCGATGCAGACAAAGCTGCTGCGGGTCATACAGGAGAAAGCGTTCGAGAGGGTGGGAAGCACGGAGACACAGGAGGCGGACATCAGGTACATATCGGCGACGAACCGGAACGTGAAAAAGATGTTGATGGACGGCGGTTTCCGCGAGGACCTGTTCTACCGCCTGAACGTGGTCACGGTCGAGATTGCCCCGCTGAGGCGGCGGCGGGAGGACATACCGCTTCTCGCCGGGCATTTCATCGAAAAGCACTCGAAGGCTTCAGGCAGGAAGGTCAAGGGAATTTCGGGAGCCGTGATGAAAATCTTCAACTCCTATCCGTGGCCCGGCAACGTGAGGGAACTGGAGAACGTGATACAGAGGGCGATCGCTGTGGCGGAGAAAGATGTAATATCGAAAGATGACATTTCCGAGGAGATAATAAAAATCGTAGAAATCGGGGCGTTCGGGGACGCGCCGATCAGCGCCGTCTGTTTCAGGGAGGCGAAGAAACAGGCGATTGACCGTTTCGAGAGGAACTTCATGATCGAGGCGCTTAAAAGAAACAACGGTGTGGTCAAGAACGCCTCGGAGGAAATCGGGCTGATCAGAACCGCGATGCAGCGGCTTCTCAAGAAGCACGGAATCCGGTCGTCTGACTTCAAAAGTAACAATTCTGTTACAAAATAGCGCCGCGCATCCGCTTTTTATCCTCGATAAAACATCGTAATTTGAGGCGTTTTTCAGAACATATTATGTGATTTTTCTTCTTAAAACGGGGCTGCCCGGCGGGGTAAAAAGCGCGGCTTTACCGCCCGCGTACCACGAAAAAACCCTCTTAAGAACCCGATGAATCGTTACGGGGCGCCGACGCCCGCACCAGGGGATCGGCGTGCGGGATAAACGTCGTCTTTGCCCAAATCCGCACGAAGGGTCGAAAAACCGCCGCACATGGCAAGCGGATTGTAGCTTCATTGTCATGCCGGGAGGGCGAAAACCAAAACTATGAAACCGACCGGGAAAGCGGGGCGGGAGGATGGATGAAAAACGGGCGAAGAAAATATTGATCGTAGAGGATGATCCCGACGTGCATGAAATGCTTCGCGGCTTTATGCGGATATGCGGATTCGAGAGCGAAGGCGTCCGCACCGGGTCTGAGGCGTTGAACTTCATTTATGATAAAAATAAGAAATACGATCTGTACATCATAGATTACGCGCTCAGCGATATTAACGGATTCGAGATATATAAGGAACTGAGAACCGTCGAAAGTTCGGCGCCGGTTATTTTCTATACGTCGTTCCAGAGACTGGTTTCAGCCAGGACAAACGGTGTGGATGACCCGAACGTGTACATTTTTCCCAAAACGTCATCTCCGGAAAAACTGACGGCATTGGTAAAAAATCTGCTGGACAAAGGATGATTCCCGCCATGGCGGTCCTGTCCGCGGAAAGTATCAGGTTGAATACACAGTAACTTCGAAAGGCGTCGTTTGTTTTGTTCCCGACCCCCCGACCCACGGATGCAGCAAAACAAAAATTCAGCTTCGTGAAAGCTTTTTTCGCCCGGCTCGCTCTTTGGCACGGGTTTTGCAGGTAAACGGATAGTCAATTGCGGGGAGCCGAAAAATGGAAAAGCCGGCGACGGGAAAAACTTCCACGAAAGATTTCATACACGTTCTGAAAAACCCGCTTCTGTCAATCAGGCTGAACGCGGAACTTCTGAGAACCGAGATTGGCGAAGGGGGACAGGAAATGGAGGAATCGTTCAGGAGTTCCTGCGATTCCATAGTCAGTGAAGCCGAACGGCTCGAACTCATCGTGGAGCGTTTTTTAAACGCCGCGGACAAAAGATAAAAGGAGCCGGCAGGCATGGTTAAGATTCTTGTGATAGACGACGAACCGGACTGCTTCATGCCCGTGCAACCCGGCGTGGAGAAACCGGCGGGCAGGGTCGAGGAGATTCCCGCGGGGGGGAGAGTGAGGGCGAGAGTCCGGCGCGTCGCAAAACCCGTCCTGAAAACGGGGCGGAAACCCGCGACACTTTTAGCGTCGGCGGCGTTCTTTTTCGTGTTTTTTACCGGCTTGTTGTGGTTGTTCTATTTCGACGGCGCGGACTTCGTTGAGACCGTTCAGCCGTCGTCCGCGGACGGGGACGGCGAAATCAGCGCGATGGCGGACCGTCTATTCATCTTCACACTGCCCGTGGTCGTCGGAATAATGGCTTACGTCGCCTTCGTCCTCAAAACAATAGCCGGGAAAGAATTTCCGCTGGAGAGACCGGCGGTCGAAAGAAAAATTCCGAAAGTGAGAAAACGATAGGAGACATTCGCGGGATTTTTCAAACTGCCCCTGAAAAGGTTCGCGCTTAACCTTTTTATCACCGGGAACCTGCCCGTACAACGAAACCCTTCGTTTGTTCGCCGGCTCCATCCTCTGTGATGGAGCCTGCGGACATATACGGGAACGGGCGCGGGCACGCCTGCCTGACCGGCAGGCAGGCGCACGGGCAGGGGTGAGGACAGGCGCACGGGCAGGGGAAATGAAATTTCAAACATTTTTGGTTAAAATCAAGTCGTGGGAAAAATACCAGGCAGGGCGGCGGAAAAAACACCGTGAAAGACGAAAAGTTCGCCCTCTACGGCATAATCGGCTGTCCGGTCGGGCACACGCTCTCGCCCGCCCTTCACAACGCCGCCTTTTCGGCGCTGGGCATGAACGCGCGGTACGTACCGTTTCACGTTCCCGCGGAAAATCTCGCCGCGGCGGTCGGGGGAATAAGGGGACTTGGAATCAGGGGCGTGAACGTGACGGCGCCGCACAAGGTGTCCGTTGTGGAACACCTTGACAGACTCGAGCCCGCGGCGGAGAGGCTGGGGGCGGTCAACACGATTCACAGTGAGGACGGCGTCCTGGTCGGGTATAACACCGATGGGCGTGGTTTCATCGAGTCGTTGAGGCGGGAGAAGGTGGAGGTGGCGGGCAGGCACGTCGTTGTCATCGGCGCAGGCGGCGCGGCTCGCGCCGTCGTTCACGCCGCGGCGCTCGAAAAGCCCGCCTCCATAACGATAGTGAACCGGACGTTACCGAAGGCTGAGAAGTTAGCCGCTGAACTATCCGGCGGGGGAACCGCCGTTACGGCTGCGCCCCTCGACGGAAACGTTGACACGGTCATCGGAAAATGCGATATTTGTATCAACTGCACGCCGCTGGGGCTGCGACCCGGCGATCCGGCGCCTGCGCCGACCGGGCGGGTCACGGAGCGGCACGTTCTGGTTGACCTTGTTTACAACCCGCCGCAGACGCGGTTTCTGCGCGAGGGAAAGATGAGGGGCGCCGC
>JBFMFE010000303.1:0-6890 GCA_040752295.1 bacterium
CGCGCGGGAGTGAAGGCGGCGATGACTCGCCGCAGTCCAAGGCCTGCCTGCCGCCTGCCTGTGCGGGTGGGCATCTCCCGCACCTGTCTGCCCCGGCCAGGCAGGCGCAGACAGGGCAGGCAGGCGGATAACGTCGCAATCCATCGTGACGAAGAATGTGCGAAAGTTCACATCGGTAAAGTGTTACGTTCATGAGAAAATCCCGCGGCGTCCCGGAGAGCCGTTGCCCATCCCGCGCCGCGCTGTTAAAATAGTTTCGCTATGGACGCGAACCTCTCCACGCACTACGTCGTCCGCAAGCTGCATTCGCTCACGGGCATCGTCCCGGTGGGGCTTTTTCTCATCGAGCACATCTTCACGAACTCGTTCGCAGTGCGGGGACCCGGCGATTACGACCGCGCCGTGGAGTTTCTCCAGGGGATACCCTATCTTCCCGTGTTCGAGGCGTGCTTCATCATACTGCCGCTTTACTTCCACGGGCTGTACGGGCTGATAATAACTTACGACGCCGGGTTCAACGCGCGGAACTACCCCGGTCGGAGCAACGTGATGTACCTGCTTCAGCGCGCGTCCGGCGCGATCACGCTCGTCTTCGTCACGGCGCACGTGTACATGACGAGGTGGGCGAACCTCGCGAGCGGGGTCGAGATAAACTTCGAGACGGTATCCGAACACCTCAGCAGCGGATGGATGTTCGGTTTCTACGCGCTCGGCGTTCTTGCGGCTGTTTTTCATTTCGCGAACGGGGCATGGAATTTTTCGATCACGTGGGGTATCGTCGTCGGCCGCGGTTCGCAGCGCGCGTTCTGGTGGTGCTGCATCGCGCTCGGCGCGGCGATGTATCTCGCCGGGCTGAACGCGCTGTTCGCGTTCGCCGGACGGGCGGTGGTTTTCTGAAACCGGATTATTCACATTAACCGCAGCCCCCCCGCGGCGGACCGGTACCGATAAAACCGTCGAATTACTGAGGGGAGCAAAAAACGGTTTCAAAAAGCGCCTGGCGGCTGCCACAAATTGAATATCGAACAAGGAACCGTGGAATGTCGAAGGAAAAAACACTTCGTCATTCGATATTCCTTGTTCGTTATTCATCATTCGTTTTTGACTGATTTGGCAACCTGTTTTATGCTCCCTGTAGTAAATTTTCAACGATCCCTCAAGTTTTTTCGAGATCGTCCGATAAAGATAACGGGGGAAATCAGCTTTCCGGCGGCGCCGTGTCAGGAGACAGGGATGTCGTCTGTTCCTCAGGGATGAGGGGCGGCGCTTTGCGTTGTTCTGAAATGGAACGATGCAGATGCCGTTCCATTCATCAAGCCGCGCATTTGCGTGAAACGCCGGCTTTGAGCGCCGCAGGGACGCCGCGCTGGCGCCATGAGAATCAGTACGTCCGTCCACGTCCTCGTCAACCGCAACGCGCTGCGGTCGGCGGATAACGACGTCAGGACCCGCATTGAGAGGCTGTCGTCGGGGCTGCGCATCGCCAGGGGTGCGGACGATCCCTCCGGGCTTGCGATTTCGAAAAGGATGACGGGACAAATCAGAGGCTATGACGTCGCCGTGGGGAACTGCCAGGACGGCATCAACCTCCTCCAGACAATGGACGGCGGGCTGGCGGAAATTCACGATCTGCTCATGCGGATGCGCGAGATTGCCGTCAGAGCGGCGAATGAAGCCGTCCTGACCGCGGCGGACGGAACCAGGCTGAACGGCGAAATTCTCAAGCTGAAAGAAGAGATAACGAGAACGGCGACGGCGGCTACTTTTAACGGAAATCATATTCTCATCGGCGACGCCGAGCCGGGGGAATACAGGATCGTTTTCATGACGAACCGCGACGGGAACACGGAAATATATTCGATGAAAAGCGACGGTTCAAACCCCGTCAATCTTACAAACAACGGAACGTCAGACGCGTTTCCATCATGGTCGTCCGACGGCTCAAGCATCGCGTTCCAAACGTTCCGCGACGGAAACTGGGAAATATACGCGATGAACCGGGACGGTTCGAATCCGGTCAGGCTCACCAACAACGGCGCCCTGGATTTGCAGCCTTCATGGTCGCCGGACGGCTCGAAAGTCGCGTTCTTTACGGACCGCGACGGAAACTATGAAATCTACGTGATGAACAGCGACGGCTCGAATCCCGTTAATCTGACAAACAACGGGGCTGTAGACTACTGGCACGCATGGTCCCCCGGCGGCTCGAAAATCGCGTTCACCACCAACCGCGACGGAAACTATGAAATCTACGCGATGGACAGCGACGGCTCCAACCCCGTCAGGCTCACCAGCAATCCCGCCTCGGACGTAACCCCCGCCTGGTCCCCCGACGGCTCGAAGATCGCGTTCACCACCAACCGCGACGGAAACTATGAAATCTATGTGATGGACAGCGACGGCTCCAACCCCGTCAGGCTCACCAGCAATCCCGCCTCGGATGTAAACCCCGCCTGGTCGCCCGAAGGCTCGAAGATCGCGTTCACCACCAACCGCGACGGAAACTATGAAATCTACGTGATGAACAGCGACGGCTCCAACCCCGTCAACATTACCGCCAACGGGGCGACCGACTCGATTCAATACGCGGCATGGGGCAGCGCGTCGGATGACGTTAAGGAACTCCAGGTCGGTCCGGACGCGGGCGAAAATTACAGGATCGAGATCAGGTTCCCCGACGCAAGGGCTGCGGGGCTTGGCGTCAGCTACGTCGGCGTGACAACCGCGGACGGCGCGAAAAGCGCGATCACCATGATTGACAGGGCGATAGACAAAGTATCCGATCTCAGAAGCGAGATCGGACGCAGCCAGGGGAGAATCGGGCACATCGTGAACGACAACACTGCGGCATACGTCAACCTATCAGCCGCGAAAAGCCGGATCGAAGACGCCGACATGGCGGCTGAACTCACCGGGCTAACGAAAGCGCGCGTCGCCCGGGAGACGGCGCTTTCGATAGGGGCGCAGGCGAATTTCGAAGCTGCTTCGGTGCTCAATCTGATGGAACAACAATGGCGGCGGGATGCGGCAAAGACCCCGCAAAAATGACCCGTATCATTCGCGCTTAACAAACAACATTACAGCGCAACTTTTCGTTTTGACAGGCTGGAAGCCTGTCCCACTATCTGGAAGCCTGTCCTACTATCTGGAAGCCTGTCCTACTATTTCAAAAACATCATTTTCCAGTGGGACATGAAGCCAGGAGACAGGTTAAACGTGTTGTTCAGGTCCCACTATTTCAAAAACATCATTTTCCAGTGGGACAGGCATCCTGCCTGTCAGAAAAAAACTTCCACTTTTGCAAAACTTGCGCCGCTTTTTCAACGCCGCGTTCCCTCACATCGTAAATCGCGGGAGGCTCTTAAACCCGGCGTCAAAAAAAAATTAGTCCTAACCTCTGTACTAAACGGATTTGTTCTGTTAGACTGTTACGAAATCTTATTGAAAGAGGGGTATCGCGATGGCTGAAAGACTGAACGTGCTCGAATTGCAGGAGGAGTTGTGGAAGATCGCGGAGAGGGAAGCGAGGAAGCAGCCGAGCATCGCAAAGCGCGCGCTGAAAAAAAAGCTCAGGGAGGAGATTTTAAGCTCGGAGCTTTTAGAACGGTTCCTCCCCGAAAAAGTGCTGAACACCATCGAGAAGTCAATAGACATCGCCGCGGAGATGGCGATCACCTTCGCAAGGCTGATGATTGACTCCGGCGAGCCGCCGAAGAGAAGGGGGAGAAGACGGGGGCGGAAACCGGGGAGGAAGAAAAAAAGAGCCGCCGGAAAGAAGCCGGGTCGGAAAAAGAAGCCCGCTAAAAAAAGAAAGAAGAAACGTGGAAAGCCCATCGCCGACGCCGCCGCCGAAATCCTGAAGGAGAAAAAAGGCGGACCGATGAAGGTGACGGAAATCAGGGACGCCATAAAGGAGCGGAAGCTGCTGAAGAGCAGGGCGAAGGACCTTTACACCGTTATCCTCGTGACGATGAGCAAGAGTCCCGCGTTCGAAAAGGTCGGTCCCGGCGAATACAAGCTGGCAAAGCCCAAGCGGGCGCGGAAGCGGACCCCGGCGGCGCCGCAAACCACATCGGCTTAAAGAGACGTTGAGACGGACGCGTCCCGGAGGCTGCGGCATGGAGTCGCCTTCCGTTGACGTGAAGAGGAAAATCCGCAGGGCGAAGGCGCTCACGCTCTGCCTGCTCGCGGCGCTGTGCCTCGCGGTTTTTCCCGTCCTTCACGCGGCGGACGTCAGCCTCGAAAAGCACCGCGACCACTCGAGGGCGCTCTCCTACGTGATGTTCCTCGTCCCGTCCAAGCTCTTTCTCGAAATCTTCAGCATGGGCTTCGAGCAGATCATCTCGGATTACTTCTGGATCAAGGCGATCACTTACTCGGAACAGGACATGATCAAGTATTCCATGATCCTGTCCGAACACGAGATGCACGAGATGCTCGAGGCGACCGAGCGCACAGGAAGGGAACGCTACAGGATGTACCGGTTCCTCGAGCTTTCCACCCACTTCGATCCCGGATTCATCTACGCCTACGAGTTCGGCGGCACGATGCTGGCGTGGAACGGCTACGTCGAGCTTGCGAACGTCCTCCTCGAACGGGGTCTGAGTAAGAACCCCGACGCCTACCGCCTCGCCTACAGCCTCGGCTTCAACCACTTTTTTTTCAACAAGGATTTCAACAAGGCGATAGAGTACTTCACGCTCGCCCACGAAATCTCTGGGGGGGAATCCGTCAAACCCTCTTTCATCGCGACGCTCCACGCCCTCGCGGGGGACATAGATTTGGGCTTGAAACTCCTCGAATCGCTTTACAACAACGCCTCCGATCCCGACACGAAAGAATTCTACGCGGAGCGCATCCGCTACTTCTGGGTCGAAAAACACCTCAAGTCGCTCAACGAAGCCATTGACGCCTACGGACGGCGCTTCGGGAAAGACCCGGAAAAACTGGAAGAGCTCGTGGAAACGGGCATAATAAACGCGATCCCGCAGGAGCCGTTCGGGGGCGCCTACGCCATTGACCACGCCGACCACACCGCCGCCAACCGCCCCTTCAAGCGCCTCGCGCCAATCGCAAGGTTCATGGGCGAGAAAAAGAACCTCGCCGACTACGCCCCCAGGTACATGCACCGTCACGAACACGAACATGAACGTCATTGAAACGAGGGCGCTCACGAAGATTTACCGCCGCGGGCTGCGCAGACCGCCCATCAGGGCGGCGGACGCCCTTGACATCGCCGTTGTCAGAGGCGAAATCTTCGGTTTCCTCGGCCCCAACGGCGCGGGCAAGACCACCACGATCAAAATCCTCATGGGGCTGACGTCCCCCACCTCCGGCGAAGCGTTCATTCTGGGCGAACCGCTCGGAAATGTCGCCGCGCGCCGCAGAATCGGATTCCTCCCCGAAAATCCCTCTCTCCACGCCTTCCTCACCGGCAGGCAGGCGATCGAATTCTACGCCGGTCTCCACGGCATCGCGAAAAAACATGCCCGCAGCCGCATCGCCGATCTCGCGCGGACGCTCCGCCTCCGCGACGAACTCGCCCTGCCCCTCAGCAGGCAGTCCAGGGGGATGGTCCAGAAAATAGGACTCGCCCAGGCAATGGTCAACGACCCGGAGCTGCTCATTTTGGACGAGCCGATGTCCGGGCTTGATCCCATCGGGAGGCGCGATCTTCGCGCCGCGATGCTCGAACTCAAGGAACGGGGCAGGACCATATTCTTCAGTTCCCACATCATGGCGGACGTCGAGATGGTGTGCGACAGGGCGGGGATGCTGATCGGGGGAAAACTCACGCGCGTCGTTGACCTCGGGGAGCACCGCGCGAAATCCGACATGAGCCTCGAGGACCTCTTCATCGAGGAAATCCGCGCGCATCACGCGGAGGGCGGAAAACCGTGAAAATATACGTCATCGCCGCCAACACCTTCCGCGAGGCGTTCAAGGACAGGCTCATACTCGGGCTGCTGGCGGCGGGCATACTCCTCATACTCTCCTCCGTGGTCATGGCGGAACTGGCGTACGTTCAGAGGGTCAAGGTCATCTCCGACGTGGGGCTTGCCGTCATAACGCTGACGGGATTGATCATGGCGATCTTCTCCGGTTCGAACCTGTTCGCAAGGGAACTGGAGCAGAAGCGCGTCTGCTCGATCCTCTCCAAACCCGTACCACGGTACCAGCTCGTCGTGGGAAAGTACGCCGGAACGGTCTTCTCGCTGACCTTCAACCTCGTCATAATGGCGCTTTTCCTCATCGGGCTTCTCTACGCGGACTCCCGGACGTGGGAATTCGACCTGCTTAAAGCGGTGGCGCTCATCGAGGCGGAGCTGATGGTCGTGGCGGCGGTCGCGCTCCTCTTTTCCACGTTCACGACGTCCATCCTCAGCGTTTTCTACACGCTTCTCATTCTGATCGCCGGGCACATGATCGAGGACATAAAGGCGTACTGGCAGATAAAAAGCCTGGTGGGCAGAATCTTCACGAAGCTCGTCTACTACGTCGTGCCGAACCTGGACAATTTCAACGTCAAGCCGGAGGTCGTGCACAACGTGCCGGTTCCGCCCGCGGTCTTAGCCCATGCCTGCCTCTACGGCGCACTGTACATCGTGGTCATCGTCGCGGCGGCGGTCTGGCTTTTCCAGTACAGGGACCTCGACTGACAGCCGCGGCGTTTCACCCGCCGCGCCGGGCGAACCCGGTCCGGGCGCTGCCGTCACCCGCATGAACAATGGAAAAAGCCCGTAAGACGGCGTTGCGCATCCTGCCCGTGCGCGCTCCCGTGCGCGCCCGCCTGCCCCGCTGGAGCGTAAGGCAGGTGTGCGCCTGCCTGAGCCGCCTGCCTGGCTGGCAGACAGGTTGGCACCTGTCTGCGTGCGGGCACGCACAGGCAG
>JBFMFE010000304.1:0-7167 GCA_040752295.1 bacterium
CGCACTCCAAGGGGCTTCGCGCATACTGTTTTTCGCATGATCGGATTTGCATCGGACATACATAAAATTCATTTGCCTTTAAAGCTTCCTCCGTGGAGCGGGAATCAAAAAGTACGAAAGTTCACAAAAGGGTATCGCATGAATAATCCGAGGCGGATCAGAACCTCTTTTCGTACCGTTCCCTGTCCATGGGCTTGTCCTCGCGGGGGACCCAGTACGTGCCGGCGCCGGGGTCGAACCGGCGGCCCATGTAATCTGTTCCCATCAGCCTGAGGGCAAGGGAAACGGGCGTGAAAACGAGGAAGAAGACGATTGTGAGCAGGACCTGGCGGTTGACCCACCCTATGACGCCGACGACCGCCATCCAGACTCTGAACACGCGGACGAGGGCGGACAGCGAAACGAGGGCGAGTATTATCAGGGCGGCGCCCAGCGAGGCGAAGGCGGCGCCCGCCTGGCTGTGACCGCGCGCGAACGCCAGAGCCGACACCGCGAGGAAGAAGATGAACCCGGTGAACCCGAACCGGCGTGCGTTCCTTTTCTCCTCTTCGCCGGTCGGATTTGTATGTGCCGACCGTCCGTTTACGTCCATAACGTCCGCAGTCCAATGACGTCGAAAGCCGCACACGCGGGATTTTGCGGGTTTCCGGCGAAATCAGGTTAATCCGGCGGGAATTCATTCCTCCAGTCGTCGGGCGCGGTCGCCTCCGTCTGTTTCTTCTTGTCGAGGAGGAAACCGCCCATGATCAGGTAATCCATGTTTGTGCGCATGAAACAGCGGTAGGCGTGCTCCGGCGAGCACACGATGGGTTCGCCGCGGACGTTGAAGGACGTGTTTATGACGACGCCGCAACCAGTCCGCCGCTCGAACTCCTTTATCGTGTCGTAGAACAGCGGGTTGTCCTCCCGGCTGACCGTTTGAATGCGCGCCGAGCAGTCAACGTGGGTGACCGCGGGGATGTCCGAGCGGACGACGTGGAGTTTGTCCAGTCCAGTCTTCGCGGCGTCCCCGCCGGACGGACCGCGCCTGTGGTTTTCCCTGACCGCGCCGGTGAGAAGCATGTAGGGGCTTCTGCGGTCGAGTGTGAAGTAGTCCGCGGCGCGCTCTTCGAGCACGGAGGGAGCGAACGGGCGGAACGATTCGCGGAACTTTATCTTGAGGTTCATCGTCTGCTGCATTGTGGATGAGCGCGCGTCGCCGAGTATGCTTCTTGAGCCGAGCGCCCTCGGTCCGAACTCCATCCTGCCCTCGAACCACCCCACGACGTTTCCTTCCTCGATAAGGCCGGCGGCGCGCGCCGGTATGTTCCCGGCCTCGAGCTTCTCGTAAGGGATGCCGTTTCCGTCGAGGTAGTCCCTGATTTCGGCGTCCGTGTACCGGGGTCCCAGGTATGATGCTTTCTGGCGGTCGGGTCGCGGGTCACGGTCCCGGGGCATGTCGAAGTAATGGTGCCACGCGAGGTACGCGGCGCCGATTGCGCCGCCCGCGTCTCCGGCGGCGGGCTGTATCCATACGTCCTCGAACCTGCCGTCGCGAGCCACCGCGCCGTTCGCCACGCAGTTCAGGGCGACGCCGCCGGCGAGGCACAGGTTCTTCATCCCCGTCCTTTCGCGGAGGCTTCGCGTCATTTTCAGCACGATTTCCTCGGTGACGACCTGTATGGAGCGCGCCGCGTCCATGTATTCCTGCGTCAGCTCGGCTTCCGGCTTGCGGGGCGGCAGACCGAACAGACGGGCGAAACGGCGGTTGATCATCCGCAGTCCGACCATGTAGCCGAAATACTTGAGGTTGAGCCGGAACGAGCCGTCGTCCTTCACGTCAACGAGTTCGCGGCGGATGAGGTCCGCGTACCTCGGTTCGCCGAACGGGGCGAGTCCCATGAGCTTGTATTCGCCGGAGTTCACCTTGAATCCGCAGAAGCAGGTGAACGCCGAATAGAGCAGCCCCAGCGAGTGCGGGAACCTTATCTCGCCGAGAACTTTTACCCTGTTTCCCGCGCCGGCGCCGTGGCTCGCGGTGGTCCATTCGCCCACGCCGTCGAGCGTGAGGATCGCCGCCTCCTCGAAAGGGGATGGGAAAAACGCCGAGGCGGCGTGCGATTCGTGGTGCTCGGGGAAGATTATCCGCCCCTTGAACCCCAGTTCCTTCGCGATCGTCTCTTTGAGGCGGAGTTTATGTTTGAGCCACACGGGCATGGCGAGCAGGAACGAGGGCAGTCCGGCGGGGGCGTAACTCAGATACGTGAGGAGAAGGCGCTCGAACTTGAGGAACGGCTTGTCGTAGAAGGCGGCGCAGTCGAGGTCCTTTCCCTCGATCCCGCCCTCGCGCAGGCAGTACGCCACGGCGTTGCGGGGGAAGGAGGGGTCGTGTTTTTTCCGCGTGAAGCGCTCTTCCTGCGCCGCGGCGACGATCTCGCCGTCGCGCATCAGGCACGCCGCGCTGTCGTGATAGTATGCCGATATGCCGAGTATGTCCACGGATGCCTGCTTTCTTCCGTCATTCCGCGGCTTCAAACGGCGGTTATGGTCCCTGGGGGAGGCGGCGCTGTTTCACAAGTTAAAAAACCGTGTAGATGAACGGCGCCACCGCGGAGGATTCGGCAAGCCAGATGAGCAGTCCGAGCATCAGCAGCACTAATACGATGGGCGTCAGCCACCACAGTTTCCGCTCCCTGAGAAATTGAACGAATTCCTTCAGAAAATCCATTTCTCATTCACCGGAACCGGCGCGGCTGTTTCTCCCGGCGCTGCCGGCGCGGCTGCTTTTCCCTCCTCCGTTCCGATTATAGCGGGCTGTGCGTATCGCGTCAACGGCGCGGCGGAATTGCGGCGTTCAAAGCATGACCGGTTCAGTCTTCGAGCCAGCCTTTCTCGACCGCCTCCGCGGCGTGGTAGGTGATGATGACGTCGGCGCCGGCGCGCCTTACGGCGGTGAGTATTTCCTTGACGACACCTCTCTCGTCCACCCATCCCCTCGCCGCCGCAGCCTTGACGAGCGAGTATTCGCCGCTCACGTTGTACGCCGCCACAGGCATGATGCACGAGGCGCGGACGCGCGATATGACGTCCAGGTACGCGAGCGCGGGCTTCACCATCACGATGTCCGCTCCTTCTCCTATGTCAACGTTCACCTCGCGGAGCGCCTCGAGCGCGTTCGGCGGGTCCATCTGGTACGAGCGCCTGTCGCCGGACTGCGGCGCGGAAAAGGCGGCGTCGCGGAACGGACCGTAAAACGCCGAGGCGTACTTGGCGGAATACGCCATGATCGGCACGTCCCCGAACCCCGTGTCGTCCAGCGCCTGGCGTATCACCATCACGCGCCCGTCCATCATGTCGGACGGCGCGACCACGTCGGCGCCCGCGCGGACGTGCGACAGCGCCGCCTTCGCAAGCAGCGGCAGCGTGGCGTCGTTGTCAACCTCTCCGTCGCGCAGCACTCCGCAGTGCCCGTGGCTCGTGTACTCGCACAGGCACACGTCCGTGATTACCGCGAGCCGCTCCGTTTTCTTCTTGATAGCCTCGACCGCGCGCTGGATTATTCCCTTCTCGCTCCAGGCTTCGCTCCCCTGCTCGTCCTTGCGTCCCGGTATGCCGAAAAGTATCACCGCGGGAATGCCCAGTTCCTCGATCCGCGAGGCTTCATCGGCGGCGTTTTCTACGGAGAACCTGTATATCCCGGGCATCGAGGGTATTTCCTCGCGCACGCCTTTTCCCTCGGCGACGAACATGGGCATCACGAGGTCGTTCTTCGTCACGCGCGTCTCCCTGATCATACGCCGCAGCGTTTCGGTTCTTCTCATCCTCCTGCCACGGTACAACAGCGCAGTCATCCCGCACCTCCGGCGTGGTTTCCCTTCAGATATTGTGCTATCTCTTCGACCAGGCTTTCAATGGTGTGTGAGCGGGCGGTGAATCGGGGGGCGAGTCCGGCTTCCCGCGCCGCTTCCGCCGTGACCGGTCCGATGCACGCGACCGCCGCGCGGCTGTAAGCGTCTCGCGGGACCGCGGACGTTTTACGGATGAAGCTTTTCACCGCGGACGGACTCATGAAAACGACGCAGTCAATCGCGCCCGCGGCTAAGAGTTCCATCGCCGCAGAGTCGGAGTCCCGCAACTCGTCGTCGGGGACGGTGCGGTACGCGGTGACTTCATCCACGAGGGCGCCCTTCTCGATGAGCAGCGCCGGCAGTTCGCCGCCCGCGACGTCGGCGCGGGGAAGGAGCACGCGCTTTCCGGCGAGCCGTCCGGGTTCGAACATTCCGGCGGCGGCGGCGCCGGTGAACTGCTCCGGCACGGCGAAAGCGGCGGCGCCGTGTTCTTCGAGCGCCGCCGCCGTTTTCGGTCCGACCGCGGCGAATTTCGCCGCCGTGCGCGCCGCGGGCGCCCCGATCTCTTCCGCGCGGCGGAAAAAACGCCGCACTCCGTTCGCGCTCGTGAAGACAACGAGGTCGTAATCCCCCAGGCGCCGTATGGCGTCGTCGAGGGGGCCAGTGTCCTCGGGAGGGAGAGTCTTTATGAGAGGAAGATGAGCGACACTCGCGCCGCGCCGCTCGAGGAGTGAGGCGAGTTCGCCCGCCTGATCCTTCGCGCGCGTGATGAGTATTGTCCTGCCGGACAGGTCGGATTTTTCCCCGGTCATGCCCGTGCGCCTGAACGGCGGTGAAAATTCATCCTCCGGGCGTCGTCTCTCCAGGCATTCACGTTTTTTTCCGAGAACTTAGTCGTTCCGGCTGCTTCAGTTTCTTGATCAGCCACGCCATGTTGCGCCCCAGGTCCCTCATCGTTTTCATCCCTTCCTCGTCCTTTAGAACGTCGCCCGGCTCAAGCCCGATGGCGAGGTTCCAGTAGGTCGAACCGGGGACTATCATGTTGTTGATGAGAAAAAACCTGTTTATCTGCTCGAACACGTTTGTGGCGCCCTGCCTGCGGACGGCGACCACCGCGGCTCCGGCTTTGCGCGACAGGGCGAAACCGTTCGCGCGCGCAACGAGTCCCGCGCGGTCAATCACCGCCTTGACCTCGGCGCTCACGCTCCCGAAATAGGTCGGCGACCCGATGAGTATCCCGTCCGACTCGAGCATCGCGTCTATGATCCCCTGCATGTCGTCGTCGCGCCCGTGGCACCGCCGGTCCTTTTTGCCGAAGCACCGGAAGCAGGCGATGCAGCCGCGAAGGTCTTTGCCGCCGAGTTGAACAAGCTCCGTCTCGATGCCTTCGCGCTCGATTTCCTCGAGAACCGCGCTGAGGCACGTGAACGTGTTGCCCTTTTTTCTCGGGCTTCCATTGAATGCCGTTACCTTCATGTTTAACCTCCGGCGATTCCAACCCCGCGATTTCCCCGGATGAATAATCCGGGCGCAGCGATCCCGGTGCCGCCCGGTCTTTTCAGAACGGGTATCCGAGGGAGTAGATGCTCTTCCAGCCTTTTGAAAGCGGCTTTCTGAGGATCGGGTCAAGCTCTTCTTTCGAGCGTTGAGTCACCTCCGCGGCGGGCGGCAGTTTGCCGGCTGGGAACCGCTCCATGATGTCGTCGTGGAGTTTCACCATGTAGTCGAGGACCGCGCGGATGCCCGCTTTCGCCTTGCCGGCGTCGGCGAGAGTCGCGCTTCCGACGCAGCCCTCGGGGTAGGCGGCGGTCTCTATCGGACCGCAACCCACCTGCCCGTACCACGCGACGGGGCGGTGCAGCAGGTTGCCCGCCTTGTCAATGTGTCCCTCGGGCAGCCAGCCGCGCGGGCGCGTGTCCACGGCCTCGTTCATGTCCATGAACTCCGGGAACAGCGCCAGCGACCACGATGTTTCCACCTCGTCGGCGTGGATGAAGGGGGTCTCATAGGGCCCGCCCTTGTCCCTGGTCCCGAAGTAATCCTGCACGGCGTGGTACCAGTTCAGGTTGATGAATATGCCCGGCACCTGGAAGTGCTTTGCGAACTGGTGTATCGCCGTGGGGATGACGTACTCCTGTCCGTGCCCGTTGAGGAGAATCTGCTTTCTGAAGCCCGCGTTCCAGAACCCCGCCATCATGGCTTTCAGCATTCCGATGAACGTTTCCTCCGGGACGATGATCGTGCCGGGCATGCCCATGTGGTGGTAGGGGTGGGAGCCGTACCAGAGCGGCTGAGCGATTGTGCAGCCGGTTCTGAGCGCGACCTGTTCCGCCATTCTCGTGACGAGGAACGTGTCCTCGCCGGGGCACGCGTGGGGTCCGTGGGCTTCCGTGCTGCCGATGGGCATGATGATGAGGTCGTTTTTCTTGAGCCGCTCCTCGATGCGCGCGTAGGTCATGTTCTGGAAGTACAGCCCGGAGGCTGATTCCATGTGACCGCGGCGTGGCGGCAGCCTCCATCCGCCGCCCTGTTTCTTTTTGCTTTTTGTCATTTCAGGCTCTCCTTACGTGATCTTTTTCAAAACGCGCGTTCCGGCGTTCGGAACGGGGGCGTCCGCGCCGCCGGACCGCCTCCGCTGAATTTACGCGGGCGAACACGTCCGTATTCTACATTTCGCCCGGATTTCTTTCCAGCGGGAGTTTACCGCTCCGGCAATTCCGCAAATCACACAAGAAACGGTGAACTTTCATAACCACCACCCAGTATTTTCCCGCCTTGTTGAGTGAGCGCAGGATCGCGCGGTCGGCATACAGGGCGTCGAAGGAAAAAAGGTCTACCATGCGGGGTTGCTGAGTGAGGATGCGCTGGATCAGGCGTTTTGCCGCCGCCGTCTCGCCTTCGCCGGGGAGGATGGGTTCTATGTCGAGGATGGAGGGGATGGGACGCAGGATCAACTGGCAGAAGACGTAGCGGTGATAGTATTCCGTTATCTCACCGTCTTTGGTGTCTTTTTTTCGCGTAAGGCACGCCGGGCAGCAGCGTTTTTCGCTCGAGAAGGCTTCCCAGCCGTCCACGGCGGCAGCCATCAGCCCGTGAGAGGCGCTGCCGCCGCCGAGCGCCTTGTTGCGGCGCAGTCTGTGGTTGACGTGCGCCATGATGGAGCGAAGGGCATCAACATTGGGCGCTTCAGGAATTTGTGTGGGTAACCCCTTGATGGGAACTTTCGTACTTTTTGGTTCCCGCTCCACGGAGGAAGCTTTAAAGACAGATGAATTTTATTTATGTCCGATGCAAATCCGATCATGCGAAAATCAATATGCGCGAAACGCCTTGGAGTGCG
>JBFMFE010000305.1:0-4578 GCA_040752295.1 bacterium
TTTTAGAATAACCCACCCCCCCCCGGCGCCGGCGGCGCTCCGCCACGGTCCGCGGTGCGGCGCGTCCGGGACCCCATATACGACGTCGAAGCCCTCTCCGAGTCGCGCGAGAAGCTTTGGAATTTCCTCGGGGGGGTGCTGAAGGTCGTCGTCCATCGTGACCGTCACGCCGAACCGCGCCGCCGCGATGCCACACAGCAAAGCGCCCTGCTGCCCGCGGTTTGCGGCGAGGTCTATCCCACGCAGCCAGCGCTTTCCCCCCGCCATGTCCCGGATCAGTTCCCAGCTTCCGTCGCCGCTTGCGTCGTTGACGAGGATGAGTTCGCCGGGCGCGCCGAGCGCGTAGAGAACCGGTTCAAGCCGGGACACGAGAGAGGGCAGTATCTCCGCGCCGTTGTAAACGGGAACAACAACCGACACGCCTTCGCTCAGCCGGAGCATCACCGTCGGCATATTATAGTCCCGGCGCTCACGATGCCGTTGAAAAACAAAACATTCACCGCAGAGACGCAGAGCGCGCGGACGAAGAGCGAAGACAGGAAGGAGATGAGAACGGCGGCCTGGAAAAATATTTGTTACAGTCGAATTAAGGCGAACGGGGATAATTGATCGTGTTGATGGGAGGGTTGGATGATGCTTGAGAGAATAACAGCGGATCCGAAGGTCTGCCACGGACAGGCTTGTGTTAAGGGGACGCGTGTGCCTGTCTATGTGGTTCTGGAAGCCCTGGCGGCGGGGATGTCGGTTGATAAAGTTGTTGAAGATTATCCGCCCCTGACGAGCGAAGACGTCCGGGCATGCGTTTACTATGCATCTCTTGTAACACGCGAAGAGGAAATAACCCTCGGTGCCTGACTGATGGGATTATCGTTCACAGGACAAAAGGGCTGGACACCGAAAAGATGACCGAAAGAATGCTTGGATACTTCAGAGAGATTGTCGGCATGAGTTTTGAAGGGACGCTGTACGTTCTGGAGAACAAGAAATATAGATGAAAAATCAAGTAGTGAAAATCCGAGGACAGTGGGCGGGGAGGACCGGGACAGACCGGCGCGGCTACTTTCGCGCCTCCTTCATCAGGGGGTCGAGGGCGTCCCTGAGTCCGTCGCCGAGGAAATTCAGGGCGAGGAGCGTCACGGCGAGGGCAAAGCCCGGGAAAAATATCTGCCAGGGGTAGAGCGTTATGGAGCCGATGCCCTCGCTCGCGAGCGAACCCCAGCTCGCGTTCGGGGGCTGAACGCCGAGACCGAGGAAGCTGAGGAACGCTTCCTCGAGCATCACCGCCGGGATGGTAAGTGTGAAGTAAACGATAACGGGTCCGAGGAGGTTGGGTATGACGTGAGTGAGGAGAATGCGCGGGGTGCCCGCGCCGCAGGTCCGCGCGGCGGTGATGAAATCGCGGGACCTGATGGACATCGCCTGCCCCCTCGCAATGCGGGACATTGTGAGCCACTGGACGGCGCCGAGAGCAATGAAGAGGTTGATGATGCTGCGTCCCGCCACAACCACCAGAATGATGACGAAGAACATGAACGGGAGTCCGTAGAGGACGTCCACGAAGCGCATCATGACGTTGTCCGCTCGTCCGCCCACGAAGCCCGCGAGGGCGCCGTAGGTGACGCCGATGAAGAGGCTCACGAGGGTGGCGCAGATGCCGACGGCGAGCGAGATACGCGCACCGTACATCACCCTCGTCATGAGATCGCGTCCGAGGTGGTCGGTGCCCATCCAGTGCGCCCGGCACGGCGGCTGGTTCTGCTCTTCGAGGGATATGTCCGCGAACCCGTACGGCGCGATGAGGGGCGTCAGGAGCGCGACCGCGACCATTACGCCCAGAATCGCCAGACCCGCCATCGCCATCCGGTTGCGGCGCAGCCGTCTCCAGGCGTCGGTCCACAGGCTTCTTCCCCTGGTGGCGCTTGCCGCCGCCGTCCCGCCGCTTTTTTTCTCTTCGCCTTTCATCCCGGCTCAATCGTACCTGATCCTCGGGTCTAAAAAACCGTACGCGACGTCCACGAGCAGGTTGAAAAGTATCAGCATCGAGCTGTAGACGATGACCGTACCCATGACCATCGTGTAGTCGCGGTTGAGGGCGGAGGTCACGAAGTGCCACCCGAGTCCCGGTATCTGGAAGATTTTTTCGACCACGAGCGAGCCGGTCAGGATCGCCGCCGCCGCGGGTCCGAGGAATGAAACCACGGGGAGTATCGCCGGCTTGAACGCATGGCGCAGAAGTATCACCGGCTCGGAAAGTCCCTTCGCGCGCGCCGTGCGTACGTAGTCCTGGCGTATCACCTCGAGCATGCCTGCGCGGCTGAGCCGCGCGATGTACGCCGCGTAGGGGAGTCCGAGTGTGACGGCGGGGAGGACGACGTGCCGCCACTGCCCCCACCCCGCCACGTCCAGCACGCCCAGTTTGACCGCGACGAGATTCATGAGAAGGGCAGCCACGACGAAGTTCGGGACGGAGATTCCGATCACGGCGAACGTCATCGCGGCATAGTCGGGCGCCGCGTTCCGGCGCAGGGCGGCGATGAAGCCCGCCGGAATTCCGATGCAAAGCGCAAAGAGAAGCGCCCAGGTGCCCAGGATGAGCGAAACCGGGAGCGTGCGCGCGACCATCTCGTTCACGGTCCAGTCCGGCGACTTGAAAGAGGGTCCCAGGTCACCGCGGAAGAGGTCTTTCATGTAACGCCAGTACTGCACGTGCAGCGGCTCGTCGAGATGATACTTCGCCTCGATGTTTCTGATCACGTCTGGGGGGAGCGCCCGCTCGGCGTCGAAGGGGCCGCCCGGGGCGATGCGCATCATGAAAAACGCGAAAGTCACGATGATCAGAATCGTTGGTATTGCGCCGATGAGGCGCCTTCCGATGTAAGCGGTCATGTCGTGCCGGCGCCGCGAGTTGCGGCGACGCGCGCCGGGGGCGGTCAGTGGGGCGCGATATAAACGCCCTTGAGCGTGTGATAGTCGCGGACGTTGAAATGGAATCCCTTCACCCAGGGTTTGATCATGTTCATGTTCACGTAGTAGTAAATCGGCATTACCGGCATCTGCTCGTTGATGAGGATGTTCTCGGCTTCCCGGAATATTTTCGCTCTTTCGCCGGGGTCAAAAGTCCCGGCGGCTGCGGCTATCAGGTCGTCGAAGCGCTTCAGTCCCCATCCGGTGTTGTTGTTTCCGCCGCCGGTGACGAACATGTCGAGGAAGGTGTTGGGGTCCACGTAGTCGCCGATCCAGCCGGCGCGGGCTATGTCGTAATTCAGGGTCTCCCTCTCTTTGAGGTATATCTTCCATTCCTTGTTCTCGAGTTCCACGCGTACGTTGAGGTTCTGGTTCCACATCTGCTGTATCACTTCGGCAACGCTCTTGTGTGCTTCGTGGGTGTTGAACAGGATTGTGAGCCTGGGAAAGCCCTTCCCGTCCGGGAATCCGGCTTCGGCGAGAAGTTGTCTCGCCCTCTTCACGTCGTAGGGGGGGCCGGGCGGCGAGGTGTATCCGGGAATACCGGGGGGCACGAAGGCGGCGGCGGGCTGTTGCCCGGCTTTCAGCACGTACTCGCAGATTTTCGCCTTATCCACAGCCATGTCCAGAGCCTTCCTCACGCGGGTGTCGTCGAGCGGCTTTCGCGTGGTGTTGAAGAGGTAGTAATAAATCCCCAGGAACGGTGTGATGTGAAAGTCCTTCCGTTTGTCCTTGAGCCGGGGTATTTGAGGAAGCGGGACGGTGCGAATCCACTCGGTCTCACCCGCCTCGTACATGTTGAAGGCGGTATTTTCGTCCTCCGTGGCGAGGATAACGACTTTTTCGAGCTTCACCGCGCCGGCATCCCAGTAGGTGTGATTCTTCACGACAACCACCCTGTCGCGCGGCTTCCAGTCTTTGAGCAGGAAGGGACCGTTGGAGACCATGTTCTCGGGGCGGGTCCACCTGTCGCCGTACTTCTCGACGGTCTTTTTATGGACGGGGAAGAGCGTGTGAAACGCCGCGATGTCCGTGAAAAACGGCGTGGGATTTTCCAGTTCCACGCGGAGGGTGTAGGTGTCAACCACTTTGACACCCACCTGGCGGAAATCCTTCAGGTCTCCCCTGTTGTAAGCCGCGCCGTTCCTGATGTAGTACGCCTGATAGGCGTACCTTGAAGCCGTTTCCGGCTCGAGGACGCGCTTCCATGAATAGTGAAAGTCGTGCGCCGTCACGGGGTCGCCGTTCGACCAGCGGGCGTTCTTTCTCAGGAAAAAAGTCCACACCTTACCGTCGTCGGAGACCTCCCATCGCTCCGCGACGCCGGGGACCGGGGCGAGCGTTCTGTGGTCCAGCGCCACCAATCCCTCGAAGAGCGCGAGCGCGATGTTGGCTTCGGGGATTCCCGTCATCTTCCCCGGGTCAAGGGTCTCCGGCTCGGTTCCGTTGCTGAAAGTAAACACCTGTTCGGGCGCGCCGCCCCTTTTCGCTTCGTTTTTCCCGCCGGAGCAGCCGCCCGCGGCGAGACACGCGCACAACGCGAGCGCCGCAGCCGAACGAAACGTTTTGTTCATTGCCTTTTCTCCCCTCATGCGCCGGGCGAATGCGAAATCT
>JBFMFE010000306.1:0-8721 GCA_040752295.1 bacterium
TTGAAAAACTATCGGCAGTTCAAAAAACTCACCACGGACTGGGTTGACCTGTCACTGGAACTCGCGGGACTTCGCAAATCAAGCAAAAAGGGGTAAAATCCTATCCGGAACTTGGCACTGTCCAGTTAAGTATATAACCCAAATTATTCACGCCTCGCGAATAATTCGGGATTAAATCTGCGAAGCGGCCGATCTTGTGTGTCTGACAAACAAAAAGAGAGAGCGCCACGTCCCCTTCGGGGTCTCGCAATGACATGGTATGTTGTTTCATTTCAGTAGACAATAACGGAATTTGTTATATAATTACACGTGACGTCAACATCATGAGCAAGATCGAAAAAGCGGCGAGAAGTTTCGCGGGGGAAGTGACAGGGCGGGCGTTCTCCGCCGCGCATTCCATCGCCCCGGACCCGCGGACTAAAAAATACCTCGTGAACGCGCGAAGGGCGTTGAAGGTCCTTTCACTCGTCCCCCACGTCGTCGGCTCGCGCCTGCGTCTCTCGGAAGACCCCTTTATCATCCACCACTGGATAACGCTCCGGTGCAACTGCTTTTGTGAGAGCTGCATGTGGAAAAACAACTCCGCCGCCGAGATGACCACGACCGAGATAAAGAGGTTCTACGACCAGGCGGCGGACCAGGGATTCGGCGGCATCCTTTTCACGGGCGGCGAGCCGCTCCTCAGGAAGGACATGCCGGAAATCTACCGCTACGCCAAGCGGAAATGCGGCCTCAAGATCGGCGCCGCAACCAACGGGTTTTTTCTCGAAAAACGCGTGGACGAGTTCGGAGACTACATTGACGCGCTCCTCGTAAGCATTGATTCGGTGGACCCCGAAAAGCACGACCGCATAAGGGGTGTGCCCGGACTCTTCGACCGCCTCGTCCGGGGCATCGAAAAAACGAGGAAAAAGTACCCCTTCATCCACCTCTTCGTCAATTCCTGCCTCGACGACAACAGCGTGGACGAGGCGGAGGACATCATCCGCCTCGCCTCCGACCTTGGCGTCCCCGTCACTTTCGACGTCATCTCGACAGTCCAGCACACCGCCGAAGATGGCGCCGTGGACAGAAAGGGATACCTCATCAGTTCGTATGAAAAAATCAGCGAGGCGCTCCACAAGGTGAGGGAGGCGAAAAAGCGGGGAGCAAGCGTGTTCAACTCGGAACACTACCTCGCTCACTTCGACCGCGGCAAAGTGCCTTACCGCTGCCGGTATCCCCGCGTCTTTCTTCGGGTCATGTCCGGCGGCGACGTTGAGGACTGTCTCAGGATAGACCAGCCCATCGCCAATCTGAGGACGACGCCTCTGAAAAAAATATTGAAGATGAACAGGATGAAGACCCTCAGGAACGACGCCGAGAAATGCTGGACGTGTTCCTCGCCGACGATGGTTGACTGCTCCTACTTCTGGGACAACCCGCTGGAACTGCTCTCTGAATTCGCCCCCTGACAATCCCCCGCCGGCTTCGCCTCAGGGGAGATCGTCGAGCCTGCTGTAGATATCACCTATCAGTGACGTAGTGCCGCGGCTCATGAATTCCTTCAATGCCTCGACACGGAGCTTCGCCACGTCCGCCGGCGCGTACAGTTTTAAAAGGACGTGAAGAGGGAAGCCCGTGTGAAAATTGTGCGAGCGAAAAGCTTCGGGAGGTATCAGGTCGCGGTGAAGAAGGGCTATCGTCATGTCCATTTCGAGCACTTCCTCCTCGCTGTAGCGTTTATCGCCCGCGACCGAGAGCCTCTCGCACCTGGGCAGGACGCGCCTCTCGAGCGGGGCGTCGAATCTCACCCCGCGCTTCGAGAGAACCCTTTCAAGCTCAGCCATCGCGCGCCGCGCGCGCGCCGACTTCACGCGGTAATAAGGCTCGTCCTCCAGCCCCCACACCCTGCAGTTGAACGGGCGAACGGCGTATATAATGCACCTCCTGTCCTCCAGAAACGGACAGAACGCCTCTTCATCGGCGGGGAAGACGAGTTCCCATCTCAGGCTGCGCTCGATGACGCGCCGCCGCGTCTCAAGAGCCGCCTCATAGTTGAGGTGGCGCCAGACATAAAGGTACTCGAGAAGATACACGTCGGGGCTTTCCCTGCAGCAGACGTCTCCGCAGTCCCCGCATTCCACCGGCGGTATCCTGCCGTAAACCCGCTCAAGCGTCCTGAAAAGCCCGGCGTTTTTCGCCGTCCTCTGCAGCTTCCGGCTGTCGTAATCGTACACCTCAGGCGCTTTGACTAAAAAATACCGTTCGCCGAGGCGCTCGTATATCAACCTTAACCTTTCGGTTTCGTCCATCATCTTCATATACATTATAGGGGCGGATGGGGCTACGTGCGACATCCGACGCCTGGTTTTTCAGCGTTTCGATACACGTTTGCTCACGATGAATTCATCCGCTAAAATTGTCACGCGGAGATAATAACGACCGGTAAAATGCATTAATGGAGGGAATCACGGACACATGACGGTTGTGAGAGTTTTTCAATATGCTATGAAAACAGCGGATGAAAGACCTTTAGGCATTTTCCGTCAAGATTGCAACACCGAGGCTGAAAACCGAGGCGATTTTTGCAGTAGAAACATGAGTCGTTCACGAAAAGAAATCCAATAAAACTTGAATTGATCGAAAAGAAGCGTTTTTTCTATGAAAACAACAAAAAAACACACAAAACGCATAAGAGATTCTTTCTGTTTTCAGAATCAAACTCTTTCTCGATTCTTATCAGGTGTCCAGTCTGGTCACTTTATGGGATTGTTGTCCAGGACTGGCTCTTCAAATTTTTGAAACAATTTAACTTAAATCGTCGTATAAAACACGTATGAACGGTCAATCCAGGAGCGAAACCATGAAACTCTGTAAAGTGTTGAGAAAAACCCCGGGGTCACCTCGAGTTCGCCGTCCCGCCTCCAGGCATTTCACGGCAGGCGTTAAACTATCGCTCTTTCTCGTTCACACTATCGTTTTGCATTTCACAAGCGGCGTCAGTGCGTGGTCCCAGCCCCCCGATTTCAATCTGTCACAGGGTATCCAGAAGGAAATAATGAAGTATATTCCGCCGCTCATAACGGGGGTGCAGCATGAACCGAGTGAGCCTGATGTTGATGAGGACATCGAAGTCGCCGCGCGAATCGAGGAAATAAAGTTCAGCCCGGATTCCATAAATTACGTGGACGAAGCGTTTCTGTACTATTCCATGGATGACGGGGAAACATGGGAAGAGGTGGAAATGTATCAATCGGACGATGACGAAAGCATCTGGACGGGCGAGATTCCCGCCATGGGGGAAGATTGCGAAATCGTTTATCGCATAACCGCCACGGACTCGGAAGGCAACAAGGCGATTGAAATGCCTTTTCCCGTCATCGAGCGTGAAGGAGAAGAACCCGCCGGAGATGATGAGAGCGGAAGTTCGTCCGATCTCGCGCCCGTGGACCTGGAGGAGGTGATGGGTGACGAAGACGACCCCGAGCGGGAAATCCCGTCGTACCTCGACATACTCTCCCTCCGGTTCGGATACACCGATGAGGAGTACATTTTCCGCGTGACGTTCGAGGATGCGCCCACGCCGGGCACAGTTTCTCCAATTGACGCCAACGGCTACGCCGTCGTGCTGATAAACTCCCGCCCTGTAATTTCACCGGACATCGCCCGTCATGCATGGGCGTGGTACTACGCGCCCGCGGCGGACATCGCCCCCGCCCACCCCGACTTCGGCAAGATACCCCCTGTCGCGCTCGTCCACGCGAACCCCGAAAACCTCAGGCGCCCCATCTTCGAGACCGAGGGTTTCGACTACACCATGGACGGCAACGTCCTGAACCTCGGAATCAACAGGGAATTTCTCGCCGAATCGTTGTCGGACACGGTGGTTTTGGCGGCGGGGAACGCCCGCGTGACCGGGAGCGACTTCTTCCACCTGAACTTCGCGATGGGCGATATCACGCGCCCAGCGGTGGTGTACATGAGGGGGCACACCATCACCGTCGGGCGCCCGCCGGAGAACGACGAGGGCGAGTGATGAAAGTGAATCGGCGCCGGTTTTTGCCTCGTCAGGATTCGCCGAGGGTGAAGCGGACGAACCTGCCGATGCGGATGTTTTCGCCGAATTCCTGTATTTTTTCGTTTATGAGATCGCGAACCCTCTTTTCGGAATCCTTGATAAAGGTCTGATCGAGCAGGCAGACCGTTTCGTAGAAGCGCTCCATTTTTCCGTCAACGATGCGCTCGATGACCTTTTCGGGCTTGTCTTCGGCTCTCGCCTGCACGCGATATATTTCCCTTTCCTTCTCCACGACGCCGGAAGGAACGTTTTCCCGGCTGATATAAACGGGGTTGAGGGCGGCGACCTGCATCGCGAGGTCGTGCGCGAACTGCTGGTATTTGTGTGTCCGCGCCACGAAGTCGGTTTCGCAGTTTACCTCGATAAGCGTGCCGATGCGCCCGCCCATGTGTATGTACGAGGCGATGACTCCCTGAGAGGTCTCCCTGGCGATTTTTTTCGCTGCGACCGCCTTGCCTTTTTTACGAAGGATTTCGATCGCCTTCTCCACGTCGCCCTGCGCCTCTTTGAGCGCGTCGCGGCAGTCGAGCACGCCGAGTCCCGTTTTCTCCCGTAATTCCCTGACCATTGCCGCAGTGATTTCAGTCATCGTCGTCCCGCCGTCCGTTCATATTGCGCCAGGGATGGTTGTTCACCGGAAGATGTCCCCCGCCGGTTGCGGCGCGCCGCCCGGGTTCTCAATCGCGCGCGATTTCGCGTTCCCGGCGCTCGATTTCCCGGTCGAGGTTTTCATCGCTCGTTTCATGACCGGTTTCACTTCCCGCGGTATCGCCCGGCTCGTCCTCGAGCCGTACCGTGGGCAGTTTCTGAGCGGTCGCGGCCCGGGTTCGCTCCGGGGGCGGCGCCGCAGGCGGGGCGCCACGTCCGCCGGTCATCCGCGGTCTGTCTCCCCGGGGTTCCTCCGGCGCCCCGGCAGCGGCGGTTTCCCCGCTCTTTGCGAAAGTGTCTTCGGTTATCTCAACCTCCTGCCTGCCCTCGATCACCGCATCGGCGACGACTCTGCACAGCAGGCGGACCGCGCGGATGGCGTCATCGTTGCCGGGAATCGGATAATCAACGCCCGCCGGATCGCAGTTCGTGTCAACCACCGCAACGACCGGGATCTTCGCCTTCTTCGCCTCCAGGAACGCGATGTATTCCTTTTTCAGGTCAACGATAAAAAGAGCGCGCGGCAGCTCGCTCATGCCGCGCAGTCCGCTCAGGTACTTACGCAGCCGGTTCAGTTCGGTGCGTACTCTCTTGGCTTCCTTCTTTGAGAGTTTCTCGAAGTCGCCCGCCGCCTCCTTCGCCTCGAGTTCCTCCAGGCGTTCTATGCGCGTCCGCAGGACCTGGAAATTGGTTATAAGCCCGCCAAGCCATCTCTGGTTAATGTAGTAGGTTCCGCACCGCTGCGCCTCCTCCATGATAGCGTCCGACGCCTGTTTCTTGGTGCCCAGGAAGAGGATCTTGCCTCCGCCCTTCGATAACGAGCTTATGAACTCGTGCGCCTCCTCGATTCTTTTAAGCGTCTGCTGGAGATCGAGGATGTAGATGCCGTTTCTCGACTGGAAGATGAAGGGTTTCATTCCGGGATGCCACCTTCGGGTCTGATGACCGAAGTGCACCCCTGCCTCCAGAAGCTGTTTCATTGTCACGGATGACGGCATGATACGCCTCCCTTTCGGTTTTTCCTCTGCCTCCTTCGTCTCCGCGGAGAACCCTTGCGGGCACCGTTCCGCGGATCGGGAGACATGTGTTTTCAGCCCGAACGATTATAAAGACGGCGCGGGCTTTCACAAACAAGCAACCGGATTATTCATGAAGCGTGAATAATCCGGAAGGAGAGCATCAGCCCCCGCGGGAGGAACTGAACCCTCCGTACGGAGAAAGGAATCTACCACAAAAGTTTCCACTTTTCAAGAGACAGTTGTAAATCGCCGGCGGCGCGGGGCATTGAATCGACAGGGGTACGCTCTTATGATAGAATTGCGAATCCGTGGCGAAGATAGTAATTCGACAGGAAAGCTGCAAAGGATGCGGCGTGTGCGTGGAGGTATGCGCGAAGAAACTCATCACGTTGATGGAGGCGATAAACAGTTTGGGGTGCCACCCGGCTGTTTTCGAGGACAACGGAGTGGAATGCACCGCCTGCAAACTGTGCGCGGAGATGTGCCCCGATGTATGCATCGAGGTTTACAAGTGACCGCCCGGCGTTCCCCAGCGGCGAGACGCACTGACCCTGGTTCACTTCTTTAATCCGCGCGAACGATACAACGCTGCATTAAAGCGATGCCGAGGAAGCTGGTGAGAGGAAACACAGCCGTCGCCGAAGGGGCGATCCACGCGGGCTGCCGCTATTATTTCGGTTACCCGATAACGCCGCAGAACGACATACCGGAGTACCTCGCCGCGGAACTGCCGAAAGTCGGGGGTACATTCATACAGGCTGAGAGCGAGATCGCCTCGATCAACATGATGATGGGTGCGTCCGCCGCCGGCGCCCGCGTGATGACCTCCTCGTCCGGTCCCGGCATATCCCTGATGCAGGAGGGGCTGTCGTACATGGCGGGGTCGGAACTGCCCGCGGTGGTTGTGTGCATTTCGCGGATCGGACCGGGGCTTGGCGGCATCGCCCCGACACAGGGCGACTACAAGCAGGCGACGCGCGGGGGCGGACACGGCGACTACAGAACCGTCGTGCTCGCTCCCTCATCCGTGCAGGAGATGTTCGACCTCACCATCAAGCTCTTCGAGCTTACGGACAAGCACAGGAACCCCGGGGTGCTGCTGTGCGACGCGATCCTCGGACAGATGAAAGAGCCGGCGGTAATCGGGGAGCGCCCGCAGCCCGTTCCGCAGGAGAAGCCCTGGGCGTTGAGGGGCGCAAAGGGGCGCGAACCGAACCTCATCAAGTCCCTCTTTCTCGGCGACGGAGAGATGGAAACGCACAACTGGAAGCTATTCGAGAAATACGAAAGGATGAGAAGGGAAGACGTCATGTACGAGGAGATGTTCACCGACGACGCCGAATTCCTGGTGGTCTCGTTCGGCTCGTGCGCGAGGATGACGCAGTCGGCGATATGGAAGGCGCGGGAGACGGGATTGAAGGCGGGACTGCTTCGCCCCATCACGCTCTATCCCTTTCCGGGAGCGCGCCTCAGGGAATTGACGGAGAGAATCAAGAAGGTGCTCACCGTGGAGATGAACACGGGGCAGATGCACGATGACGTGCGGCTCTCGGTTCACGGTGACGTTGAAACGTTCCTCCACCCGCGGCCGGGCGGCGGGCTTCCCACGCCGGAGGAAATCGCTGAAAAAATCAGAAAGTGCTATTAGCAGGCGCGTCGAATGGATTTCATTCATGGAGGCAATGGACGCGGATGGAGAGGCGGCACGTCGGATGAAAGAAACGGACGCGGCGGGTGAAATGAAAAAAGTCTACGGGCGCCCGCAGAGCCTGAGGGACGTCCAGTTTCACTTCTGCCCGGGATGCAATCACGGCAACGTTCACAAGCTCATAGCCGAAGCCCTCGACGAACACGGGATCAGGGAGAAGACGGTCGGCATACCCGGTGTGGGGTGCTGCGTATTTTTGTACAGCTACTTCAATATTGACGTGATCGAGGCGCCGCACGGCAGAGCCTGCGCCGTGGCGACCGGCATGAAGAGGGTCCTGGGCGACGACGTCGTGATCTTCACGTACCAGGGCGACGGGGATTTAGCGGCGATCGGTCTCGCCGAGACCGTGCACACCGCGAACAGAGGTGAAAACATCACGGTTTTTTTCGTCAACAACACGGTGTACGGGATGACGGGCGGGCAGATGGCGCCGACCACGCTGCTGGGGCAGAAGACCACGACCTCCCCTTACGGGCGCGATTTCATGACGGACGGCTATCCCATCCGGATGGCGGAAATGCTCGCGACGCTGGAAGGCGCCGCCTTCGTCGCGCGGGTGGCGTGCGATACGCCGAAGAACCTGTTCAAAGCCAAAGCCGCGGTGAAAAAGGCGCTCAGGATGCAGATGGACAGGATGGGGTTCTCGTTCGTGGAAATATTGTCCGCATGCCCCACAGACTGGAACCTCACGCCGCTCGAGGCGCGAAGGCGCGTCGGTGGGGAAATGATACCGTACTTCCCCCTCGGCGTATTCAAGGAGCGCACTACGGCTGATTACCTGTGAGGCGGCGGGACGCGCCCCGTGGGGAGCGGTGCGTCCGGCAAGGAGCGGAGAAATGTACATGGACGTGATAATAGCCGGATTCGGGGGTCAGGGAGTACTCCTCATCGGCGACCTGCTCGCGCTCACGGCGATGAACGAGGGGCGCAACGTGACATGGATGCCGTCCTACGGCGTGGAGATGCGCGGGGGGACCGCGAACTGCACGGTGGTGGTTTCCTCCGAGCGAATCGGGTCGCCCATAACCGGCGCCCCGTGCTCGGTCATAGCGATGAATCCCCCGTCGCTGGCAAAATACGAGCCCATGATCGAACCGGGAGGACTCCTCGTCGCCAACCGCTCGTTCATCAGACCGGAAGATTCCAGCCGGGACGACATTGACAGGATATTCGTCCCCACGTCGGAGATCGCGTTCGAGATCGGCGACGGCAGGCTGGCGTCAATGGTCGCCCTCGGGGCTTTTATCGAAAAAACAAGCGTAATCCTGCTCGAAAACGCAATC
>JBFMFE010000307.1:0-16165 GCA_040752295.1 bacterium
AGAAGCGCGATTATATTATTATCGAGAGATGCAGGGCGCGGTCTCCCTGCCTGTGCCGCCTGCCTGGCTGGCAGACAGGCCTGCCTGGCTGGCAGACAGGTTGGCGCCTGTCTGCGTGCGGGCACGCACAGGCAGGCGGCAGGCAGGCGTACCGCGCCGAAAAGAGTTTTTGCGCCTGGGGGACAGTCCCCGTTTCTCCATCGAAACTACTGTCGCGTCAACAATCACATGTCGTATGTTGTGAAGAACGAATATCGAATAACGAACAAGGAATGTCGAACGATGAATTTATTGTTATTCTTCATTGCTTTCCTTCGATATTCTGCGGTTCGAAATTCTGCATTCGATATTCATCTTTATAATATAATACATAACTTTACGATTGACACGATACTACCATACGTGCACCGGAATGAAGACTCCGCGGAATAAAAAATGAGCCGTTTGTGAGTTGAAGTTAACGGCTCAATCGCAACACCAAAGAGGATGTAAATCCTGTCAATATTATTTTGAAACCGTTTCGTCTTTCTTGTCAAGCCCTTTTGCAATTTTTTTTCTTCCTTCTTTCCGGGGACACGACCCCGAATTAAACAGCAAATTCGGGTCATGTCCCCTGAAAAATCTGTCCCCTGAAAAATTCCGAAATTCCGTATGGTGTCCCCAGAAATTTGAATAATATAAGATTTTATGCGGTTTTTTGTAGGGCGGCCTGCCTGTGCGGCAGACAGGCATCTCCGTATGCCGCCGCCGAATTTGATGTTTTTGACTTTTTGCGCCGGAATCAAATTTGGGCCGCGCACAGTAAGGCACCATAAAGCACAACAGAAGCGCTTGCGCTACAATTAACCAATATCGCCCAATTAACAATACAATCTATATCGGTATTATTGCCGCCTTTCGAACAGCTTCGGCTACAATTAAAACTCGCAATAACAGGAGAATTCTTAAAAAAACTGTTTTTCCCTGCCGATTGACGATGACGGACCGTGTCCCGGAAAAATCCTTGTCGAATCGTCAAGCGTGAGAAGCTTCGTTTTTATGGAGTTGAGAAGTTGTCTCTCGTTACCGCCCTCGAAATCCGTCCTTCCCACGCCGTCGCAGAAGAGCGTGTCGCCGGTGAAGGCGACGTCTCCCATCACGTAACATACGCCTCCCGGCGTGTGTCCCGGCGTGTGGAGCGCCGTGAGGGGGATGCCGCTGATGTTTATGGTGTCGCCGTCTTCAAGGGACAGAAACCCCGTTCCGTCCAGCGCCTCGGCGTGGAATCTCCGCGCCCTGTGACCGGGCAGCCTGAGGAACCCGATTTCCAGTCTGTGCATGAGGACGGGGACTGCCCATGCCTTGAGCACGCCCTCGATGCCGCTTATGTGGTCGGAGTGGCCGTGGGTGATGAGGATGCACCGCGGTTTGCAGATTTTTTTGTCTATTTCCATCAATATGCGTTCGGGGCTGCCGCCGGGGTCTATGATCGCGGCGTCGCCCTTTGAGTCGTGCAGGAGGTAGCAGTTTGTCTCGAGGTGTCCCACGGTGATCGTGGTGATGTTCACCCTGCTTTTATTTTCTGGATTCATGGCTGGGGGTGTTCCGGGCGCGCCGCGTTTCGTGTGTTCAGAGTTTTTCGACGATGGCGCGGCGGATTTTGTCGTACGTTTCGAGGATGTGCTCGTTGATGACTTTCGAGTCGGAGACGACGGGCATGAAGTTGGAGTCGCCGAGCCATCTGGGGACGACGTGAAGGTGAATATGCTCGTGGATGCCCGCCCCGGCGACCCTTCCGACGTTCAAGCCGACGTTATAGCCCTGGGGCTTCATGAGCGCGTCGAGGACCGCCGTGATTTTCCTCGTCAGTATCATCATCTGGGCGATGGAATCGTCGTCGAGCGCGCCGAGGGTTTCCTCGTGACGGTAGGGGACGACCATGAGGTGCCCGTTGTTGTAGGGGTAAAGGTTCATTATGATGTAGCACTTTTCGCCGCGGTGGAGTATGAGGTTTTTCCTGTCCGACGTCTCCGCTGGTTTTTCGCAGAAGATGCAGCCCGGTTTTTTTTCCGAGAGGATGTATTCCATTCTCCAGGGCGCCCAGAGGTTTTTCATTGTTTCCGCCGTTCCGCCGCCGCGCCGCCCGCGCCGCTGCCGTCATGATTATACGCGCGGGCGCTGCGCCGGGCAAACCCCCCGCCGTGCGCGCCCGCTCCGACTTCTTCGCGTATCGCACCGCCTCAAGCCGTTCTTAAACCAGTTCCAGCCTGCGGCGTCCTTCCGCGAGGAGTTCTGTCGTTTCACGGTTCGACGTGTTTCCGATCAGAAACCGAAGTTCCTTAAGGCTGTAAGGGTGATTATCCAGCACTTCAAGCCCTGAAAGAAACAGGTGTCCCACAGCGAACCGCGCCACGTCCGCCTGCGGCAGGATGGCATGAATGTGATCAACGAGTTTCTCCCGCCGGTTGTCTATGATATCGTGGTTAGGCATTTGTATCTAAATTTTCCACACCGTTTTGTTTCCGGCGTTTCCTTTTACGCGGCTTGCTATTTCCTGCAGTCTGACGAGCGCGTGAATCTTTTCTTCAAAGGGCAATTTTGCCTGTTCCGCATGAAATATTTCCTTTCTTTTAAACAATTCCTCCCTCGTTATCATGTTATCCTTCTTTAATGCAATTTTTCTTTTCTTTGTATTTTTCATAACAGCCTCCTGAACTTTTCGCTCAGGCGATACCTGCGCAGAACATCGCCCAATTTATTCCTGTCAATATCTGTTAGTTTCAAAAGTATTTCAATTTTTTCCAGGTCTTTTTTCCTTCCGGCTCTTAACAGTACAGTTATCAGATATTCAGGCGTAAGTACCTTCGATTTTATTCCCTCATATTTTATTTCCTTCGCGTTCCCGACCGCTTCACGCTCAAGTCCGTCGGCTGGAATAAATTGAACGGGGACGCCTCCTACGATGATATGTTCTCCCTTCCATGAACACCCTTTTTTTTCAAGGTATTCATATACGGGAGAAAGTATAATTAAATTCCCGCATTTGGTTTTTTCGGTCGGAATAATAAACACATCTAAATCAAAAGTAAGAAAAGGTTCTATATAAAACAGCGCCGCGATACCGCCGCCTATCGCATAATCATCAATAATTTTATTATTTTTCAGTTCGTTCAGCGCTTGTAGAATCTCCTTCATCTCATACGCTCCTTGCCTTATCAAGGCGGGCTTTGACGAGTTCGCAGGCGGCAAGATAGATTTCGTCGCGTCCGGCGTCCGTCAAGCCTCGCGGTTGTCCTGTCGGCTGTCCTCCTGCGGTTGAAAATCTCGTTCTCCAACACATTATCACAGCCTGTTTTTTGCGGGTTTTCTCTGTCGGTATGCCAGAAGGAAGGATTATTATAGATGTATTCTCTGATCCTGTTTAATTCGTCCTCGCTGCGGATGATGCGTTCATAATAATTCCGTTGCCAGATCGTAGGGGCGAAAGATTTTTCGCCCCTGCGATTTTCGTCTCTGCATTCGTGGGCGAAAGATTTTTCGCCCCTGCCATCGCGCGCCCATTTGGTTACGCCTGTTTTAAATCCGCGGACGATAGAACCGACCGTTCTGGATGTGCCATGCGGTTTTGTTTTGCAATTCGTATGGGCGAAAGATTTTTCGCCCCCACAATTTCCGTCCATACGTTCGTTCCCGTATTCGTCCGTACATTCGCCCCTGCGGTCGCTCAATGATATTATCCCGTGAATGTGATTTGGCATTATAATATATTCATCCAATATCGCATTTGGAAAATGTTGTGGTATTTCATCCCAGCATTGCCGAACAATTATTCAAATGCATTTCAAAATTAACAATATTCCCGAACAAACATCGGTTTTTGTTTGTGCAAATCATTATAAAATATACGCCCTCCTGCGAATAATCAAATCCTTCCAGTCTGATTGACCTTCTGTGATGAATATCGGGGTCGTATCTCATACCGATTTCGCCTTATCCAGACTGTTTTTGACCAATTCGCGTGGGGCACACGGAAACACGATGAAATAACGCTCCCCTGATCAGATTCCATTATACATCCATTCTCGGACGGCAATCAATCGAACGACCGTTTAACGGGGATCAGTCACCACAGATGGATTTAAACCGGATTATTCGTGAAGGGGGGGCAGTCTGGGGGGGAATCTGGTTTCAGGGGGTGCGCGCCCTGCGCGCGAAGGCGATGGGTGTTTCAAATGGAGCGGGTCGCTGAAGAAACTCCGCGCTCCCTGCGCGCGAAGGCGATGGTCATGTAGCCCGGGTTTACGTTGAGGGACAGCCCCCGCAGCCATTCGGACCTGAGAAGGCGCGTGGAGAGCGGTTCGAGTGCGGGGACGTGGGTTGAGATTCTCTTCATGACGTGTTCGAGTTTCATGTCCCTCGAGACGGCGCCGAGGCGGACGGCGCGGAACCCGGTCTTTTGAAGGATTGCCTTGAGGGTTGCGTTGGTGAAGTAGTACAGGTGTTCGCGGGGCTTGTACTGTTCCCAGCGCGCCCGCAGGATGCGGGGGAGCAGGGCTGCGACGTTTGGGGTGGTCACGACGAGGAGTCCGTTTTCTTTCATCAGGAGGTTGGCGAAGCCAAGTTCCGCGGAGGGGTCGGGGAAATGCTCGAGCGCGTCGAACATGGTGACGACGTCGAAGGAGGCGGTCATGCCCTCGCGTTGGGCGAGGTCTTCGAGGCGCCCGTGGAAAACGTCCAGTCCGAGGCGCCCGCGGGCGTAGTTGACCATGGTCTCGCACACGTCCACACCCGCGGTTTCGTAGCCCTGTTCCCTTGCGAGGTTGAGAAAGAACCCCGCGGCGCATCCCACGTCGAGGATTCTGCCCGCCGGTACGAATTTCCGTATGTCGGCGAGGCGGCGGCGGAAGGTTCTTTCGAAGTATTTCCTGTGGCGTACGTAGTCGTCGTACCCGAAGGGTTTGAGAAAGTAGGACTCGTCGTACTGTTCGAGTATTTTTTCGACGCCGATTCTTGGGGAGACGTACACGAGACCGCAGCGGCGGCATCTCACGACGTCGTCGCCGCGGACGTTGAGGAACGGCGCGGGGTCGTCGTTCCCGCAGAGGTTGCAGGGAACGGTTCCGGCGGGGTCCGCTGCGAGTGGTCTATCCATCTGTTCCGTGAAGCGTTTCGGGGTTCCGCTCGTCCGGCGGCTGTGTCCGGCGGCGGAGGATGAAAGCGAGCGCGAGCCAGAAGGCGGCGAGACCGAAGAACATTGTGCTCGACAGGAGCGTGAGAGGTCCCGTTTTAAAATAACCGGTGAACCGCAGCGGGAACCCGAAGAGGTAGTATGAGGCGAACGCGAGGAGGAACCAGGTGCGCCGGCGGGGGTCGGTCCCGGCGGCGCGGTCGGTCAGGAGTATGAGGAGCGGGAGGAGGAGGATGGTGAAGTAGTGGGTTTCGCCGTGGGGGATGACGATGAGGGCGAGTGGGAAGAAGAGGGCGAGGCTGATGCCGAACGGTGGGGTCGTGCGGCGCGGGAACCGTGCGCAGAGCGCCGAGGAGACCGCGACGAGGGCTGCGGAGGCGGCGATATGGAGCGGCGCGACAAGGCGGGGGGCGAAGATGAGGGGGTCGTTGTTCGGGTTTAAGTTCAGGAGACGCTCGAGCGCGCCGCGGAGGGTCTGGTTTCCCATGATTGCCCTGGTGGATTCGAGTTTGCCGTAGACGGGGAGTACTTTTGTGAAGAAATAAACGAACTCGTCGGCGCCTGCGAGCGCGAGCGTGAGGAGGTTGATGAGTGCGAGTGAGAGGGCGCAGTGGAGGATGAAGCGGAAATCCCTTCTTACAAGAAAGAGCAGAAGGAAGAGCGCGGGGAACAGTTTCATCTCTATCGCGCCCGCGAGGGCGAGGGCGGAGAGGAAGATTTTCCCCCCGAGATAAGCCCTGTACATGAGGACGAGCAGGAACAGCATGATGACGTTGGATTGTCCGATCTCGAGGTCGTGGAACAGGGGGTTGAAGGTTCCCGCGAGGAGCGCGGCGGCGGCGAAGTCCGGGAGGGTGGGTTTTCCGGCGAGTGTTTTCATGAAGAGGTAGAGCGATAGGAGGAGGAGGAGGATTTTGAAGATGAGGAAGGAAATTCTCGCGGCGTGGTAAGGGAGGGCAGCGAAGGGCGCCATGAGGAAGGCGAGGGGGGGGAGGTTGCAGAACGAGGCGCCGCCGGTGCGTTTTTCTGGCGGATAGAAGAATCGGTCGAAGCGGTCGTAAACGAATTTTCCCTCGATGAGGTCTTTGCCGCCGTAGTAGAGGCCGACGAAGTCGTTGCCGTGAGTGGCTTCGGGTTTGAGCGCCTGCCAGAGTGGCTGGAAGAGGCCCCAGACGAGGAAATTGGCGGAGAACAGGATGATAATGACGCATGCGAGGGATCGCAGGCGCGGGTCGGCGTCGCGCGCGTCGTGGTTTTCGCCCGTGCGTTCGTTCACGTGCAGAAGTCCGTTTTTTTGGATTTTTTTCTGATGAGGAAGTTCAAGAGGCCGAAAAGTCCCGTGAAAGCGCGTTTCAGCTGGACGGGGTTGGAGAGCAATTTAAGGTAGGAGATGATGATGCGGGGTCTGAAGTAGAAGGCGCGGAACATGGTTTTCTGCCATGCGATGAGCTGCGCCTCGGTGAGTCCGCTGGGGACGAACACGACGAACCAGCCGTTCATCCTGCGCCAGTCGGGGTTGAAATCGCCGAACTGGCAGGCGGTTTCGTAGAGTTCGGAGCCGGGGTAAGGAACGAAGAGGCTCACGTGAAGGTCATCCAGGGGGAGTTTTCTGGAGAAGGCGATTGTCTCCCTGATGGTGCCGGTGGTTTCGCGCGGCACGCCGATCATGAAGAAGCCTCTCGTTCTGATGCCCGCTTTTTTCGTCCAGAGCAGCGCCGTGCGTATCTGGTCGAGCGTTACGCCTTTTTTGAGGAAGTCGAGTATGAGCTGGCTGCCGGATTCGACGCCGTAAGCCGTCTGCCAGCAGCCCGCGCGCTTCATGAGGGAGAGCATTTCCGGGTCCACGAAGTTCACGCGGGACTGGCAGGACCAGACCTGTTTCCATTTCCGGCTGATGAGGATTTCGCAGAGGCGGACGATGCGTTCCCGGTCAACGGTGAAGGTGTCGTCGAGGAAGTAGACGTCGCGGACGCGGTAGTCGAGCCATAGTTTTTCCATCATTTCGAACACGTACTCAGCGCTGTGGGCGCGGAAGACCCTCCTGAAGATGCTCCACTGCGAGCAGAAGGTGCACTGTCCCGGACACCCCCGCGTGGTGACGAGGGAACTGTTCGGGAGCTTTATGTAGCTGTGGACGGGACCCCTGTAATAGCGCGGGAGGCAGGGGAGGAGGTCCCACGCCGGGAAGGGGACGGTGTCGAGGTCGGATATGAAGGGTCTGTGGGGGTTGATTTTTACGGCGCCGTTTTCGCGGCGGACGATGCCGGGGATGGTGTCGAGTTTCCGTTTGTTTTTGATGGCGTCCATCAGTTCGAAGAGCGTGGATTCGCCCTCGCGGAGGACGCCGCAGTCGAACTGCGGGAACCTGCTCATGGTCTCCTCGGGGATGATGGAGACGTGTGGACCGCCGGCGATGATTGTGGTTTGGGGGGCGGATTGTCTGATGAGACCGGCGAGGTGCGCGGCGTTGTGGATGGCGGTGGTGGTGGCGGTGATGCCGACGAAGGCGGGGGAGTAATCGAGGATGCTGGAGCACGCCTGTTGGGGCGTCATTTCGAGGCGTTCTGCGTCAACGATCGCCACGGAGACGCCGCGGCTGCGCGCGCAGTTTGCGAGAATGCAGATGCCCAGCGGGGGCATGTAGTTGCCGCCGCCGGCGAGTTCGCCGTATCTTTCCTCGCCCCCGATCGGCGGGTTGACGAGGACGAGTTCGGCGGCGGCGTCCATCAGGGGTCACCCGTCTTTCCGCAGACGAAGACGATGTGCGACCATGGGTGCCGTGTGGAGATGAGCGTGGTTTCGACGGTGAATCCGATGCGGCGGAGCAGGCTCTCCCACTGTTCGGGGGTTCTGAAGTGGATGCCTTCGCCGGTCGTGACGCGGAAGCCCGCGGCGGCGGACTCGACGGCGTGATTGACAAGGTGTTTCCAGAGGGGTCTGGTGCTGTTTTCCTTGATGACGAGCACGCCCGAGGGGACCAGTTTTTCCCGGCACCTCATAAGAATGTCCTCCTGAACATTATAGGACAGGTGGTGGAGGACGTCGTAGAAGGTGACCGCGCTGCACCGTTCGATTGGCACGGTCCTGAGGTCGGCGACCCTGAACGAGATGTTTTTCCTGTCCCTGATCGTGCGGTTGGCGACGGCGATCTTTCCCTCGGAGATGTCAACGCCGATCACGAGCCGGCGGGGTGAGGCGAGCGCCATGCAGTTGGCGAACATGCCTGTGCCGGCGCCGAGGTCGAGGATGACGCCGGAGGGGGGTACGAACTTTTCGACGGCGGGATAGGGCGTGCACAGCCAGCGCTGTAGCGCCTGGAGGCGGGCGCGGAAGCCAAGCCCGCGGTAGAGGTCGAGGACGCGGACGGGTTTCGCGGCGTCCGGCGCGTCATTTGCCAAAGAGCACCACCATGCCCATGGACACGAGGCTTCTCAGCTCGTAGAGGGTCCCGACCCGGAGGAGCCGCCTGAGGATATAGGATGGGCGCCCGTAGAACGCCCTGTGCGCCCTCCGGCGCCAGCGCATTATCTCGCCGCTCGAAAGGTTTCCCGTTCCCATCGCCGGAAAAGTCCCGCTCTGGTCCATGACGTCCATGTCCTCACCGATCCAGCGTTTTTCAATCGCCGTTTTTCTCAGACCGGTGCTCATTCTGGGGACCGGGATGTTGAAGGAGGCGAAATCGGTGTCGAGTTCGAGGGCGAGTTTTATCGTGTTGAGGCAGTCGCCGGGGGACTCGCCGGGGAGACCGATTATGTAGGTGGCGACGGTGCGAAGCCCGTTATTTTTCGCCAGCTCGAAGGTGCGGCGGACGTCGCGGACGGTCGCGCCCTTGTTCGTGTTTTTGAGCGTCTCGTCGCTGCCGCTTTCCACCCCCATCATGATCGTGTGGCACCCCGCGCGTTTCAGGAGGGACAGCATCTCCGCGGCGGCGACGTCCACGCGGCTCCAGCACACGAAGTCGAAGCCGTAGTTTCTCTCGATCATCTTCTCGAGCAGCGCCGCTGTGCGCGTTCTGTTCGCGCCGAACGTCTGGTCGTGGAAATAGACGTCCCTGACGTTCATTTCCTTGAGGCGGTCCAGTTCGAGCAGGACGTTTTCCACGGTGCGCCACTTGTAGCCGAGCGACGCCATCACGCAGAAGGTGCACCGGAACGGGCAGCCGTAGTCGGTGAGGACGGTCGCGAAGGGGCGGCGGCGGACGAAGGGAAAGTGGTACCTGCCGGAGGGAAACAGTTCGAAGCGCGGGACGGGGATTTCGAATTCGGCGCCGCGCGGGCGGGAGAACGAGGCGTCCACGATTCCGCCGTCCGCGCGGCAGACCATCGTGGGGACGTTCGAGCGGTCGCCTTCGACGAACCGGAAGGGGTCTTCGGTGGTGAAGTCGAGCGCGATGGCGTCAATGAACGGGTTTTTTTCGAGGCGTTCGGCGCCTTTTTCGAGGAGTACGTCGCCGGAGCCGAGAAGGAGCGCGCCCGGAAGGAGCCTTTTCAGTTCCGCTAAAAACGCCCGGTCCTCGCGCCACGAGATGCTTCCGGTGAGGAAGAGAACGGCGTCGGGGCGGAAGCGGAGGATTTCGTCAATGCACCCGCGCGGTTTCAGCCCGAGGGCGACGGCGTCAATCACCCTGACGTCGTGGCGCCGCGCGAAGAATCCGCTCTGGAACAGGAGGTCGGCGGGGTGGTAGAGGTAGTTCGCCTTCGAGACCTTGCTGCAGTAGTAATCCCTGACGTAGAGTTTTTCGCCGGGCGGGTTGAGGAGGAGGATTTTTTTTCTTTCGGGGTTCATACGTATGCGGCAGCGCGTTTCGCACGGGGTTCGCCGGCTTCGGCTCGCCGCCCATAGTATTATAAAGCGTACGTCCGGCGCGCGGAAACGCTCCTCCCGCCGGGCGAAAAAAAATAAAAATTCCGCTAAAGTTTTTTCAGCTTCCGCCGATTACTTATTCAGGACGGACCGTGTCCGGCGTTCGCCTTTCGTTCGTTCAAGGCGGGCGCGGAGTGACGTATCACAACCGCTCATGGAGGAGCGGAGATGATCTTTCCGTAATTTTCAGGACAACGGATTGTCGCTGAAAGCCGCGTGGGCGCTCCGCGTGCGCGTGGAGTTGCGCGTCTCGCGAGGCGGTCAGGTGGACGCATTTACCGGCGGGCGTGCCGGTTCGCCGGAGGATTGGCGCAGTGATAATCAGCACGAACGTCGCCGCCCTCGCCGGGTTCAACCGGCTGAGGCTTATTGACTTCGAGCAAAGCACGACGCTCGAGCGCCTGTCCTCCGGGCTTCGGATAAACAGGGCGGCGGACGATCCCTCGGGGCTTGCCCTTTCCACCGGCATGAGCGCGCTCATCCGCGGCTCGCACAAATCCATCGAAAACATGGAAGACACCATAAACATGTTCCACACCGCAGAAGCCGCGATGGAGGAGACGGGTCAGATACTCAACCGGCTGCGCGACCTTTCGCTCCGCTCCGCCAACGAGGCGGTGATGACCACGGCTGACAGAGACCGCATTCAGAGCGAGATAGACTCGCTCGTTGACGCCGTCAACCAGCTCGCGCTGCTGACGACGTTCAACACGAAAAAAGTCGTCGCCTCCGAGGACGGGCTGAACACGAAGCTCGCCGCGATCAACGTCACCGACTGGGTCGGCTCGGCGGGGCTGCCCGGCGCGGGCGACGCGGGGTACGAAGCCATGAAGCGGAACGTGATGGGCGCGATCGAAGCCGCCATGGAGAAGGTCTACGGCATGATCGGCATCTCTCCTTCCGACGCCGCCACGCTCGACGTGACCTTCGCCGGGATAGACGGCGCCGGCGGCACGCTCGCGCTCGGCGGCGGCGCGCCCAACGCGATGCAGATCACCATAGACGTGATTGACTTCTTCAACCCGGGCGGACCGACCGCCGTGGGCTATGACCCTTCGGTCAATTCCTTCACGCCCGAGATGGTCGTCGCCCATGAAATGACTCACGCCGTCGTCGCGGGTAACGGGGGCGGCGCCGGTTCCTCATGGGGACAGGAGATGCTCGCCGTCGTCGTGTCACAGGAGATGGACCTGCGCATCAAAGCCAACCCCGCGGGCGTCATCGCCGCCATCGGCGGACCGCTGATCTCGAACCCCATCTCGAGCGAGGAATACGCGGAGGTCGCCCTCGCCGGGAACTTCATCTACCGCACGTACGGCTCCGACGCGCTCAACGACGTCGTGAAGGGCGTGACCGACGGCGGGCTTGACTTCGACGCCTCGATCATGAGCGTTCTCGGCGATTACTACGCCGCGTTCGCCGATTTCGAGGCGGCGGCGGACGCCGCGGGCATTCAGTACGCCGGCGGCGGAGGGGGCGGCATCGTGTACGGCATCGGGTGGACCGCGCCGAACAGCGAGATGACGACGGGCTTCGTCGGAATACAGTCTCCCTACAACAAGTACTACGCGAACGTCGGTCCCGATTCCGATTCGTTCTATCAGCTCGCCGTGCAGACCCCCTGGACCCCGGCGGGAAGCCTCGATTACCTCCCGTTCGTGAACGCGGCCACCACCGATAAAGCCCGGGCATCAATAGAGACGATTGACAACGCCATCGGCATCCTCGCGGAAGCGCGGGCTTTCATGGGTATGCAGGAGAACAGGCTGCGCAGCGCGCTGAACGACCTTCAGACGCACGCGATCAATCTGACCGCCGCCAGATCGCGCATCCTCGACGCCGACATGGCAGTCGAGATGACCTCGTTCACGAGGAATTCCATCCTCATGCAGGGCGCCGCCGCCGCCCTCGCACAGGCGAACGCCCAGCCGTCGCTCGTGCTTTCGCTCCTCGGAAGATAGCCCCCCGCGCGGGAACCCGCCCGCCCCCGGAAAACACGTTCGCGCGTTTCCGCGTTATTTTGCGGCGGGACTTTTGTCTTTTCGCCTTCTCACGCCTCGGCGCGCCGTCGTCTTTGTCCCGGACGCCACGTAGATCGATCCGCCGTTGAACCACTCCACGCCGAAGCCGGACAGCCGGTTCCTGAGTTCGCCGATCACGTCCTTCCCGCTGTCCCAGCAGGCAAGACGGCGGTACACCGGAACCATGAGCGGGTTGAGCGGCTTCAGGCGCCCCTCGAACGGATGCCCGTCGCAGACCACCACACGCCCTCCGTTCCGGCACACTCGCACGGCGTGCGCGAGCGCCGGCACGAAGTCCGTCACGGCGCTGATCCCCAGGACGGAGATGACGCCGTCGAAGCATCCGTCCGGGAAACACAGCCGCGCCGCGTCGCCCTGAACGAGCGTGACGTTGTTCCACCGGCGGCGGTCGCGGCGCGCCTCGGCGCGGTCGAGCATCGCCCGCGTGTAGTCAAGCCCCGTTATCGCGCCCTCCGCGCCCGCCGCCCGCCTGAGGGGGGCGAAGTTCAGCCCGGTTCCGCAGCACAGGTCGAGCACGCGCGCCCCCTTTTTCAGTTCGAGCGCGGCGACCGCGCGGCGGCGGATGTGTGTCCCGCGAAACATGAAAGTGAGCGCCGCCGCGGCGTCGTACATCCCGGTCCCGCCCCACATCGAGTACATCGAACGCACGGCGCTTATCCCGGAGGGTGCGCCGTTCTTCCGCGGCGACTCCGCGCCCTCGAAGACCCGCCGCAGGTTCTCCAGCGACCTCGAGACGTGATCCTCGACCGTCCGCCGGATAAAAAGCGAGTCGAGCGCCGCGCCGGCGGGACCAGGCGGCACGTCGTATGCTATGCCGACCGTCAACTCTGCGCCCGTGCCCACGGGCTTCACGCGCATCTCCGACCGGAACCCCGCGCCCGCCGCCCGCCCCTCGTACGTGACCCTCTCGCCCTCGTCCCATTCCACGACCCGCTCCTCGCAGCCGACCCTCAGGGGTCCGAGCGGGGCTTTCCACCTGAACGCGGAACCGGGTCCGACGGCGTTGCCGCTCAGCACCTCGCCGTGCGCGTATCCCTCGACGTAGTCCCCGAAGTGCGCGGGGTCGGTGATGAAACTCCACACGTCTCCGGGCGGGGCGGCGAGCATGATTTTTTTCTCCACGGGCTTCATGGGTCACCTCGTCCGCGGTTCAGGGACGCGCTGCGGCGCGTCACGCGAAACCGGCGGCGAGTTGCATCGCCCTCCGGAAGGCGTCCACCTTCGGCGACCGCCGCGGTATCTCCGGCTCTGCGGCGACGAGAGCCTCAAACCACTTTTCTGGTTTCCCGCCCCGGAGAATCCCCTCCAGGTTGTATATCGCAACGTCCTCGATCAGCGCCGCCTTCGCCGCACGCATGTCCGGTAGAAGTTCCTCCGGCGTTTCGTAGTACGGCTCGTCGCCAAGCTTTCCCGTGCCCGTCACGCCGATGGACACGCCCGCGCGGTCCCACAGGCAGTTCTTCGCGTCGCTGCACACCGAATACAGGTACCATCTCGAATCTTCCGGCTTCATTCCCAGCCTCTTCAAGTATCCCGTGGACATCGAGGTGTAGAGCATGAACGAGACCACGTCCCAGTGGACGACGGAGACGGGCGTCTCCAACGCGTTCTGTATCCCGGTGGAACAGCGGACGAGGTCTTCCACAACGAGCGGCATGGCGGCGGCGAGCGTCCTGGCGCCGCGCGCGTGGACGTGCTCCTGCGCCTGCCCGAACCTGCGCGCCGCCTCGTAGAACCGCGACCTGTCTCGGTTCTCCATGTAAATCCTCACCGCTTCCGCCGCCCTGCGGACCCCCGCCGCTTTCTTCACGCGGTTCAACTGGTACACCGGCGGCTCGAGGTCCACGGCAAGCCAGGGAATGCTGAACTTCCTCCCCTCCGCCCAGTCGTACATCCGGCGGACGAGGTCGAAGAACTGGTCGGCGTTCCGCTCGCTCACCCAGTAGCCCGACTCGTCGTCAAGCAGCGGCCACAGCGCGACCTCAAGCCCCTCGCCCTCGTACGCCTTCATCATCCCCGCGTATTCCCTGTTCATGCTTCCGGGCGGGAACGCCATCCCGAGGCACACGTCGTAGCGCTTAAGCAGACCGGTGACCTTTTTCTTTACCACGTCGCCGGGCTTGAGGTATTCCGCCCACACCCTGATTTTCACGGCGCTCCCCCCTTTGCGCGCCTTCCCCGCCCCCCGGCGGGACGCAGGCGCGGCACGTCGCGCGGCACACGCTTTATTTTACCACGAGCCGTGGCGCGGCGTCCCCGCGCACCCCCCCGCGGCGTTCATGCGTGAACCGGCGCGCGCGGAGATTTTAATAACAGCGGCGGGAGGCGGGAATCTGGTATCGGAGGGAAGAGGATAAGACCTCCCGAATTATTCGCTCTGTTTGAATAATCCGGCGAACTTCAATCGTTCGGACGGCTCGCATGGTTCCGCATATTGTTTATCCCTGGTTTTTTGTAACGCTTTACTCATCGAAGGCGGCAGGAATGAAATGATCGAAAAAGATGAATGATGAATCTAAAATTTCCAATCTGAAATTTCGAATGAAATCATATGCTTTTAGATTGGACATTCATCACTCGCTGTTCGACCTGCCTGCCGTCAGGCACGGCATTCGATATTCGTTTCTATCAACGCCCGCGCCCCTGCCCGTCCTTTTTTGTTTTTCTTACTTCGATATTCTACATTGGACATTCATCATTCTACCTTCTACATTCCTCCTTTAATGCTTCACTTTGGATAAATAGTCACGGTTTTTTATTAAATGCTTTTTCTCCGTATTCCTTGTTTTTCGCAGCGCACGTATGAATAATCTTAATTCGGGGACATGACCGGAATTCGCCGTGTAATTTCGGATCGTGTCCCCAGAACAACTATGTTTTTCGCATGGGCGTGTTTCGTTCTGTCCGTACTGGCGCTGCTGGCGCTGGACCTGGGGGTTTTCAACAGGAGGACGCACGTCATAGGGGTTAAGGAAGCGCTGGGTTGGACGTTTTTCTGGGTTTTTCTGGCGCTGGCGTTCAACGCGGCGGTCTATTTCATGTACGAGAACTGCGCTTTCGGGTTCGGCGGTGGAAGGTGGGGCGTAACCGGGGGGAGGCAGGCGGTGCTTCAGTATTTCGCGGGATACGTGATAGAGAAGTCGTTGAGCGTGGACAACATATTCGTCATCGCGCTGATATTCGATTATTTCAGCGTGCCGCGGCGGCTTCAGCACCGGACGCTTTACTGGGGGATAACGGGAGCGCTTTTGATGCGCGGGGCGATGATCGGCGGGGGGCTGGCGCTGCTTCACATGTTCGAGTGGGTGACGTACGTGTTCGGGGCGATACTTTTTGTGAGCGCGGTAAAGCTGCTGCTTCAGGAGGAGAAGGAGATCGAGCCGGACCGCAACCCGCTCGTCCGGTTGGCGCGGCGGTTTTATCCCGTCGCGTCCGGTTACGAGGAGGAGCGTTTTTTCACGCGGCTCGGCGGGCGGCGCGCGATCACGCCGCTGTTCCTCGTGCTGCTGGTGGTGGAGAGTTCGGACGTGATGTTCGCGGTTGATTCGATCCCCGCGATATTCGCTGTCACGCGCGATCCCTTCATAGTGTTCACGTCGAACGTGTTCGCCATTTTAGGTCTGCGGTCGCTGTATTTCGCCCTCGCGGCGATCATGAACAGGTTCAGATATCTGAGGGTGAGCATCGTTCTGCTGCTCGCGTTCGTAGGGGTGAAGATGGTGCTTTCGCACCATTATCCGATTTCGACGGGCATTTCGCTCGGCGTGATATGCGCGATCCTGTCGGCAGGTGTGGCGGCGTCGCTGATCGCGACACGCGGCGGCGCGCCGCCGGTTGAAGCGGCGGGCGGGTGAAGCGCCGCCGCGCTGTGTCGCCGGCAGACCCGCCCCAAATTTTGGAGTGCGACGATTTATTGTCGCTTTCACCGCCGGGAATTATTAATGAGAGCATTTTATGTTGGACATCCAGTGAACTTTCGCACTTTTTCACAATGATATTTTAGCATAGACCTACTTGACATCATATATTTTTTGACTTATGATCTGTTAGTTGATACGCTAACAGATACAAGAACAAGGAGGCGGACCATGGC
>JBFMFE010000308.1:0-6107 GCA_040752295.1 bacterium
CTGGGCGCGGTTTGCATTCACGGGTTGCCGGTTTCCTCCCGTTCGAGGCTCCGCCTCTAACCTCTCTGCCTTGAATCTTCAGCATTCTTGCGGTTTCTTCCCGAATTATTCAAACGGCGTGAATAATTCGGGTTCTGTCAATCCCGCCTCGCTCACTCCAACAGAACCGAGGACTTCCGGGAATCAACTGTCGCGTGAACATTACCCGCTTTTATGTCGCATACTCTGCCTCCCGCACGCTCTTCCACTATCAATTTGCGGAACTGGTGTGCCTGCCGCGGCGGTGTTCAAAACGGGGTTGATAAATGGTAGAATGTTTGCGCCGGCGCGCCAGTGTGGAGGATGTTCCGATGAGAAAACATGCCGTCGCACTCGCTCTGTCCGTCGCACTCGCTCTGTCCGCCGCGGCGCTCGTTTCGGCGGCGCCGGCGGTTGAATCCGCCGCCGACCACGAACGGATCGCGCAGATATGCGCCGCCGTCGTCGTAACCCGCGACGATTACGCGGACCCCGCGGTCCAGCTTGCCCTTGGAGCGCTCAAAGACTCCGTCGCCGCGGAGTTCGGTGTCGAGATGAAGGTGATGACCGACGCGGACGCCGTGAGGGACCACCCGGCGGGGGCGGTCGTCGTGGGTTTCGACAACTCCTTTCTCGAAGAGCTTTTGGGCGGCAGCCAGCCCGCGACGATGTTCCATGACGCCGAGAGTTATTTCATAAATCCCTTCAGCGCTGGGGCGTCGAGGTATCTGCTTGTCCACGCCGACGGGGCGAGGGGGAGGGCGTTCGCGCTTTTCCGGCTTGCCGACCTCATACGCATCGCCCCGGCGTCGCTGCTCGCGGGACAGGTCGCCGAGTCACCGGCGTTCCCGCTTCGGATCGCGTCGGGATGCACGCCCGAGGAGGCGCTCCGGTGGGGCTACAACACCGTGATCACGGGGGTCAACACAAACCAGGTACTCCTGCTCGACGGTTATGACACGGGGCTGTTCGAGGGGAAGGACGAGCAGCGCCGGCGTGTGGAAGGCAGGCGCAAACGGCTCGCCGCCGCGCTCGAGCGCTCGAAGGCTCTGCGCCTGGACGCGGTCTCGTCCGGCGACGAGTTCGAGTTTCACCGCGCCGTTCTCGACCGCCCCTACAGAAAGGACATCACGCCGGGCGGGGACTCCGAGTTCCTGTGCTTCTGTTCGGACGCGATATGGGAGATGTACCGCGCCAAATACAGGGAGCTGTTCGAGGATTTCCCCGATCTCGACTTCGTAATGGTCCGGCTCGGCGAAAACTACGCGAGGGACGATTACTTCGGAAACGTCGTCGCCACGATGGAGTTCTGGAAATACTGCCCGAGGTGCCGCGACGACGACTACGTCCGGCGCATAACAACGCTCGTCAACAGGACCTGGGACGTGGTCGTCGGCGAGAAAGGCGGAAAGTACATCCACCGGTCGTGGGAGACGAACGACGCCGGGTTCCACTCCAACCCCCGAGTCTACGAGGCGGTCGTCGGCGGGCTGAAGCGGACGGAGAACCTGTACATTTCGGTGAAGTACACCACCACGGACTTCTGGATGTACAACTTTCCGAACCCGACGATAGGGCTGAAGGGTGCGCCGCAGGTGGTGGAGTTCCAGTGCCAGCGGGAATACGAGGGGAAGGGCGCGTATCCCAACTTCATAGGCGAGGAGGCGGGGGAGGCGTACCGCTACGTGCGCGACAAGGGGGCGGCGGGGGTGTGGAACTGGCTCCACGGCGGCGGGTGGGGGGGTCCCGAGGTGCGGCTCGACTGGTGGAACGAGGCGAACATGTACGCGGCGTCGCGGCTGGCGTGGAACCCCGATCTCACCGCCGAACAACTCGCGCACGAGTGGGCGGCGCTGAGGTTCGGGCGGGAGAACGCCGCCGGGGTCGCGCGGATACTGTTGCGCTCGGACGACGTCGTCAGGAAACTCGTCTATTTCGAAGCCGCCGCGAAGGGGAAGGCATCGAAGTGGATGCCGAACGAGAACTGGGTGCGGGACGACGTGATAAAGGGCGGCGACCGGCTCGAGCGCGTTTACCAGAACGCGGGGGGGCGTGCGGGCGAGATGATCGCAGAGAAGGACGAGGCGATAAAGCTGCTCAACGGCATGAAGGAGTGGGCGAAGAAGCTCGATCTGCCGGCGGTGGAGAAGGAATTCGTCGTGAACACCATCGAGTACGAGCTTCTTCTCGCGAGGGTCCTGCGGGAGTACGCCGCGGCGTATTTCAAGTACCTCGAGTGGAAAAAGAGGGGCGGTGCGGAACTGAAGAAGTCGTGGGTGGAGGGCTGGCGGCGGTGGCATCAGGAGTGGGAGATTTACACACGCGACGCCGGGAAACTTCCGCAGGCGGCGACGCCGTACCGCGACGACGGGATGATGGCGGCGATGCTGAAGCTCGCCGAGGAGATGCAGGGCGGGACCCCGCAACATCGGCGCATCGCCGAATAAGCCGCGGATCACGCGGATTACGCGGAGGAATCAAATGGAAAACGAAGTTGAAAGCAGGCTCGCCGAGAGGATCAGGAGACGGTGGCGGAAGTTCAACCGGAGGTTCGCCGAGGCGGCGGCGGAGGCGCTCGAGCAGTTCTCGGCGGGGAGGGACAGGGAGGACATGGAGGATTCCATCAGGGAATTCATCGAGTGGGTGGAAGCCGCGCCGAACTTTGTTTTGCTTCTCGTCAACCTCATGGCGGACGACAGGGCGCCCTCCTACGGCAAGCTGCGTATCGCCGTGCTTCTCCTGTACCTGCTCTCGCCGGTTGACTTCCTGCCGGGATGGCTGCTCGGTCCCGTGGGATACATGGACGACGCGGTCGTGGCGCTGTACCTCGCGTTCATGATACTGCGTTGGCTCGACGAGACGGACGAGGGCGTGATCCACGAGAACTGGCCGGGCGAGCCTGAAAAGTTAGAGAAGATTATGAAGGTGGTCAGAAGGGTGTCGCGGCTCGGCGGCGCGGGGGAGACCGTGGAGAATATCGCCGAGCCGGGCTGGCGCAGGCGCATCGCGGAGTGAAGCGCGGCGCCGAGGGGCGGAGGCTTCGCGCCGGCTGCATGGACATTCAGTTCTCCGGCATAAACGAGGAGTGAGGCGCGCCGCGGGAAACGGTTTCCCGCGGACGGGCGCGGGCGCGCTCACGTCAAAAGACCGGCGAGTATGATCTCCGCCGCCTTTTTGTCGAGCGGCTCGTTGAGGTTGCCGCACTTGGGCGACTGGACGCACGAGGGGCATCCGTCGTCGCACGGGCATCCGGCGACGAGATCGAGTGTATCGGTCAGGAGTTCGCGGATACGCACGTAGCCGGTTTCTGCGATGCCCATCCCCCCATCGTACGCGTCGTGAATGAAGATGGTGGGACCGCCGGTGTCGGGGTGGCGGTCCTGCGATACGCCTCCGATGTCCTGCCTGTCGCACATCGCGAGGAGGGGCAGCATGGCGATGGCGGCGTGCTCGACGGCGTGGAGACCGCCCATGACGTCGAGCGCCGCGCCGCGGAGTTCCCCGATGATCTCTTCCGGAACGATGAACCACAGACCGTGCGTTGTGAGGATTTCCTCGGGGTAGTTCAGCTCCCTGCGCTCGATGATCGAGTTGTCCCCGGTCCGGATTTTCCTGAAGTATTTCACTCTTTCGGCGACGCGGACGAAGCCGAAGGAGACCTTCGCGGCGCCGAGGCGTTTGGAAACGCGTTCGCTCTGAATGCTGACGTTTTCCGTGGAGAGCGAGCGCGTGTAGTAGGGTAGGTTTTTGGGGACGACCCAGGCGGTTTTATCCGCGAGGTCGAGTTTTTCGACGAGGAACGAATCGCCCTCGTGGAGGTAGACGGCGCCGTCGTGGAGGTAACGCAGAGCGTTTGAGGCGTCCATGGTACCTATCCGGGCGCCGCCTGGGATACGGATGTCGTAGCGTTCAGAGGATGCGGAGCGGAGGTTGATGCGCGCGGCGGGGGAGTCGCCGCCTGCCCAGAAGACGCCCGAGCGGCGCTCGACGAGCGAGCCGGATGTGATGAGGTCGCGGACGAGTCCCACGTATCCGCCGCCGAAGCGCGGCTCCTCGTCGCGGCGCAGGGGGAGTTCGTTCGCGGCGGCCTTGAGGTGCTGGGAGAGTATGTAGGGGTTTTCCGGGTTGATGATGGCGCTTTCGACGGGTCTGCCGAAGAAATATTCTGGGTGGCGGATGAGATACTGGTCGAGTGGTTCGGGGTGGGCGACGAACACGGCGATGGAGTCGCCGGAGCGCCTGCCGGCTCTGCCCGCCTGCTGCCAGACGCTGGCGATTGTGCCGGGATAGCCGTTGATGACTGCGGCGTCGAGGCTGCCGATGTCCACGCCGAGTTCGAGCGCGCTTGTGCAGGCGACGCCGTGGAGTTTTCCGGTCGCCAGTTCGCGTTCGATGCGCCTGCGGTCGGAGGGGAGATACCCAGCGCGGTAGGCGTGAATGCGGGCGCGGGTACGCGGGGATGCGGATTTGAGTTTGGCGCGCGTGAACCGGAGTATGACCTCGACGGTGGGTTTGGCGCCGGCGAAGACGATCGTGCGCAGACCCGCCCGGACGAAGCGGGCGAAGAGATCGACGGTTTCCGTGAGCGGGCTTTTTCTCCTGAAGGCGGTTTTTTCGAGGACCGGGGGGTTCCAGAGAATGAACGTTTTTTTGGCTGAAGGCGCGCCGTTGTCGTTGACGACCGACAGCTTCGCGCCGGTCAGCGCGGCGGCGTGCTCGCCGGGGTTGGCGATGGTTGCGGAACAGCACACGTAAACCGGGTCGGCGCCGTGGTGAGCGCATACGCGGTTGAGCCTTTTCACGACGTTCGCGACGTGAGAGCCGAAGACGCCGCGGTAGGCGTGAATCTCGTCGAGGACGACGAATCTGAGGTTCCTGAAAAATCCCGCCCAGAGGGCGTTGTGGTTCGGGAGGATGCCGAAGGAGAGCATGTCGGGATTGGTGAGGATGACGCGTGCGCTGCGGCGCAGCTGCGGGCGCACGTCCTCCGGCGTGTCGCCGTCGTACGCGCCGAACGCGACGCGGAAGGAATGGAAGCGCGGCGAGTGGACGCCGCGGGTTTCGTCGAAGGGTTCGTCGGGCGAGATAAGCCCGTGGAGGGCGCGCGCCTGGTCCTGCGACAGCGCCTTCGTGGGGAAGACGTAGAGCGCCGTCGTGAACGGGTCGTTGAGTATGGCTTCGAGCACGGGAAGGTTGTAGCAGAGCGACTTTCCGCTCGCCGTTTCGGTGACGATCACGACGTTTTCGCCGTTTCTGACCCTGCGGACGGCTTCCGCCTGGTGGGAGTAGAACCTGTTTATGGAGAGGCGGCAGAGGTTCGCGGCGAGGACACCGGGCAGCGGGGGGACGAGGTCTTCGTACCGCGGCTCGCGCGGGGGAAAGACCCTGCATTCGGCGATCTGCCCCTCGTATCCGTCATCGGTCTTGAGCCGCTCGATAAGCTGTTCGGCGCCCGGTTTCTTCATGGGTGTGTTTAAGATGCGCTTAAAGCGCGGCGTTTCACCGCGGCAGGGGTTTCCCGGGGACGGTACGCGGGAGCGCCGCGGAGACTCACAAGACGGACACGGGTTTGGGCGGCGGCGAGGAGGACACGAACTCGTCGATTTCCTTTCTGGAGGGGAGCGAGGGCTGCGCGCCGAGCCTGGTCGCGCAGAGCGCCCCCGCGGCGCCGGCGAGCCGGACGGCTTCCTCGAGCGGACGCCCCTCGCCGAGGAAGACAGCGAGCGCGCCGGCGAAGGCGTCGCCCGCGGCGGTCGTGTCCACCGCCTTGACCCGCGAGGGCGGGAAGTGAAGGACGCCGGAGTCGGAGCTGAGCAGAGTGCCTTTTTCGCCGAGTGTGACGGCGACCGTTCGTGCGCCGCGGCGGCGGATTACGGCGGCGGCTTCGCGCGCCGTTCGGAGGTCGGTCACCTCGACGCCGCTGAGAATGGAAGCCTCGGTTTCGTTGGGGGTCACGACGTGGGAGTTGAGGTAGAAGTAGTCTTCGACGTCGCGTGCGGGGGCGGGGTCGAGTATGACCTTTGCGCCGGCGCGCCGGGCAATCTCCATCGCGCGGCGGGTGGCTTCGAGTGGGATTTCGAGCTGAACGA
>JBFMFE010000309.1:0-4582 GCA_040752295.1 bacterium
GCGCGCCGATTCTGCGGCGCGCCCCCGTGCAGTTCGAGTTCGTAGAGGAGTTTCCCGCAGTAGCGCCTGAGCAGGTACAGCTCCACGAGCCGCTGGTGGTCGAGGTATTTCTCCGGGTCGTTCACGCCCGCGGCGTCGCGCAGCCACCGTTCGTTGAGGAGAAGGTGTTCGATGAGCATCGCCCAGGCTTCGGTGATCGAGTTGTCGCCGAGGTGTCTCGCGGTGAAGTGGATGCCGGGGGCGGTGAAGGCGTGGTGGAGGGCGTGTCCGAGTTCGTGCAGGAAAGCGCCCCAGTCCTCGACGCCGCCGTGCGGGTTTACAACGAGGTAAACCTCGTGTGGGACGCGGACGGGCGCGCAGAACGCCCTTGCGGACTTGAGTTCGCGCGGCGCCGCGTCGAGGCGGATGCGAGGGTTGTCTTTCGCCGGGATTCCCATCGTTTCCAGCGTTCTCCACGCGCAGTCGAGCAAGGCGCCGGCGGGAAAGAGCGCGTCGAACCACCTGCCGCGGCGCAGGTATGCCATGTCTTCCTTTGTTGCCGTTCCGGGAGGGACGTTCAGCAGTTCCCTGCACGCGCGGGCGAGGCGTTCCTCGTAGACGGATTTTGTGGCGGAGAGGAAGTCGCGGGACTGCCGTGCGAGTGTGTCGAGCGGTATCCCCTCCACGTCCTCGAAAAAGGCGGCGTACGAGGCGTAGCCCAGTTCGCCCACGACTCTGCGCGAGCCGTCGAAGACCTTCGCGAGGAGCGGGTTGAGCCGCTGCGCCATCGCCTGCCGCGCCCCGTCAAGACCGGCGCGCCGCCGGCGGTCGGGCTCGTTGGCGATCGCGACCGGGACCTGTCTCAATGGATACCGCCTGCCTTCGAAATCAACCGTCGCGCTCATCTCGGTCGAAAGGTACCGGTCGGTGTCCTCCCGTACGGCGTTTTCTACCACGTGCACCGCGAGGAACGCGATCATTTCGCGCTTGACCGGCTCGTTGAGGACGCTTTTCCTGAAGTTTTCGAGTGTCCCGCGCGTGAAGAGCGCGCCGTGCCTGTCGTATATGGCAGAGAATTCGGCCTCGCCTTTCAGCCCGGCGAACACGCGATAGCTTTCCATCCCCGCCTCGCGGACGAAGTCTTCGGACTGCCGGATTACCGACTCGGGGTCCATGTCTCTCACGGGCGGGACGCCTGCCCGGCGCGGATCGTTTGAAACCGCAAACACGCCGAAATGAAAAACGCTCCCGCGTTCCGTTTAAAAATGCGCGGACCTGGATTAAAATTCATCGCGATCGGGAAACGGAGACGACGGCATGATATTTCAGGACGTGTTCCGCACCATTATCCTCGCAGCCGTTCTGCTTTTTATTCCCTGCATGTTTTTCCTCATCCGGATGCTCACGGTTGAGATGCGCTCGGTGTGTTCGGAACTTCAGGAAGCGAACCGGGTTTTGAGGGAGATCCGCGATCATCAGAAGGGAATAAAGCGCAGGCGCGTGAAAGTGGAGTGAGGCGGATTCCCCCGGCGCCGCTGATGCGGGTCAGTGTTTCTTCTGCTCCGCTATTTCGGCGCCCTCGTAGAATTTTTCCCACAGTTCGTCCGAAACACCCGTGTTGAGCTTCACGTCCTCTATCGTCATGCACGCCACGATGGTGTCGTTGTAGTACACCTCGTGCTGTGCGGGGACGTTGTCGTCGGCGCCGACGTACATGATTTCCCTGCCGATCATCCTGTTCTTTTTCGGGTCCACGGGGTTCATTGTGATGACAAGGTATTCGCCCGGGGCGGGTTCCTCGTCGTAGAGGACCTTGTCGTTCTTGACCCTGAAGTTCTTTTTCCATTTCAGCTTTCCCTTTGTCATTTCCACGGTTCCCCGCGCCGGGTCGAAGTATCTTCTCTTGGAGCGGAGCAGGTCGAGGAGCGTGCCCGAAAAGCTGAGCTCGAGGAGCGCGGAACTGTATTTTTCCACTCCGGCTCTCACGTAGAAAATCTTCTTTTCGATCTGCTTGTCTATCATGAGGGTTTCCTTGCTTCGTGACGGGGGAAACCTGGCGTAGATGTTTTTCGTGTCGAGATGTCCGAAGGCGAGCCGCGTGCCGGGGTTGTTCTCCACGAGCTTCGAGATGATGTCCACGCCGAGGTTTTTCCCGAATATGAACTCGATGTGTATCTTTCCCGGTTTTTTCCAGGTGTATTTGAGCTTGTGGTGTTTCCATCCACCGACGTTGGCTTCGAGTTCTTCCTTTGATTCCGGGAAGTGTTTCTGGAGTTCCTTCGGGTAGTAAATGAAGACGGCGATGACGCCCTCGACGTCCCTGGCTTCGTTCCAGCCTTTCTCCATGTTTTTCCAGACCTCGCCCGGGCTTTGGGCGTGCGCCGGCGGTTGAAGGAGCGTGAACGCGGCGGCGAAAAAAAGAGGCAGCGCCCTTTTCATTTTTCGATCACTCACGGTGTTTTCAAGCTCTCGCTTGTCAGCCTCGCGCCCGACCGGAGCGTCGGGAACACGTTTCTGCGCCAATCCCCGCGCTTTATCCAATATGCGTCTGGCGGGAATAATCTTACATTCCCGGCGGTTTGATGTCCATACGACGGAGAGTGGAGCGCTTCCCGGGCGCTTGTTTGTGAGCGCCGCCAGAGCGCTTCGGAGCTACTCTTTCGGCGCGAATTCAACGCCTTTCGCCAGGTGCGCCTGGCGGAGCTGGCGTTTGAGGACTTTGCCCACGTCGTTTATCGGCAGGGATGATTCGACGATCACGAGGTCCGGGGGGAAGAGCCCGTTGTTTTTACAGTATTCGCGGATTCTTTCGGCGAGTGTCTTCTTGTCCGCGCCGGGCATCGGCACCACCGACGCGGCGATGATCTGCCCGTACGTCGGGTTCTCCAGTCCGTACACCGCCGCCATGTACGCAAGCCCGCTCTCGATGATCCCGTCCTCGATGGGTCCGGTGTAGTGGTTCTCGCCACCGCGTACGACCATGTCCTTTTTCCTGTCCACGATGTAGAAGTACCCGTCCTCGTCCATGTACCCGATGTCACCCGTGCGAAGACGTCCTTCCTCATCGAAGACCTCTTTTGTGCCTTCGGGGTTGTTGATGTAGCCGTCCATCACGGGCGCCCTGACCGCCACGATCTCCCCCGTGTAGTATCCCTGCTCGTTCTTGTGCAGGCGCACGTGCGACCCGTCCTCCGACACGTAAGGCATTATCGCTAACTCGATCCCCGGGAACGGTTTGCCTATGGAGTGCGGTTTGTTGGGACCTTTGACCGGGTTGACGGTGTATCCGCACACCCCCTCGCTCTGTCCCCAGCCCTGGAGCACCTCCACGCCGAACTTTTTCTTGAATTCCCTGTACACGTCGTACGGCAGCGGTCCGCCCCCGCTGAAGATGAACCGCAGCGACGAAATGTCCTCGCTCGGCGGGTCGTAGCTGTCGGTGATGAACTTGAGCATGGTCGGCACGGCGCCGAAGCTCGTGACCCGGTCTTTCTCGATCGTCTTGAACAGGAGCTTGTGCACGAGGATTTCCGTCATGAAATCCGTCACCCTCGTGCTTCCGCCGGTGACGATGGGGGTGGACACCGCCGATACAAGCCCGAACACGTGAAACAGCGGCAGGAAGCAATAGCCGGCGTCTTCGTTCGTCAGTTCACCAGCCTCGATCATCGCCTCCACGTCCCAGAGGTAATTTCCGTGGTTGACCAGTGCGCCCTTCGGATTTTTCCCCGTCGTCCCGGAGGAATAGATCAGCGAGCAGCCGTCCTTTTCGTCGAGGCGCTCCGGCGGCAGTTCCGGCGCCGCTTCGGGGAACAGCCGCTGGTAATCGAGCGCTTTGACCCTCCTTCCCGATTTCAGCGCGACCGTCTCGCCGGGCGTTCCGTCAACGGAGATGATGGTTTCAAGATGCGGCAGTTCGCTCTCGAGCGCCGCTATTACGCCGATGTGCTCCCTGTCCGTCGCCACCACTCGCTCTTCGGAATTGTTGAGAATGAAGCTCAGCCCTTCGCCTCTTATCTTTGGATTCGTGGGATTGGCGACGGCGCCGATCTTAAGCCCCGCGGCGAAGAAGAACACGGTCTCCGGTCTGTTGGGCAGGATTATTCCGAGCCTTTCGCCCTTGCGCACGCCGGCGCTCTTCAGTACGTTGCCGGTTCTGTTCACGTGTCCGGCGAATTCGCCGAGGGTGAGAAGGTGTTCGTTCAGTGCGGCGTCCCGCCACCGCAGAAAGGGACGGTCGCTGAACTTCCGGGCGTTTTCCTCGAATACGCTCACTATTGTTCTCGACGTCACGGATCACCCGCCCTTTTCCCGGTCCGCCGCCGCGGTGCGACCGGATTCCAACGATACGCTGTAACGTCCGGCAATAGCGTATTTTCCGGCGAGCCGTTCATCCGGGAGTGTATTCACCGTCCGGCTTCGTGGTTCCGCTTCTTCCTGCCGCCGTTCGGTCGGTCAGCAGTACGATTTTACCGTAAACGCGGTCTGTAAACAACGGCGGAGTCCCGCGCGCCGGATTCACGGCAGGAGAAGGCGCGCGTTGTTTTCCCAGTCTCTCTCTGGTATATTCTTTTTAAAGATTTTGTTAAAGATTTCGCATTCG
>JBFMFE010000310.1:0-11890 GCA_040752295.1 bacterium
TTGCCATGGTCCGCCTCCTTGTTCTTGTATCTGTTAGCGTATTAACTAACAGATTATAAGTCAAAAAATATATGATGTCAAGTAGGTCTATGCTAAAATATCATTGTGAAAAAGTGCGAAAGTTCACCAATTTCCACGTTGACTGTTTCAGAAATAAAAATATCATATTTACCTGCCTCAACATCTTTGAATAACCTCTCGGTCACCGCCTTCTCCTCCGGCGCGTCGTCCGCGAAAAGGAAATTCCAGACCGATGTCTCGATGTACAGCTTAAGCTTCTTCACGGTCTTATTTTACTTAAGAATGGGATTTTTTTCCAGCGCGCCTTTATTGCTGCCGACTTCGACTTCAAAACGAAGGCATAATCGCCTGCAAGCAATTGCGTATCGTGTCCCACGATTTCATGTGGAAAAACGGCGCCGAATTCGACGCGAACATTTAACTTGCCCGCCGGGGAGGGCAACAGCTAACGGAACAAGGGAGGCGCGAAAACGATGAAAAAGGGAGGGCGCTTACGACCCGGCCGACGATTCAGCCGGCTTTAAGTCCTCAATCAAGGGACGAGATCGTTTCCACGATCTGACCGGCCCGCCCCCCTTGTTTATATAATAGCGCATCGGCGGCGGAAAAGCGTTTCCTACCGCCGCTCGGAGTTTTGTTTTGTCTCGCTTCGGTTATGTCGACAAAAATATTTTCTTAAGGGGGTTTACATAGTCTGTCTGACCCCATTCTTTCCCAAAAAGCCAGTTCAACGCGCCCATCGTAATGAATTCACGACAATGTGCGTTCTGGTGGTGACAACCGATGGGACACTTTGGATTTTTTCCATAATTATATTGTCCAGCTCGTCGAGGTCTTCGGCGACGATTCTCGCGTAAATGTCTATCTCTCCGTAAATGGCCGCAGCCTCTTTGACCTGTTCGATTTTTTTGAGTTCATCTATGACAATGCCGGAATTTTTCGCCGGAGCGTTGATGAGAACAATTGATTCAACCATGGTGTCACCCCTTTTCCGATCGCTTCATGATTTCTTCTGTCCTTTTGTCAAGTTCCTCCAGCATTCGGGTTTGAAGGATGACGCACTCCGTGAGTGCATCGCGCTTCGTTGTGTTAATCGAAATGAGTGTTCCCATGAAATCGGATAATTTCCCGAAGTCGGAGAGGAACCCGTTGCTCAACATTTTTTTCTCACGAAGGTTTTTCACGGCGGCCGACGGGTCGCCCGATTCCATTTCCAAGCCTGTCAGGAGAACCAACTTTCGTAATTTCTTTTCGATGAGGGTGCGATTATCGCTAAACCGGGCAACCAGTTCGTTTTCCGTCATCGAAAGCAAGGGAAACAAAGGCTCTTTTCCGCATGCGTCGGTCATTATTTTGTCTATGATCAAGAGCAGGGAATCGTCGGCGAACGGCTTGAGAAGATACCCCTGAACGCTTAGTGCAATGAATTTCTCCGCTTCTGCGGTGTCCGTTGTGGAGGTAACTACAATAATGGGTGTATTCCTGTTTTTGGATGAGGTTTTTCTGATGCGGAGCGCTAATTCATATCCGTCAACGTCCGGCATCATGTAATCGAGGATAATGATATCGGGGGTTTCCGAATTGAGCAGTTCTAGGGCTTCGACGGCGTTGAGGGCGCATCGGGTTTCGAATCCCTTGGATTCCAGCATGTTCCTTACCGTCTCCAAGAAAACAGGGCTGTCGTCAACTATCAGGATGGTTGTTTGTGACTGCGTCATTTCATTTCGAGGTGTTCATAATTGCCCATATTGATTCTGTAAGCCGTGATAGGTTCACTGAATCCCTTGAGTTTGAGCGACATGGATTCACCGTCAATCCTCATGTCTGTGAGGCAGCCGTGTGTCCTCGCGCACATCACTATTTCTCCCTTGAGTGCCTCCTGCTGAAGCCTTGCCGCCAAGTTCACCGTGGCGCCTATTGCCGTATATTGCTTTCTCGAATAGGAGCCAAAGCTGCCGATGATCATGTCGCCCGACGCGATTCCTATCCCGATGTCGAAAGTGATCTGTCCGAGCGTGCGTCTTCTGTGGCCGAAACGTATCAGTTCCTTTTGCATGGTCACAGCGCTTTTAATGGCCTGCCGCGAGCCCTCCTCGATTGAGCTGTGCTGGTATCCGAATATCGCCAGAATGCCATCGCCCATCAGTTTGTCGAGGTAGCCGTTGTTGTCCATAACTATCTTGTCAATTTTCGAAAGGAACGTGTTGGTGATCTCGACGATTTCATTGACCGTGCTTTTTCCAGTGAGCGTCGTATAGCCACGGATGTCAACGAACATCGCCGCTGCCTGTATTACTCTGTTGGCAGAGATAAGCGCGGGCGTGATGAACTTCGATTCCTTTATGGCGGAACTCATAACTTCGTCCACCACCTGTTTCGTGAGAAACCTTTGCAGCGTTATCTTTATGCTTTCCTCCGGAGCGGCCAGTTTGAGGGTTTCCGATATTTCTTGGATTTTCTGCATGTAACCAGTCCGTTCTGCGATTTCAAGGGATTTTTTCAGACACAATATTCTTTCATCGTTATTATTTATTTCCTTGTAGATTTTAGCGAGCTCGAAATAGATTTCGCAAAGTTGAAAGGAGTTGCCGTATTTTTCTAGGTTTTCTATCGCATCTTTGAACTTTTTTATCGCGGTGAACATATTTCCGGTGAGCTTGTCTTTTATTCCTTGCAGGCTCTGGATGACGGCATTTTCGTAGGGGCGATTGTGACGTTTGAATATCTCTTCGGCCCTTTTCATAACTTTCTCGCAATCTTTGATTTTTCCCTGCGTCAGAAAGACGCGAGCCATTTCCAGAAGGCAAAACCCTTCATTCACGTCGTATCCTGACTCGCGGAAAAGCTGCAGGGCTTTTATCAGGTGTGAAAGCGACAGGTCAAAACGTCCGGTTAAAAAATAGTTTCTTCCGAGATTGCCGCTCGCATGCGCACGGGCAAGGGGCACATTTATTCTTTCGCTTATGTTCAAATCCTCCTGGTACAATTCCCTAGCCTTCTCGAATTGCCCCTTTATCGAGTGCAGATCTCCAATGCGCGAGTACAGCTCACCCATTAGCCTCGGATCGTTGACTTTCTTACAGCGGTTCAGCGCCTGCTGGAGAAAGTGCTCTGCCTCTGCGATTTCGCCTAGGTGCATTTGCGCGATGCCTAGATGGCGGTACGCTTTTATCGTTCCGTATTCGTAATTGATTGATTGCGAAATGTCCAACGACGCGCCAAGCAGCTCGATAGACGTTGAAAACTCCCGCTTCTCCAGTTCCATGATTCCGTAAAGTCTGTAGGTGTCCGCGCTTCCGATCCCTTTGTAATTCGACGGCATCGTTTCTATTGCGTTCTTGAAAGCAGCACGCGCGCCGGCGACGTCGCCGTTCCGGTAGTGAGCGTTTCCTTGGATTGCGTAACTCCTGATCTTAAAGTCGGTGGTCTCATAGTCTTCTTCCTGCACGGAGCTTATCAGGGCGCGCAGCTTTTTGCTTTTTTCTATAGCGGCTTTGTAATCGTGCTCACGTAGCGAGAGGCTCGATAATAGGAACATTGAAAACACTTTCCGGCGTTCGTCTTTTTCCTTTCCCGCCAGCTTTTCGTCATAGTATTTCCTCGCCGCAATAAAGTTCTTTCTCTCTAGTTGCAGCAGTGCCAAGTGTAGATATGCTTGCCACGACGTCGTTTCGTCGGGGATCGCCTCGGACGTGAAAAGCGCGTTCATCAACTCCTTCTCCGCGTCCTGAAGCCTTCCGTGGATTGTATGCATCCTGCCCTGGTGTATCATACATATCGCGTAATTCCTCGCACTCTCCATGCTTCTCTCTTTTCCAACGCTGATTTCGGAAATGATTTTATCGAGGCTTTTTTGGGCGTCGTCTAGTTTATACGACGAGATGAGAGCATCAATTTCAATCAACGATGTGTCCATAAGAGAATCACCGTATAAGTTTTTTCGGCTCACGCAGCAAAAAGCTTTATGATGAACAAAATGAGACAGGTCAGTGGCGTCATGACGAAGAGATAAATGCTCGCGTTGATGTAGATGTATTTTTTGATGAGCGCCGCAGATAGAAGATGTATCTGTCTGATGTAATCTTCCAGAATTTCCTCTTCGCTGATTTTGTCAATCCGTTCCTTGTACTCATACAGGCTCATGCCGCTTATGCTTCCGAAATATATCACCGACCTGTATTTTTCAGGCATGTTCCCCGAAGCTAGAAACGCAATGACGACCTTGAGGCACATGATCAGGGAAGCTACGCTCGCGACAATCATGATGAAAAACGCTGCTGTGACAGCCGTCCTGTTGTTGCCCAGCATTTCAAGACACGTTTTGTAACCGGACATAGCCAAAACAATGATGATGATGTTCGCGGACATGATGAACGATGCCTTGAGGTTGGCCATCATTATGTTCTGGTCAATCCGGGCGAGTGTCTTTTCGATTAGTTCAATTCTCATCTGCTCCATGTTTCATAAACCCCGCGGTTTTATAACATAGATAAGCCAAAAGGAACAAGGCTCGTCTCCAATTATTGTACCGATTGTAAGGCAAAATTGAGACCTTTTCAATGGGCAGACCTACGCAGCAGCAATTCCGCAAAGGCCTTTTCGGGGGACACAATACTCATTTCTCCTTTTTTGAAGGTTTTCTGACCGCTTTCCGTGGGGAGAGCGCATAATAAATCGGGGGACATAATACTTATTTCTCCTTTTTTGAAGGTTTTCTGACCGCTTTCCGTGGGGAGAGCGCCCGTCCGGGCATGGCTTCGATTCGCGAGACGAAGGCGGCGTCGCCCAGAGGAGGCCCCGTTCTCTATCACTGCTGGACGTAAAAATGAGAACACTCACCATTTTCGCGTTTTCTAAAAATGAAGCTTTGTCCATTTCCTTCCTATTTCCGTAATTCTATCGTGAAACCTTCAGTAAATCAAATCATGCTCACGCTTTGTCACAGGCATTGCGCCTGCCCCTTTGACCCCGCCTGCCGGTAATCTCCTGACTGCCGCCAGGCATGCCCCTCTCCCTTCCATCCAATGTGCTTTTTGCCGGCTCCATGCTCCGTCATGGAGCCTTCGTCCTTCTACCGTATCACCCCGTGCCGGGCAAGAACTTCGATGTCCGTCATCCGCCACCTCCCAAACCCGCCCGGGTCGGAAAGGCGGATTAGTCTGAGCGGCAAAGATGCCGCGGTCTGAACTTGAAGTAAATATGCGGCAAAAATGACACTGTGAGACTCGCCACGTTCGCGCCACGCTTCCCCTCTCCTCAAACGCTCCCCCACAATCAATTTGCGGAACTGCTGTCGCCCCCCCGCGTCCGGTTGACTTCTTTTGTGCCGGGCTTTAACATTCTTTGAAAAACGTGTTCGGACACGGGCGATCCGAAACCTGAACGGTCCGGGCACGCACAACTTCGACACGTGAACGTACTCATCATCGGCTACTTTGGCAGCGGCAACCTCGGCGACGAGGCGATACTTCAGGGCTTCGTCGAGTGGGCGCGCGGAGAACTGCCCGGCGCAAAGCTCACCGTCCTTTCATCCGCGCCCGTCGCAACGGCGCGCCAGTACAACGTCGAAGCCGTCGGCAAAACGCAGTGGTTCAAACTCCTGCGCGCGCTGACGCGAGCCGACGACGTCGTCGCCCCCGGCGGAAGCATCCTCCAGGACGCGACGAGCCTTCGCAGCCTTCTGTACTACGCCGGCATCGCGCGGCTCGCGCGCCTCTTCGCCAGGAGGGTCTTCTTCCTGAACCAGGGCGTCGGTCCGCTCAGCAGCAAGACCTCAAGGCGCATCGCGGCGAAGGCAGCCTCGTCCTGGGCGTCTCTGTTCACGCTGCGCGACGGCGAGTCCGCACGCCTCCTCGTCGGACTCGGCGCGCCGTGGAAAAAACTCACCGTCAGGGGCGACACCTCGCTGCTGCTCTCGAGGTACGTCCCCGACAGGGCGCCGGGCGCGCCGCGCGCCGCGAAAAAACTCAGGGTCGGCGTCTCCCTCCGCCCGCACGCCGGGACGGACTCTTTCGCGAAACTGCTCCTCGCCGCGCTCGCCGAAGAAGGCGCGGACGCCGTCGCCCTCCGCGTCCTGCCCTTCGAAAAGGAAGACGACGAACCTTCGCGCAGCTTCACGCGCCAGTGGGAATGGACCTGCCCGGGCGTCCCACTCCGCATGGGATGGAGGGAGCCGGCGGCGCAGGAACCTACCCCTCTCGAAGCCCTCGCCGTCATCCAGACACTCGACCTCGTAATCGGCATGCGCCTCCACTCGCTGATCTTCGCGGCGATGTGCGGTGTGCCCTTCGTGGGCGTCTCCTACGACCCGAAGGTGCAGGCGTTCTGCGAGTCCGCCGGGCAGCCCTGCTACGTCCTCGCCGGCGAGGACCGCCCGGACGAACTCAGGCAGAAGATACGCGACGGACTCGCCGCGGCGAGGGAACCGCGCGGCGCCGCCTCCGCGGCGTCGCACATGAGAACGCAGACGATGATCCAGACCAGAGCCATGCTCGCCGGGCTGGCGGAGTTCAAGAGAGAACTCCGCAGGTACGAGACGGAGGCGCTCGAAATCCTCGGCGTCCCCGTCTCGCCGCGCGGTTTCCGCGAAGCCGTGGAGTTCATCGAAGGCGCCATAAGCGCCGGGAAGACCTGCCACGTCGTCACGCTCAACCCCGAGATGATCATGCGCGCGAGGCGCGACGTCGAGTTCGCAAGGGTGCTGCACGGCGCGGAACTGCTCACCGCGGACGGCGTGGGAGTCCGCCTCGCCGTCAGGGCGAAATACAGGCGGAAGATCGAGTCCGTCTCCGGCATCGAGCTTGTCGAGTACCTCCTGTCCATCTCGAAGCGGCGCGGGTACAGGTTCTACCTGCTCGGCGGGTCGAAGGAGACCGTCGGCGGATGCGCGAAGGCGCTCGCCTCCTGGGCGGAACCGCCGGAGATCGCCGGCTTCCACCACGGGTACCTCGACCCCGAAGAAGAAAAGAAAGCGGTCGAGCACATAAAGCGCGTCAAGCCGCACGTGCTTCTCGTCGGGATGGGTTCGCCGAAGCAGGAGAACTGGATCGCAAGGTTCGGAACAACGCTCGGCGTGCCCGCCCTGATCGGCGTCGGCGGCACGTTCGACGTGCTTTCCGGCAAAACGCGCCGCGCCCCTGCGCTCATGAGAAGGCTCGGGCTGGAGTGGCTGTACCGCCTCGTCCGCCAGCCCGGTCGGATGCGCCGCATGGCGGTGCTCCCCGCGTTCGCCCTGCACGCATTGGCGGAAGCCCTCGCGTACCGCATAAAGGGCGCCGAACCCGCCTCTCACCCATCCGAAAACACGTTGAAAGACCTGCGTACGTATTGAACGTCATTGCGAAGGATTTGGGCGCCGGTATTTACGCAGGCAGCCGCGACAGTTTTGAAAGGACGAAATTTTTTACTTTCCGGGCTGTCTTAATGGCTTCCGCAGCGTACTCGACGGACACTTCATCAGTGTCACCAGGATAGCGGAACTCAGCTGCGAAAGGGGTCAGTCTTTCAACTTCCGGCTCCAGATCAGCAAAATCATCGTCTTTTTTTGCGCACAGAAGAATCAGCGCTTCCAATTTGTGCGTATACGGAAAATCTACTTCATGAAAAATGAGGAAAGCCTTCAAGTATTTTTCAGCGCATTGCTGGGCATGGAAACAAATCGTGTCCGTTGGCGGCGACTCCATTGTCTCGAGCGCGTGGATTGCGGTTCTTAAATCATTTTCCGCTTTGCGAAGCCATGCCTTGACAAGATCGTTCTTGTCTTTCATAAATCACCTTCCCCGCCTTGACAATAGACGTGATGAACGCCTGCGGAACATTTCTCCATTCATTTATCTCATCGGGAGTATAGACAAACACATCCATGGGAAATACAAGATGCCTGAGAGCATGATAAACGGGTATCGAACGCTCGTATGATGGAAGATCTGACTCTTTTACAACAAGTATGTCCAGATCGCTGTGTTTGTGGGTTTCGCCGCGGGCAAAGGACCCGAACAGAATGATTTTGTCGGGGTCCACGGCTTTAACGATGCAGTCCACAATCTCCCGGATCAGGTCCTCGGTAACCTCTTTTATGATTTTTAATTCGGGCATTTTCAATTTTCCGCTATGAATTCACATCGGCAGCGCAGAGCGGATTCAACCGTACGGCGCCGGGTCTTCGATAGTATTTTACCATTGTCGGGTTGACTTGCGAAGTGATGCGCGTTGCGACGGCATGTCAACCCATCGGCATGGAAAACGAGGTATATCAAAGACCGCCACGGGAGGGGACAGGTTCAGACGCCCCGTTCGTTAACGCTGGGTCTCAATAAATACGGGTTAGAAACGGGTCAGAAGCGCAGGCGATTCCAGATTTCCAGAATATCACAGACCGCCGATGAGGGGGGCGGAGCCAGACAGACCGTTTATCAATGCGCAGAATCAATAGATAAAACGGCTTAGAAACGGGTCAGAAGCGCCGCCGAACTCATATATGCACCGGGCGGTTCTCCACCACGTGCCTTGCCTTCACCCCCGCGCCTTCGAACAGTTCCGCCCTGAACTTCTCCTCGTTCCTTTCGAAAACCACGACGTCGGGCGTGACCTCGGTCACGGCTTTCACGTTCGCCTTTACGCGCCGCTCCACGTCGCTGTCCTTAAAACCCTGCTTTACGGACAGCCTGACCTTCAGAATGTCCCTCGAGAACTCGTCGCCGGCGGCTTCCTTGTCCATCACGACCTGAAAGCTGCTGACTCCCTCCGTGTCGCGCACCGACGCCACGAGGTCGAGAAGCGACACGCGCGTGCCCTTCAGCTTCGTGAAGTCCTTTTCAGCCCTCATTATAGGTCCGAAAAGGCGTGGATACGTGAGCCTGCAGTACGGGCACCTGTCCCACACGATGCCGCCGCGAATGAGATCGCCCGTCCAGTACCTTATGAACGCCGTTCCCCGCCAGCCGACGTGGCTGAAGACGAGGACACCTTCCTCCCCCTCCCCCACCGGCGCCATCGTGTCCTTGTCGAGACATTCCCAGTAGAAAAACCGCGGGTCGAGGTGCGTCTTCATCCCCTCCCTGCATTCGGTGAACGCCCATTTCATCTCCGTCATCCCCATGCTTTCGATGACCATGAAATTGGGGTGGGCGCCAAGCTCGGCGGCAAGCTCCTTGAAATACGCCTTGAGCTTGTCGGAGACAGGCTCGCCGCCGAGCACGGCGCCCTGGAAATGCGGCATTTTCCCTATCCTGCCCTCTCTGAGCATCTCCACCGCGGTACGGAGCCAGTACACGAAGTAGGACGGAATCGCGACCGCGCCGTTGAACCCGCCCTCGGCGAAGATTTCCACCTGCCGCTCGGTGGGTATGACCTTGCCGCCGCATGTGTCGAACGCGGACATTCCGAGCACGAGTTTTGTTATCACGGTCTGAAAGAAAGCGAGGTGCGGCACGCCGGGGAACAGGTTCATGGTCCTGTCCGTCCACTCCACGCGCGGCAGGGTTTTGTCCCTGTCTTTCGGCTCGGTGAAAATGGATGCGGCGAGGATGGGGACGATGCGGTTGAACTCGTACCAGGTATAAACCGCCGGGGTGGGATCGCCGGTGGTGCCGGCGCTGGCGTGGAAATGTACGGGCATCCATTCGAGGGCGGCGCGGCGTCCGACCTTACCGGTGAGAAACGTGAGCGGGCGGTACAGGTGGGCGAAGTCGCGCGGGCGGTTCGTGAGCGCCTGCCATGCGTATTTCAGGAGGAAACCGGGAGCGATTCTCGCCGTGTCGTAAGCCGCGGCGTCCTCTCTTCCGGGGAATTTCGGCTGGAGAATGAACGCGCGGGGGTCGGCGCGGTAATCCTGCTTCTTCACCACGGGAAGTCTCGTTATGTCCTCGTACGTTCGCAGTCCGCCGACGTCAATGCCCTCGTCGGCATACCTCCTGCGCAGGTAGGGATGGTAGGGATAGATCACCTTCTGAATGTAACGTATCAGCCGTTTGAGGCTTACTTCCTTCTGGGCGTCCGGCGGCAGCTTGTAGAAATTCATCGTCCGGCATCCTCCGGTTCCGGCGTCCCGGCGCCGTTGCGGCGCATGCAGACGAGCAGCCTGCCCGTGGCGGACAGAAGGCGGTACTTTTCTCTGACCGCGTCGCGGACTATTCCGAGCGCGGCGGCGGCGGGGGTTTCAGGGGGTGCGGCGTCAATCTCCGGGAACATGGAATCGGACACGACGAGGAAAGGCGGCGCGGTGTCGAACGTGTCCGCGAAGTCCCGGAGCTGTTTTTGAGACATGTAACCGGGCGTCGTGAACGGTTGAGGCGTGATGAATTTCGTCGCGGGCAGGCGGCGTGCGTAGAGGTAGAGTATGGACTCGTCGCCCCAGACGTAGATGCGGTCGTTTTCGCCGGACGTGCGGCGCACCGCGTCCGCCGCCGCGTCCCGCCACCACGGTATGACCGCGCCGCCGCGGTAGTAGTCGGGGTCGGTCCAGAGGACGACGCTCATCCTGCCCAGAGAAACGGCGAAAAGGACCGTTATGAAAGCGAGCGCCGCCCTGTTCGCCGCCCGTCCTCCCTGCGCCGCCGACAGGTTCTCTATCGCCCCGGCGCTTAAAACGGCGAGAGGTCCCGCGCAGCGGAGCACCGCCCCGGGCGAGAAACCTTCGAAAACCGCCATCCTCACGACCTCCGCCAGAAGCCATGCGCGGAAGATGGAAGCCCGTGTACCGCCGCTTTTCAACCCGTAAGCGGCGGCAAGCCCCCAGAGCGGCGCTGAGATAAGAAAAGTTTCATAATCTTCTACAAAGCTATACAGGTTATCGCTCAATCTCGCCCTGTAATCGTAATAACCGAACCTGAAAACCTGATCGAAGAAATCCCCGAAATCCCCCACCGCGAGCAGGGCGACGGAGAAAAGCGCGGCGGGCAGCATCACAAGGAACGCCGGCGCGAGGGGGTTCCCTTTGCCATTTTTCCAGGGCTTGAGGTAGGCGAGAAGGAAAAGTGAAACCGGGACGGCGGACAGCCCGAAGAACGCGGCGACGCCCGGAAGAACCCACGGGAAGACGCGCATCAGCCGCTCCGCCCTGGGCGCCGGCGGCGCGCCGGGGCGGACGGCGTTTTCCCTCCGCGCGTAGAGAACGTGAAGGGCGCACAGGAAAAGGAGCACGTGGAACTTTTCGCCCAGCGTTCCCATTCCCATTGACCAGGCGGAGAAGGCGAGGAAAAGCGCCGCGCCGCCGGCGGACGAGGCGGCGGAGTTCCACCCGCGTGCGATCCTGTGTATGAGAAGGCAGCAGGCTGCCGCGCACGCCCATTCGAGCGCGAAGACGCTCCAGACTGAAGTCTTCACCGCGAGCGCCAGGGCGGAGACCCAGACGGTTCCGGGCGGCGCGCCGAACCAGACGTCCCTGTAGAGCCTCATGCCCCAGTTGGCGAGAGCGCCGGCGGCAATGGGGGCGCCTGCGGCGCCGCCGCCGTACCACCTTGCCTGGAGGGCGTGAAGCGCGAGCGCGTAGGCGGCGCAGCACATGGACAGGACGAGAAGGAAGCGCCATCCCCGGTCGTTGAGGTGTTTTTCAATCGCGTTCGTTTCAGGTTCCATAAGCGGTTATCCGGCTTTCGATCAACCCGGCGAGTGTGTAAATACTTTACATGGAACTCGCGGCGGGAGCATCAAAGCACCGAAGGCACCGTGTTCGCGCCCGCGTCGCCCGGGGGTTGTTTCCCGTTTTTTCGAGGTCAAGGCGTCGTTCCCCGTTCAATAGGATTCGATTTCGGAAGTCAGGTGGCAGGTGTCGTTGAAGGATTCGACGAGCCAGTAGGAGTTGTTCACGAAGGCGAGGGCGTTGAGTGCGCAGTTGTCAACGACGAAAGGGGTCTTTCTGCTGTGTTCGATG
>JBFMFE010000311.1:0-5436 GCA_040752295.1 bacterium
GGAGGCATTTTTTTGTTTGCGGTCATTTTGGACAGGCAAATTCATTTGAAACAGACCTGATCCTTGAAGTTGAGCCGTCATTCCAAAAAGCCCTTTATTTAAGCCGTTTATTTTTTTTGTCCAAAACGCGATTTTCAGTTATTTTGGACACGAGTGATAATTTGTACCCGAATTATTCACACCGTTTGAATAATTCGGGAAGAAACCGCAAGAATGCTGAAGATTCAAGGCAGAGAGCTGACACCGGACGGGAGCGTACTTGACAGGTACGTGACCGACGGTGGAAGCTCGATAACGACGAAGATTCGGCATTATTGCGGTTTCCCCGGATGAATAATCCGGGTTGTATAAAAGTCAGGTGGAATTCAGGTTATTAATCTTTTTCGCTCATTTCATTCTTGCCGCTTCCTGTCGGTAAAGCGTTAAGTGGCGTCAGGCTTTCTGCCGCTCCCTGCGTTCTTTCGTTCCGCCCTTTTCGCCTTCGTAGTAATAATAGAGATATTTGTAGTACGTGCTGCCTTCGAACGTGACTTTGTTGAGGACGGCGCCGATGACGGGCACGGCGATGGCGTCGAGTTCGGCTTTCGCGTTGAGCGCGTCCCGCTTGCGCGTCGCGCCGGAGTCTATGATGAGTATCACCCCGTCGCACTGCGCCGCTATGGAGAGCGGGTCGGTCACGGCTAACACCGGGGGCGAGTCAACTATGATGTAGTCGAAAAGACGCCTGAGCATCTCGAACGTTGCGCCGATCTTCGGGTCCTCGATCAGTTCCGACGCCACCACCGGCATCGTCTCGAGCAGCGGGAGCGGTCCGCTGGGAAGGAACGAGAGGTCAATCACGGGCGTCTCGAGTATGAACGGCGTCACTTCCTCGCCGTCCACCACGGAGTTGGTCAGCCCCTTGTTCTCGACGCCGAAGTACTTGTGAAGCGTCGGGCGGCGAAGGTCGCCGTCCACGAGCAGCACCCTCTGCCCGAACTGCGCGAGGGTTATCGCCATGTTCAGGGCGACCACCGATTTGCCCTCCTCCACGGCGGCGCTCGTCACGAGGAGCGTCTTCGTGCCGCGCTCGCTCAGAAGGTACCGCATCCTGTTACGCAACCCTCGGAACGACTCGCTCGCAGGCGAATTGGGCTTCTCGTGGCAGTGCAGAGCGACCTTCTCGAGGCTTTTGTCGAACGGTATCTGCCCGAGGACGTGCAGCCCGAGGTGTCTCTCGACGTCGCCCGGCGAATATATGGCGTCGTCGAAGTATTCGAGCAGGAAAGCCATTCCCAGCCCGAAGACGAACCCGACGATGATGCTCGTTGCGACGCGCGACAGCTTTCTCGACCTCGACACGCCAGCGGCGTATCTCGCCCTCTCGATGATCCGCCCGGTGAGCTTGCGCGTCTCCTCGGTGACGCGGAAGTCCTGGTACTTCTGCTCGAGTATGGAGTACAGGTTCTCGGCGAGGTCGCGGTTGCGCGTCAGCCTCGCCAGCATCATCTCGTCGTCCGGGAGCGTGGCGAGCGAGTTTTTTATCGTCGCCACGGCCTGGTTCAGCGAAACGATGCCCGCCTCGACCGCTATCTCGTCGGACTTGAGGATGGCGATCTGTTCGAGCAGCATTCTTCTCATCGGGTTCTGCGCCACCTGCTGCTGGGCGACGATCTCGAGCGCGGCGTCTTTGAGCTTGTCCCGAATTTCTCTTATCTGCGCGTTCACTTCCAGCATCTTCGGGTGGCGGTTGCTGAAGTTCTGTGACAGCCGGGCGTGTTCCACCTCGAGGGTCGTGAGAGCGGCTCTCAGGTCCTGCACGATCGGGTTTCTTGCGACGGTTTTTCCGGTGACGACCTCTTTTTCCTCCGCCGTGAGCTGACTTTCGAGACTGCCGACGCGCGAGCGAGTGGACTTCAGTTCCATGTTTTTTTCGCTGAGCCTGCTCTCGAAGCTGACGAGCTGTGAGACCACCGCCTGGGACTCGGCTTTCAGGTCCGCGATGTCGTTGACTTCCTTGAATTCCTTCAATTCGTCCTCCGCCGATTCGAGCTGCTCTTTCACTTTCTCGAGCTGCTCCTCGAGGAAGACCTTCGAATCGTGGGCTTCCATGCGCTGGGCTTCGCGGCTCACCCTGAGGTAAACCTCCGGCAGCGCGTTCGCCGCCGCCACGGCGGTTTCCTCGTCGCGCGCGGTGACGGTCACCTGGATCACGTCCGAGTCGGGGATGGGTCTTATGGCGCGCGCGATAACGTCTTCCGGCTTGAATCCCTTCAGTTTCTTCGACTCTTTCAGTTCACCGATGGTGGCTTCGAACACTTCCTCGCTCTTGAGGATTTCGGTCTGGGTCTGAACGTTCCTGTAACCTTCAAGCGCGGCTATCTCGGTGAGATGGGGGAGTTGTTCGTACCCCGTGTAGTACCCGCTCTGCGTTCGCACGAGCACCTTCGAAGACGCCGTGTAAACGCCCCTGTGCGCGACGAGCGTGTATACAGAGACGGCGACGGCGAGGATACAGCACACGAGGATTACAAGCCACCGGCGCCGGAGTATTTCGATAAACTCTCTGTATTCCATAATCCCAGATTTGTTCCTTCGCTAATTATAATCCGGAATATTTCGATTATGTTGCCTCATCTGAAATCCCGACGGTCAAGTGCTTGATAACGTCCAACGGCTGGGGGAGGAAATCACCACCGGCGCCGGAGGCGCCGGCAAAAAGATTCCGGTCCGGGAGACCGTTCAACAAATTGCTCCGTTCCCTTGTCGGAAACGGACATACCCCCGTAAATAACGGCTTTGTTAAGAGCAAAAAACCTTTCAACGGCTCCTTTTTTCATATTGTATCCGCCCTCCGGCAGCCGTCAAGGGGCGAGCGCGCGACGGACCTGCCCGTGCGCCTGTCCGACCTGTCTGACCCGTCTGACAGCGGACAGCCGGATTCGCCGGAGGCAAATGTATTCCGCCGGGCGAAGCCCGCGAAGCCCTGTATGGAAGGAGCGCGCGCCCGCGAGCGCGGACGGGCATTTGGACGACGAATCGGCGCTGGAGGTTTCCAGGCGAATTATTCAAACAGCGCGAACAATCCGGTTTCTTTACAGCGGCGCCGGAGGGGGCGATAATATGAGCGCCCGGGAAGGGCGCCGGAAGCGCCGCGGGACGGCAAAGCGCGCCGGTTCCCGGAAAGCCGCGGCGCCTCCGGAAACGCGAATTCGGGGACGCAGAGGGAAACTGCGGCGCAGCCTCAGGCAAACTGCCGCGTCGCCGGAAAAAAGCAGCGTTATGGGAACGTTTTCGTTCACGTTCGCCCTGCCGACGAGGATAATCTTCGGGGCGCACGCATTCGAAAGAAGCGTCGGACCCGAGACGAGGCGCCTCGGAAAGAGGGCGTTCGTCGTGACGGGGCGGTCGTCGGCGGAGAAGTCGGGGCTTCTGGACGCCGCGGTGAAACTGCTCGAAGCGGAAAAGGTCCGTTGCCGCGTTTTCAGCGGTATAGAGCCGAACCCGACGGTGGAATCGGCGCACCGGGGCGCCGCGCAGTTGAAGAACTTCGGCGCGGACGTGGTCGTGGCGATCGGCGGAGGAAGCGTCATTGACGCTGCGAAGGCGATCGGCGTCGCCGCCGTCGCGGGGGGCGGGATACAGAAGTACTTCGGGGCGGGCAAAGTGCCCGCGCCGAACATGCCGCTCGTCGCCGCGCCCACGACGTCCGGCACGGGGAGCGAGGTGACGCAGTACTCTGTGATCAGCGACCCTGAGGCGGGGACGAAGAACCTGATAAAAAGCATGAACATCTGTCCGACGACGGCGATAGTTGACCCCGTCCTCGCCATGGGGATGCCGCCGGAGCTTGCCGCCGCGTCCGGCATTGACGCGCTGTCCCACGCCGTGGAGAGCTACGTGTGCGCCGTGGCGCAGCCGGTCACCGACCTCGTCAACATCGAGGCGGTCTCCCTGATCGCGAAGCATCTGCCGGCGTCGGTGAATCTTCAGGGCGACTACGACTCGCGCTGCATGATGGCGTACGCGGCGCTGCTGGGGGGGATCGGGATAAACAATTCGGGCACGGGACTGGCGCATCTGATCTCGTTTCCGCTCACCGCGGACTACGGCATACCGCACGGCGTGGCGACGGGGCTTGTGCTTCCGTACGTGATGGAGTTCAACCTGCCGGCTAACTACACGAAGTTCGCGCGGATCGCGCGTGCGATGGGAGAGGACACGACGGGGCTGTCTGTCGCGGATGCGGCGAAGATGAGCGTGAGCGCGGTGAAACGCCTGCTGAGGGACGTGCGTTTTCCGGCGTCGCTCGCCGGGTTCGGGGTGGAAGACAAAAAGATAAAAGAGTACGCCCCGGCGCTGCTGGCGGACAAGGGAAGGATCGCGAACAATCCCCGAGTGCCCCGCGTGGAGGACATTGTAACGGTCTGCATGAAGGCGAAGGACATCGGGACGACGGCGTGAGCGCTCCGGCGGCGGGCGGAAAGCCGGGATTGTCCGCGGATTGAAACTCATATATATTATCGTTTGACGGATTAAGCGGATGCTGAAACGGCTGTGAAAGCCTACGAATGCAACAACTGCGCGTATCTGATCTTCGCGGAGGAGACCGCCGCGCCGCCGAATTCATGCCCCATGTGCCGGGGTCCGATGTACCACACGGATAAGATCGTGAAGAACGAAGGGGCGGCGTCGTACACATGCGGTGAATGCGGCTACGCGTTTCAGACCCCCGCCGGCGCGCTGATGCCGTACAAGTGCGCGCAGTGCAATTTCACCTTTCCGTCCACGCCGCGGCGGAAGGTCGAGCACAAGCTGTGACGGGCGGCGCGGGGCGTTAATAAAAACGAATGGCGAATGTAGAATAGCGAATTTCGAAGTTACTAATGGGAGCATTTTATATTGGACACACGGAAACCCCCTCCCATGTCATTCCCGCGCGCTTTAAGCGGGAATCCATTTTGTGAACTTTCGTACTTTTTGGTTCCCGCTCCACGGAGGAAGCTTTAAAGACAGATGAATTTTATTTATGTCCGATGCAAATCCGACCTGCCTTTAGGCAGACAGGTCATGCGAAAATCAATATGCGCGAAACGCCTTGGAGTGCGGGCGAGCGTGCGACGAAGAAGGAGCACACGTCTGCGAGCGCCCGCGAGAAGGTGAGCGGGCTGGAGTGCAAACACCGCCTTGTTTCCCGCGCTCCGCGCGGGAGTGAAGGCGGCGATGACTCGCCGCAGTCCAAGGCGGCTGAAGCCACAATACATCGTGACGAAGGATGTGCGAAAGTTCACCATTTTAAAAGATGTCTATTATTTTCCGCTCCCCTTGGTAACCCAACTTACCCCCGAAAGATTGAGAAAAGGAGGCTTTGCATCTGATATTTTTATCTTTTTTTGCTTTCAAATGTTGTCCCTAATTTGAAAAATAAAATTTTAATAAATGTATTGACATACCTTG
>JBFMFE010000312.1:0-8842 GCA_040752295.1 bacterium
GAACAGCAACGTGCCGCGCTTGTAGGAGGCGAAACGGCGCGCGAAGCCGATGGTGAGGGCTTCGGGGTTGAGGACCTCGACCGCCTGCTCCACCTCCGCGGGCGGCGCACCGCGCGCTTCAAGCTGCTCCTGAAGCTTTTTTCTCGCGTGCGCGACGAGCCGTTCCCGCCGCCGCTCGTGCGTGCGCCACAGCTCGTCCGCCGGCATCACGTCCATCCGCTGCCACAGCGCGGCGTTATCCGGCTCCTTGAGGCACTTCGGTCCGAGGTACCTGTTCAGCAGGTCCGTCATCTCCTTGCTTGTCCACGCCTGGGAGTGGATGCCGTTGGTGACGTGCGTGATGGGAACCTCTTCCACGGGGAGCGCCGGCCAGATGTCGCGCCACATCTTCCGGGAGACCTCCGCGTGGAGCCTGCTGACTCCGTTGATGAACGCGGCGAGCCTGATGGCGAGAACCGCCATGCAGAACCCCTCGGCTTTGTCGTCGGGGTTTTTTCTTCCGAGCGCGAGGAACCGTTCGCGCGTGATGCCGAGGTTCTTGCAGAACCCGCCGAAGTACCGGTCCATCATGTCGGGCGGGAAGACGTCAATGCCGGCGGGAACCGGCGTGTGGGTCGTGAAGACGTTGCTCGCCCGCACGACCGACCGCGCCTCCGCGAAGCCGAGTCCGTACTTTTCCATGTACATGCGGATCCGTTCGAGCGCGAGAAACGCCGAGTGCCCCTCGTTCATGTGGAAGACGTTCGGGCGGTGTCCGAGAGCGAACAGCGCGCGGACGCCCCCCATCCCGAGCAGTATCTCCTGGCGGATGCGCATGTCCAGGTCGCCGCCGTAAAGCTGCGCCGTGATGCACCTGTGCTCCGGTCTGTTTTCCGGTATGTTCGTGTCGAGCAGGTAGAGCGGGATGCGTCCCAGTGCGACCTTCCACACCGCCGCGTTGCAGACGCCTTCGGGGTATTCGACCTGTATCATGGTCGGCTTCCCGTCGGCGCCGCTCACCTGCTTCACCGGCATGATGAAGAAGTCGTTGTCTATGTACCTTTCCTGCTGCCAGCCGTCCGGGTTGAGGTACTGTGTGAAGTACCCCTCCTGGTAGAGGAGACCGACGCCGATGAGAGGGACGCCCAGGTCGCTCGCGCTCTTGAGGTGGTCGCCCGCCAGTATGCCCAGCCCTCCCGAGTAAACGGGCATGCACTCGGTCAGTCCGAACTCCGCCGAGAAGTACGCCGCCTGAAGATCGGGGTTCTCGTCCTTCAGGGTGGAAAACCAGGTGCGGTCTTCGAGGTACTCGTGGTAGCCTTCGAGCACCCGTTCCATGTGGTTGAGGATTGACTCGTCGCTCGCGACCTCGGCGAGACGTTCCTGCTTGATGGTCCCGAGAAGCTTTACGGGGTTCTGGTTCACCTCTTCCCACAGGTCGCGGTCGAGGCGCCTGAACAGGTCAATGGTGTTGTGGTCCCAGCACCAGCGAAGGTTGTAGGCAAGCTCCATCAACGCGTTGAGTTCTTTCGGCAGCGACGGCGAGACGTGGAACACCTGTACGGGTTTCATGATTTCCCTCCCGGCGGAAGACTGCGGAAGTTGTCTTTTCGCCCTGTTTGCGGGAACAATTTTATCATAAGCCGCGGAAGCGTCAATTTGCGTAGCGGCGCCGCCTGAGCGTGAGCCGCTTCGCGTTTTTCGCGGCTTCGTTTCCTATTCCAGTTTTTTCCCGAACCTCTTGAGCGCGTCCTCGTCTATCTCGATCCCAAGCCCCGGACCATCGGGGATTTCGATGAACCCGTCGGAGCCGGGCAGGAACGGGCGGGTCAGGACGGCGTCGCGCGCCTCCGGCGTCCACGAAGGCTCCTCTACGGGAAACTCGCAGTACGGGCAGTTCTGGACGGCGCACATCACCTGGAGGTTGGCGGCAAGCCCGATGCCGTTCGTCCACGTGTGGGGGCAGAATTCGAGGTCGTGCGCCTGCGCCATTCCCGCGACCTTGATGGAATTGAGTATGCCCCCGCTGAGCGTCGCGTCCGGCTGAATCACGTCGAGGCAGCCGCGTTCTATAAGCTCCCGGAACTCGTGGATATCCGAGTTCATCTCGCCCCCGGCGATGGGGACGGAGGTCGTCTCCCTGAGCGCGGCGAGTCCGGCGTAGTCGTTCTTGCCGAGCGGCTCCTCGAACCACCGGACGTCGTGTTTCTCAAGCTCGCGCGCGACGCGCACGGCGGTCTTGAACGTGTACTCCTCGAACTCGCCCAGCCCGGTCACCTTCCACCCCTGGTTGGCGTCAACCATTATCTCGAGATCGCCGCCCGCCGCGTCGCGCACCGCGCGCAGAACCTCCAGGTCCTTCGACACCCTCGCGGAATGAAAACGCAGCTTGACCGCCCTGAACCCCTGCTCCCTGAGCCGCAGGACGTCTTTCACCCTTTGCTTCGCCCCGCGGATTTCGCCCGTGCTGGCGTAAGCCCTGATCTTGCTCCTTGACCCGCCCAGAAGCCTGTACACGGGCAGGTTCGCCGCCTTTCCGATGATGTCCCACAGCGCGACCTCGATGAACCACAGCCGGTGCCCCAGAAACGTGGCGTTCCGCAGCATCCGCACCATCCCCTCCACGTTGAAGGGGTCGCGCCCGAGCGTGAACGGAAGAAGAAGCTGCCTTATGCCGCCGGCTTCCTCGCCCATCGCGGGCGCCGCGCTGATCCCCTCGATGTCGCTGTCGTCGGTCTTCACCCTCACGAGCGTGAACGAGTTTGCGCCCTGGGGATATCCCGGAACCCACGACGGGTAAAACGGCTCCTTCAGCGGTACCCTCACGTGATACACTTCGAGATCGGTTATCTTCATCACGCGCCTCCCCGGCGGAGAGATGACACCGGACGGAACGGGAACGCCCGGCACGGACCGTTGAAAAACCCGCTTACGCGCCGAATGTCATTCCGGTTGAAAACTTGCCTGCGCGCTGAACGTCGTTCCGGGCGAAGCGAAGCGTCCCGTTTTTTCCGCGTTTTTTCATATCGTTACGTTCTTCGCCGCGGGTTTTACACCGGGTCCTCCGGCTTCGATCAGGATAAACTCCGCGAATGCGCTCCTCGGAATGACAATGCGAGACTCTTTCAACGCCCGGTCAATTATAACACCTGAAAAAAATATTGAAAAACGCTGGATTTTATGACTCCATGTTATATAATCCGGGACATGGACGCTGGTTCAATACTCAGAAAACTACGATTAAAGAACGGGTTGACGCTCCAGGAGGTTGTGGACATGGCGAGGGGTCAGATCGACAAGACCACCTTGTCGAGAGTGGAGAGAAACGAGCGCGGCGTCTCGTTGAAGACCGCGTTCCTGCTCTCCCAGGTTTACGGGGAGGATTTCGAGACCCTCGCAAGAAGGATACTGCAGCTCCAGGGCGTTAAGAGCGCGAAAAAATAAAGCGCCGTTCTTTTTCCAGACGGAACCGTTCCCTTTGTACAAGGGTTGTATTAAACGTGCATCTGATAAAATGCAGAGGCGAAACATTTTTCGCCCGTATTTGTATGGGCGAAACATTTTTCGCCCCTACCTGCTAAAATTAAACCGTGGAACTCGTCCCCGAATTGTCGTGCGTCCCCGAGCTCCTCGAACTCGACGCGGAGTTCGTGAACCCCTTCATCGTCGCCGCAAACGAAACCCTCGTCGCCCTCAGCAACAAGCCCGCAACCAAGGGCAGACTGGTCCTCACGAGGATGCGCGCCTTCGAGAACGACACGAGCATCGTCATGAAGATTGACGGCGGGCTTCAGGGCGCGGTGGTGTTCTGCATGGAAGAGCGGACCGCGAAGGAGTTCGTCTCTTCAATCCTGTACGGCGTTCCCGTCGAGACGCTCGACGATATGGCGAGGAACTCTCTCGAGGAATTCTCCATCAGGGTGTCTCAGAAGGCGAAGGACAGGCTCATCAAGCTCGGCTACATGACCAACGTCAGATCGAGCGTGTTCATAAAGGACAAGTTCCGTCTGTCCCAGGACTTCCCCTTTCTCACGCTTCACCTCAACACGGGATGCGGGGACATACAGGTCTTCTTCAACCTCACGCGGGCGAGGGACTGAAACCCCGGCTTCCGTCGGCGGCGCCGTCACGCCTTCGGGCGCGTGTCCGCTATCCTCTTCTCCTTAAGCTCGGATTCCATGCCGAGTCTCTGAAGGAGTTCCTGTTCTTCGAGGAAGATTATCTCGTTCGGGGCAAGCTCCATCTCCTGCAGCATTCTGGACTTGATGCGCGAGCCGAGAGCCGCCCTGTCGGCGCCTTTCCTCTCGGCGAGGTACAGAACGATCTCGTCTAAATCGAAGGGGTCGTTGTTTTTCTTCCGTATCTCGACCTGCCATTCGGTGACGTCCGGGTCGTCCGTGACGATGGGGAAGAACGCGTTGAGGTCCACGAGTGTGCCGCGCACCTTGGACAGCGCGAACTCGTCAACGTTCGAGCGGCGGGTGATGTTCGAGGACAGGCGCGGGACCGTCCTGCCGCACGCGGGACACCTCTCGCACGTGACGCCCCCGACGACGTAGTCGCCCGTGCGGTATCTCAGCACCACCGACCCCCGCCCGTCTATGCACGTGTACGCGATCTCGCCGTCCTCGCCCTCTCCGACCGGCTCTCCCGTGTCGGGGTCTATTATCTCGATGATCGCCATATCGGGATATGTGTGGTAGCCCGTGGATTCGCGCGCCGGGCACTCGATGAACGCCGTGCGCGCCTCCGTGAATCCCAGCGTCCCGAGTATGAGCGGGTCTTTCGCGCCCATCTGGTTGAGAAAGCCGCGCAGCTTTTCCTTCAGCCCCGGCGTGACGCGCTCGGCGCCCAGCGCGACAAGCTCAACGGACGAGAAGTCCCTTTTCTGCTCCGCCGCCCTGCGCAGAAGATGGTACACGTACCCCGGCACGCCCATGAAGAACTTCGGCTTGATCGCCTCCGTGAGCGTGATGATGCGGTCCGTGCCGAGCACCTTCCCCCCGCCGGAGTGGAAGACCAGTCCGTTGTTGGCGAAACCCGCCATCACCACGAGCCAGAATGCGAGGTGCGGAGCATAGGGGAACACGTTCATCCCGATGTCTTCCCTTTTGAGCTTGAGTATTTCGAATATCCGCCTTCCGGCTTCCTTCAGCAGAAGGTCCACGTCGTACCGGGAGAACATGAAAGCGGTGGGGAGCGCCGTCCTTCCGGTGGTGGAGACGACGTGTATGGGGCGGTATTCGAGTTCGATGTCGCCGCGGACGGCATCGGCGCCGAAGGCGATTTTCTTCGCGAGCAGCTGGAGCTTCGCGGGGAGCGGCGCGAACTGTTTGATCTTCGACTCGTCGGGCTGGAGGATTATGGAGCGGGGTTTTGCGGGGTCGTCCGGCGTCGGGGCGACGTCCGCCTTGGTCGTGAACGGCAGTTTCTTCAGGTCGTCGGCGGTCCGGATCGATCCGGGTTTGATCCCGCGCTCGTCGAAAAGTCTCCTGTAGAAAGGACTGTAGGGATAAACCTGGCGCTGGACGAAGTCTCTGAGTTTGTTGCTCTGCATCTGGCGCAGTTCGGTTCTCGAGAGCCGGTCCCAGTTCCGCATTGTTCTTTCCTCCGTGCCGGTTTTTTCTTTGGGGCGCCGCCGTTCCGCCAGCGTCCGTTGACGCGCGTCGGGCGTCGGGCGCGCCCCGCCGCGGTGCGGACGGCGCGTTCACTTGACGTTGAGAATTTTTCCGAGCTTCTTCGCCTTGTCCGTGCGTTCCCACGTGAACTCCGGTTCCTCGCGTCCGAAGTGCCCGTAGGCGGCGGTGTTCTTGAAGATCGGGCGGCGCAGGCGCAGGTTCCTGATTATCGCCGCGGGTCTGAAGTCGAAGACCTCGTGGAACGCCCTTTCGATCCTGTCAACCGGCGCCCTCTCCGTGCCGAACGTCTCGATCATGACTGAGACGGGGCGCGCCACGCCGATCGCGTAGCTCACCTGGATTTCGCACCTGTCGGCGGCGCGGGACGCGACGATGTTCTTCGCGGCGTACCGCGCCATGTAGGTCCCAGACCGGTCAACCTTCGACGGGTCTTTCCCCGAGAACGCGCCGCCGCCGTGCCGCGAGTACCCCCCGTACGTGTCCACTATGATCTTCCTGCCCGTAAGCCCCGTGTCCCCCTTGGGACCGCCGACGACGAACCTCCCCGTGGGATTGACGAAATACTTTGTCTCCGGCGTCAACATGCCGCGCGGTATGACCTTCCGCACGACGTGTTTCATGAGGTCCGCCCTGATCCTTTCGATGTCAACGTCTTCGGAGTGCTGGGTCGAGATGAGGACGGTGTCCACCATCACCGGTCTGCCGTTCTCGTAAACGACCGTCACCTGGCTCTTCCCGTCGGGGCGAAGGTAGGGGATGGCGCCGTTTTTCCTCACGTACGCGAGCCGGCGGCATATCCTGTGAGCGAGAACGATCGGCGCGGGCATCAGCTCTTTCGTCTCGTTGCAGGCGAAGCCGAAGACCATCCCCTGGTCGCCCGCGCCCTGCGTGTCGAAAGGGTCTGCCTTCGCGGCGCGCGCGCGCGACTCCTGGGCGCGGTCAACCCCCATGGAAATGTCCGGCGACTGGCGGTCAACCGCCACCACCACCCCGCAGGTCTCGGCGTCGAATCCGTATTCCGCCCGCGTGTAGCCGATCTCCTTGATCGTGTCGCGGACGATGTCGGGTATGTCCAGGTGCGCCTTCGTCGTGATCTCGCCCGCGACCAGCACCAGCCCCGTCGTGATGGACGTCTCGCACGCCACCCTCCCCGCCGGGTCCTTCTTCATCACGTCGTCCAGCACCGCGTCCGATATCCGGTCGCATATCTTGTCCGGATGCCCCTCGGTCACGGACTCGGACGTGAAAAGATGTCTCTTCACCGCCTCATCTCCTTCTCAGGGGAACCGTCCGTCCCCGTGGATTTCGCAAACCCCGCCGCGGGCTTTCATCGCCGCGGGACTTTTCCCGGGGCGTGCGCGTCACCTGCTCTCTTTAAAGATCTTCGGATTCATGAGCGGGTCGCCCAGCCTCAGAAGGTCGCGGATGGGACTGACGTAGTAAACGTCCATCCCGAACGCCGAGGAGTATATCGCAGCGGTGAACGGCGCGTCGGGTTGGTAGAGAATGTACACGTGGAAGACGAATCTCGCCAGCCCCCACCCGAGGCACAAGCCCAGCAGCGCGCCGAAAACACCCTCTAAAACGTCTATCGGGTGGAACCGCGTCGCGCCGTACAGGATGAAACCCACCGCCGTGAAACCCGCCGCGATTGCGATGAACAACAGCACGTACGTCCCCTGCGGTCTGTCCGTGAATCCCGACAGCAGCCTGAAGGCGGCTACCACTCCCATGAATGCGGCGAACGAACGCACGGCGCCCATCGCCCAGCCCGCGGGGATGAATACGATGATCAGACCGACCGCTACCGCGTCCGCGACGTTCATTCCGGGCAGCCCCCTCTACTTTGTTGTGGCGGCGAACACGCCGTCCCAGTCCTCCGGCGGCGGATTTTCCATGTACCGCCTGCACCGCTCGAGGTACAGGCGGGACGGTCCGTCCCCGGGAGCGGAATCGAGCGCCGCGCGGAACTCCTCCATCGCGGCGCCGAAATCCCTTCCGAAGTACAGCTTCAGCCCCGCGTTGTAGTGTTCGAGCATACGCTCCGTTTCCGGCTTCAGTCCCTTCACGGCGTCCCCCGCCCGACGGCGGAAAAGTCGCGCAACATTCTAACACGGCGCAGCGGATTTTTCCATTACAACGCTTTCATACTTTCATACCCGCGGAACCGCGCTCCCCGCCGACCGGCGCTGTTTTTGCGGCGAACGTCAAACAGCCCCGTTCTGCCGAACGGCGGTACATTGACGCGAACCCCCGCTTTCTGGTATAAACCGTTCAAGCTGAATCCGGGAGGCTGACATGAAAAAAGTGATCGTTGTTTCCGCCGTCCTCGCGTTCGCCGCCTGCGCGTCGGGCGCCGCCGCCGCCTACGCGCCGGCGAGAGCCTGGCATTTCGTTCCGAGGGTCGGTTATTTCGACCCCGTTGCGACGGGCGAGAAGGGTACCGTCGCCGCCGGTTTCGAAGTCCTCTACGCTCTGAACGACCTCCACGGAGTGTCCCTCGGCGTGCTCTACTCGAAAAACGACATCTCCGCCGCCGGCTTCGACGGGAAAAACCTGCTGCTCGGCGTCGGCGTCAGGCAGAAGCTCGACACCGAACTGCCGACCGGGACGTTCTACTACGGGATTGACCTTTCCTACCACCGCAAGAAGGTTCCCGCGTGGAAGTACAAGAAGGTCGGGGGGACGGTGCTCCTCGGGTTCGAATGGCGCCGCCCCTGGAGGCTCGAAGCGGGGTACACGTTCGCCGGAAATGACGAAGGGGTCAAGATGGGCGGGCTTGCGGTTACGGTCGGTTACAAAATACAGTAGGGCGCGGTCTCCGTCCCGCGCCGGGCTGCCGTATTCTGCAGGGCGCGGTCTCCGTCCCGCGCCGCGGCCTGTGAAAAAGGGGTCAGACCTCATGAAAAAGGTGTCAGACAGCCCGATGAAAAACTCTTTTTTGTCATTCCCGCGCAGGCATGTCCTCGCGGAAGCGGGAGCGGGAATCCAGCATTCCCCTCTGCGCCCTCTGCGTCTTTGCGGTGAATGTTTTGTTTTTCAACAGCCTCTTGAATGTTTAATTTTTGCCCTTGCCATCCTGTCTAATCTCCTTTAAGTGAACTTTCGCACATTCTTCGTCACGATGTATTGTGGCTTCAGCCGCCTTGGACTGCGGCGAGTCATCGCCGCCTTCACTCCCGCGCGGAGCGCGGGAAACAAGGCGGTGTTTGCACTCCAGCCCG
>JBFMFE010000313.1:0-7427 GCA_040752295.1 bacterium
TATGGCGTAAAAGGGTTTTTTCAAACTCCGAAAATGCTTCGCTCAATACAAAAATCCTCAACACCCTGATCTACGCCCTTGCTCATGCCGCTTGATGACTGTAGAATTTCTGCGAAAGTTCACAATTGGTGACGCTCCAAAAACCAGACAGGAACAATTATTCGGAGCTATCCGAAAATATTCACCGGTCGTTCTCTACAGGGATTTGGAAGTAAACTCAATTGCGGAAGCTTATCTTGCAGAGAATGCAGAGAATGGGGTCTGAGCTTGAAAATTGAATTTTGGAGTGCCTGTCTGCGCCTGCATGTGCAGGTGGCGCCTGTCTGCGTGCCTGTCTGCCGCCGCCGAATTTGATGTTTTTGACTTTTTGCACCAGAATCTTTTTTAAGTGAGACAGGCATCTTGCCTGTCTGAAAAAGATCACATTGTTTTCCTTTATTTTTGCAAACCTCGATAAATATATAACCTTGCATAAATAACGCTACATTGGAATAGTGATTTTCATAGTGAAATTGGGACAGTAATATGAAGTATAAATTTTGCAAGGCTATATATCAGCCTGATGTGACTGCCTGTGTCTGTCTGCCTGCCGCCTGCCTGTGCGTTGCACCTGCCTGCCGCCCCCTGTCTGCCGTGCTCGGCACAGGCAGGCAGCGGGGCAGTCAGGCGGCACAGGCATGCAGCGCGCAAGCAGACCTGTCTGCACAGACAATCAAAATTCAATTTTCCAGCTCTGACCCCATTCAGGTGACCCCATTCATGGACCCCATTAATGTAGAATCCCTCTCTTAAGCATGTCGAGGCGCATTTCCCCGGCGATGATGCGCTGCCCCTCCCGCATGAAGTGCCCGTCGTTGACGTAGTAATACTTCTGGTCGATCTTCCCTGACGGAAGCCCGAACCGCGGGGTGAGGTCGAGAAACGGCGCGCCGATGTTCTTCATCAGCTTGCGGATGAGCGACAGGTGGCACCCCCGCTTCGCGTCGTAGGTCCTCACGGGTATGTTCATAAAGTAAATTCCCGCGCCGTTTTCCTTCGCCAGACTGCTGATCGCCTCGAGCGTCGCGGCGGTCTTGAGCCACGTGTACTTCGCGTATTCGGGCTTGTTGTCGGGATAGGGAATCATCGGGCAGGCTTTGACCTCTTCGAGCGCGACGCCCGGACCTGCGCCGCCGTGGAACCGCTCTAAAACCCGGCAGTCACGCCTGTACTTTTCCCGGTACTCGTCGTTCAGTTCGCCGAAAATGCCCGTGACGTGCCCCTTCAGGATTTTCCATTCGTACATCCCCATGAGAAAAACGAAAAGGTGGCTCCGGTTCAGCGGCCAGTATCTGTACTTGAACGGCACGTACCGCAGGACCATGTGATGGTTTTTCCTGATGCGGTTGTAACCGTCAATCTTGAGCGGCAGCCCGCGCGAGTCCAGCCCGTCCCAGAAGTTGGAATAAAGTTCCACGAGGTCGTTGCCGAGCCAGATCGTGACAACCACAAGGTCCGGATTGAGCGCCAGGCCCTCGTTCTTCAAAAAAAGATAGTAGGTATCGAAAGTCTGCGCCTGATAGCCGGCGTTGATCACGTTGAAGACGGCGCCGCCCGCGCTGCGCTCGTTGAGCATTCTTTCGAGAACGTTCGGGAATGCGTCGTCCTGCTCCACGCCCCAACCGGCGGTGAACGAATCGCCGACGACGAGAATCCTGAACTCGTTTTCCTTTTTCGGCGCCACGTCGTCGTCGCGGAAACCCAGGTTGTTTGTGTTGAACGAGATTCTGAAATCCCGCGCGATTATCCTGTCCCGGCAATGCGGCATGATGTCGTATGGCAGTGTGTCCGAGGGAACGAAGCACGCGGGGGTATAGTTTCTGAAATGGGTTCTCGGCGGCGCGAGAAGCTGCGGCGTGAATTTCGCCGCCGCGATCTCGCCGATTATCAGGGCGATAACGCCCGTCTCGACCAGCGCCGCCGCGGTCTTATAAAAAGCCGCTCTTTCCCGCTTCGCCGCGCCCATGAGAACGTTCAAACTCGATTCATCCCGGATTATTCATCCGGGGAAACCGCAATAATGCCGAATCTTCGTCGTTATCGAGCTTCCACCGTCGGTCACGTACCTGTCAAGTACGCTCCCGTCCGGTGTCAGCTCTCTGCCTTGAATCTTCAGCATTCTTGCGGTTTCTTCCCGAATTATTCATACGGCGTGAATAATTCGGGTTCATATTATCGCCACAGGATTACCTGCGGCTTTTCTTCGCATTGCTTCAGTTTAACCCCTTTCCGGTGACAATACCAACAATTTCCCCCCGTTGTTGTCAAAATGGGTATCGCGTAATGGAATATTCGATTGTATAATTCAAGCTCTTATGACGCCGGTTTTCTGGAAAATTCCCCCGCGGCGTTCCCGCCTCCTGCGTTGCGGAAAAATCCGTGCTATCCGTGTAAATCCATGACAAAATCATTAACGCCCTCGGTTTAATTAATCCATGCTCTTTAACTCCAATCCCTACGTCCTCCTCCTCGTCTCCACCTTCATCCTCTACAACCTCGTCCCCGCGGGATTCAGAAAATACGTCCTCATCGCCGGCAGCGCCGTCTTCTACGCCTCGTGGTCGCTCCCCTTTCTGCTCATGCTGTACGGCATCATCACCGTGAACTACATCGCCGGGCTCCTCATCGAAAGCATGCCCGACCGAAAAAAACTCATTCTCACTGTCTCTATCGCGTTCGACGTCGCTGCAATCGGTCTCTTCAAATACACCAATTTCCTCATCGGCGCTTTCGGCGGCGCCGCGGCTTTCGCCGGCTTCCACCCCGCACTGCCCCGCTGCAACATCATCCTCCCCCTCGGAATATCCTTCTACACCTTCCAGTTGATGAGCTACGCCGCGGACGTCTACAGGGGGCGGATCGCCGCGAAGAAAAATTTTCCGGACTTCGTTGTTTACGTCTCGTTCTTCGCCCACCTCATCGCGGGTCCAATCGTCCGGTGCGGCGAATTCTTCTCGCAGAAACTCTACGAACGCTCGAAACCGGAAAACGTCGTCCGCGGCGCGCGCCTCATCCTCCTCGGAATGTTCCAGAAAATCCTCATCGCCGACAGGCTTTCGGTGTACGCCGACAGGGTCTTCGCCGACCCCGGGAATTTCGACTCGTGGCAGGTCGCCGCCGCCGTTTACGCCTACACCTTCCAGATTTACTTCGACTTTTCCGGCTACAGCCTTATCGCCATCGGCTCGGCGCTCCTCTTCGGCATCGTCTTCCCGACGAACTTTTCCGGTCCGTACCTCGCCGCCAACGTCGCCGACTTCTGGCGCCGCTGGCACATGACCCTCTCACGATGGCTCAGAGACTATCTCTACATCGGACTCGGCGGCTCGCGCGGCTCGCGCCTCGCCACCTACCGCAACCTCTTCATAACCATGTTCCTCTGCGGCCTCTGGCACGGCGCCGCCTGGAACTTCGTCCTCTGGGGCGTCTATCACGGAGTCCTTCTCTTCCTCTACAATCTCCACCGCGAATTCCTTCTGCCCCGCATCGGCTTTTTCACTAAAAGAAAATCGCTGATCGTCCACTGGGCGGGCGTTTTCATCACGTTCCACCTCGTTGCCGCCGGCTGGATCATGTTCCGCGCGCGCGGGATGAACGATCAGACGGTGGTTTTCTCGAAACTTCTCAACTTCAAAGGCGATTTCCTGTCCGCCCTCAGTCCCTTCTGCAACAACGAAACCATTTTCGTCCTCGCGGCGTACTCGTTCTACTCCCTCCTCACTCATGCCGGAGCAGACGTCTACGCCGGACTCAACTTCCGCCGCAAGGCCCTCGCCTGTGCGCTTGTGGCGCTGACAATCCTCAAGCTCGTCCCCCGCCTCGAAACCGTCCCCTTCATCTATTTCCAGTTCTGAGCAGCCGCTCCCGCGCCGAAAACGATCGGTTCAATTATCCGCGGTTTTAAAATCGGCGTGACCAAACGGGTACACGAACATCGGGGGGATTCAGCCGTGAAAGGCGGGGAATCCGACGGGCAGGCGCCGTCAGCGCCTGTCAAGCGTCGCGCTGAGGAGGATTTCCTCGACGAGTTCGTCGTAAGTCATCCCCTCCGCCTCAGCCTCCGCCGGGAGGTCGCTGAGGGTCGTCATCCCCGGAATCGTGTTGACTTCGAGCACGTAAGGCGCGCCGTCCCCGCTCAGCATGACGTCCACGCGGGAGACGCCGTGGCATCCGAGCGCGGCGTGCGCCATGAGCGCGGTCTCCTGCACGCGCCTCGTGGTTTCCGCGCCGATGCGGGCGGGACAGTGAAACTCGGTCATTCCAGCCGTGTACTTCGCCTCGTAGTCGTAAAAATCCTTCCGCGGAACGAGTTCGAGCACGGGCAGCGCACGCGTTGCGGCGCCGACCCCCACGATGCCGACCGTGAGGCTCTTGCCGCAGACGTACTTCTCGGCGAAGCAGCGGGGGTACTTCGACGCCACCCTTGCTAAAGCGGCGGGAAGCGCCTCCTCGTCCTTCACAAGCTCCACCCCGATGCTCGAACCTTCGGCGGCGGGCTTGAGCATGAGGGGAACGCCCACATTTTCAAGGATCGCAGTGAGCCGGGACTCGGGGGACCCGCCGCCGTCCATGAAGACCGCCGGCGGGGTCGGTATCCCCTGCGCCGCGAACACCTTCTTCGAAAAAATCTTGTCCATCGCCAGCGCGCTCGCGAGCACGCCCGAGCCGGTGTACGGAATCCCGAGCACCTCGAGAAGCCCCTGTATCGTGCCGTCCTCGCCGAAGGGACCGTGCAGCGCGATGAACGCCGCTTCCACCTTCTCCTCACGCAGCCGCTCCACGACGTCCCTGCCGGCGTCAATCGCCACGGCGTCGCAGCCCAGCCGCTTCAGGGCTTCGAAGACGCCGGCGCCGGAGCGCAGCGAGACCTCTCTCTCTCCCGAAAGCCCCCCCATGAGAACCCCTATGCGTTTTTTCCTGACGTCCATGCGGCGCGCTCCCCTTTTTCCCCGATACGGGCGGCGTACACGCCGATCTTTCAAAAAACCCGCAAAATGAGCGGTTTTCAGTGGTAAGCATACATTATGCAGGAAAAAAAACAAACCGTTTAGAAAAGCCGGTAAATTTTCTCAGACGGTGAGTTGAAGCGGCATTCGGTCTGAACGGCTCACACGAGAAACGGGTTGGTCCATTTCTCCCTGCCGATGGTGGTTTCCGGTCCGTGTCCGCAGTACACGCGCGTCTCCGCGGGCAGAACGAGGAGCTTTTCCCTGATCGCTCTTATGAGCGTGTCGTACGAGCCGCCGGGCAGGTCCGTGCGCCCGATGGAGCCTGCGAAGAGCGTGTCGCCGGCGAACACCGCGTCCCCGGCGACGAAACTCAGTCCTCCCGGCGAGTGCCCCGGCGTCAGCAGCGCCCCCGCCTCGACGTTCCCGACGGTTATTATGTCCCCCTCCTCGATGAAACCGTCCACGACCGGCTTTTCCCCCAACCGGACGCCGAAAATCCCGCACTGGTAATCATAGGATTCCACGAGCGGCAGCTCGTTTCTGTGTATGTAGAATCCGGCGCCGGTTTTTTCCCGTATCTCCTGCACCGCGCCGACGTGGTCTATGTGGCAGTGCGTGCCGATTATCCTTTTCACCGTCAGCCCGAGCGATTCGACACGCTCCAGGATTGATTCCGCCTCCGCGCCCGGGTCTATTATAGCCGCCTCGCCCGTCTCCCCGCAGCCGAGTATGAAGACGTTCTCCATGAAGGGACCCACCGTGAGCGACTCGATGATCATGCCGCCTGTTGACCCGCCTTTCAGAATTGCCGCGCCGCGCACGGGCGCGTTCCGCCGCGCTCCCCGGACGGACACGTTCCGCCGCGCGGCGGCGGGGTGATATAATAAATCGCCGGGCTATGAGAGTCAATTGCGGCGGGAAGGCGGGCGTTCGCGGACCGTCGGCGGCGGGGCGTTACGACGTCGTCGTCGTTGGCGCGGGCGTTTCCGGCGTCGCGGCGGCGGTCGGCGCGGCGCTTCGCGGGGTGAAGGTTCTGCTCGTGGACCGCGAATACTGTCCCGGCGGGACCGCCGTGTATTCGCTCGTCAGCCCCATGCAGACGTTTCATTCACCCGCCGGACGCGTCATCGGAGGTGTCGCCCAGGAACTCGTCACCGAGCTGTCGCGCAGAGGGGGCAGTCCCGGGCACGTGCCCGACCCCATCGGCTTCGTTCAGACCGTGACGCCAGTTGACCCGGAGGCGCTGAAAGCCGTGATGCTGGACGTGCTCGAGAGGAGCGGGGTGGATTTTTCGGGCGGGACGCGCTTTGAGGGCGTGAGGTTTGCGCGGGAGGGTGTTCTGGGGGCGGTCGTTCTGAAGGGCGAGGGCGGCGAGGAATGGGAGGTCGGCGCGGACGCGTTCGTGGACGCGACCGGCAACGGCGACCTCACTCACGCCTCGGGCGTGAGCATGGAAACAGACCCCGACTGCCAGCCGATGACGCTGATTTTCCGCGTGGGGGGCGTTGACGCCGGAGCGATCATCGCCTTCCAGAAGGCGCACCCGGAAGAGTTCGTTCTGAACCCCGACCCCTCCGTGCTGGACCGCGGTTACGTGGGCGTGTCGGGTTTTTTCACAAAGGTGGCGAAGGCGCGGGAGAGCGGCAGGCTCACCGTGCCCCGGGACAGGCTCCTCTTTTTCGGCGGCGTGCGCGCGGACGAAGTGGTCGTGAACACGACGCGCGTGCAGGGCTTCAGCGGACTTCGCACCGAAGACCTGTCGGCGGCGATGAGGGAGGGCATGAGGCAGGCGCGCGAGCTGTTCGGGTTCATGAAGGAGGAAATCCCCGGTTTCGCGAACGCCTTCATCCTCCAGGCGGCGCCGCGGATCGGCGTGAGGGAGACGAGGCGTCTGATCGGCAGGTACCGGCTCGTAGAGGACGACCTCACGGGCGCGAAAACCTTCCCGGACGTCGTCGCGAAAGGAGCGTACCCGATGGACATCCACTCAGCCGCGACGGACGGGATCGAAACCCTCGCACTGGGAGGCGGGGGGCACTACGACGTGCCCCTGCGCTGCCTGCTGAACGGCGCGGTGAACAACCTCGTGACGGTCGGCAAGTGCATATCGGTCACGCACAGGGGGTTTTCGTCCACGCGCGTGATGCCGACGTGCATGGCGGCGGGGCAGGCTGGGGGGGTGGCGGCTTCGTTTCTCGCCGGCGCGCCGGAGACCGACCTCGAAGAGCGCGCGTCCGCCGTCCAGGACGCGCTCATCGCGCAGGGGGCGATTCTCTTCGACAATCAGGTGGGAAAATATTGAGGTTTGCAAGAGTGAACTTTCGCACATTCTTCGTCACGATGGATTGCGACGTCATCCGCCTTGGACTGCGGCGAGTCATCGCCGCCTTCACTCCCGCGCGGAGCGCGGGAAACAAGGCGGTGTTTGCACTCCAGCCC
>JBFMFE010000314.1:0-11081 GCA_040752295.1 bacterium
GTGGGTAACCCCTTGATCAGACAGATGAAAAAGGAAGCAGACCATCAAGAAACAATTTGAAAGGCAAGGAGACAATGCGTTAAAAAACGCTTTATTTACAAAGGTTTTCCTCCCTATCCATTGTTCCGTAATGCGACAAACTCGTTTCCCCTTCCGTTTTTACCCACAGTATTTCCTGAAGAACCTTCAAAAATATCATTTTTCAGCGGGACTGTTTTTCTGTTCGCCGAGCGCAGACTGGATGAGTCCCACTATTTCAAAAATATCATTTTTCAGTGGGACAGGCATCTTGCCTGTCAGAAAAAAAACTCCATTTTTGCAAAACTTGATTCCAGTGCAAAAAGTCTCGTCGTTCGCGTTCAAAAATATACGAGAAGCGCTTTTCAAAACGATTGCGCACAAGTAGAATAAGTTATGCAAACCTTCAGTGAACTTTCGCACATTCTTCGTCACGATGGATTGCGACGTCATCCGCCTTGGACTGCGGCGAGTCATCGCCGCCTTCACTCCCGCGCGGAGCGCGGGAAACAAGGCGGTGTTTGCACTCCAGCCCGCTCACCTTCTCGCGGGCGCTCGCAGACGTGTGCTCCTTCTTCGTCGCACGCTCGCCCGCACTCCAAGGGGCTTCGCGCATACTGTTTTTCGCATGATCGGATTTGCATCGGACATACATAAAATTCATTTGCCTTTAAAGCTTCCTCCGTGGAGCGGGAATCAAAAAGTACGAAAGTTCACAATTGGTCTAAACGGAAAAAGCCGGCGTTTTTCGGTCAGGATGAGCCGAGCCTGATCATGATTTCTTCGTGGCGTTCTTCCGCGTTCCGGTCGAGTTTTTCGAGAAGTTTGCGGTTTTCCTCGGAATTCTTGAGAATCAGCGCCTGTGTTTCTCTGCTCATTCTCTCCATGCGCTCGTGTATTTCTTTGCTCATTCTCTCCATGCGCGCTTCGGCGGATTCGGCGTGCTCGCGTGTTTCTTTACTTATTCTCTCCATGAGCGCCTTTGTTTCCCCGCTCGATCTCTCCATGCGCTCGTGTGTTTCCCTGCTTATTCTTTCCATGCGCGCTTCGGCGGATTCGGCGTGCTCGCGTGTTTCTTTGCTCATTCTCTCCATGAGCGCCTTTGTTTCCTCGCTCGATCTCTCCATGCGCTCGTGTGTTTCCCTGCTCATTCTCTCCATGAGCGCTTCGGTGGATTCGGCGTGTTGCTTTATGTGTTTACCGTTGAAATAGGCTGCCACGGCGATTCCGGCGCCCAAAAAAGTCGCCATAATCCCCACCAATGAAGCAAGCTGAAACCAGGTCATATAATGATTATATATCACCGCGCATATTTTTTGAAGCGCTGATCGTCGGCGCCGCGGTTCTTCGAAATGAGCGGAAAACCCGGCGCGTCACACAAGAGCTTTCCCCTGCATGTCCGCGGGCGGGCGCATCCCCATTAACTTCAGCATCGTCGAGGCGCAGTCCGTTATCTTCGCCCTGTCCATCATTCCCCGCTTTCGCACACCGGGCGCGCGCAGTATGAATATCCCGTTGTAGTCGTGGTTCGCGTCGTCGGGTCCCGTGTCGTTCTCGTGCGTGTACACCGCCCCGTGCCCCACGGTGCCCACCGACCGCCAGTTCAGCCCCCCGAACAGAACTATCAGGTCCGGCGGTATCCTCTTCACCGCCCTGTAAAGCTCTTCCGGCTTCCACGCCACGGTACCCATCGGCTTGCCCTGGTCGTCCGTCAGCGCCTCGAGCTTGTCCTTTATCTCCATCCTGACGCTCTCGTAGTCCTTTCTTTCCACGATCCCTTCAGGCTCGCGCCCTTTAACGTTCAGGAACAGCCGCCCGTAGTATCCTCCGTCGCCCCATGCGACTGTCCGGCGCCAGTCCACCCCGCACTCCTCCAGCCTCGCGCGCCCCTCCGGCGGTTTGCTCAGCGTCAGGTATCCCTCCCTGATAAGCCACTCGTTGAAGCAGAATCCGCCTTCCATCCTCTTCGCACCGTGGTCGGACACCACCATCACCGCCGCGTCTCCCGCGTCCTCGATAAGCTCCCCCGCCTTGCCGTCCAGAAATCCGTAGTAGTCCGCCATCGCGCCCTCGTAGGGGTTCCCCCTCTCGTACCCCGGATGCGTAGGGTCGAAGTGCTTCCAGAACCCGTGATGTATCCTGTCCGGACCCATCTCCACCATCATGAAAAAGTCCCACGGCTTCGTCCGCGCGAAGTGCCGCGCGAGCCTGAAACGCTTTTCCGTCATCTCGTACAGTTCGCGCAGCAGCCGCTCCTTGTCGTCCGTCCGGAAATCTCTCACGTCTATTATGTATTCGCCCACGACGTCCCTGATCTCGTCCTTCAGTTCGGGCGGATAAGTGTAATCGGAACTTGTGTCCGGCGCTAAAAATGAACTCACCAGCACGCCGTTCAGGGGTTTCGGAGGGTAGGTCTCCGGCACGCCCAGCACCACAACCTTCTTTCCCGCCCGCGACAGTATCTGCCACACCGTCTCCTCTTCCACCATCCGCGACGTCGCGAACTCGAGCCGGTCGTACGACCAGTCCCGCCGGTTGCGGAACCCGTATATGCCAAGCGTCCCCGGGTCCTTTCCCGTGACCATGCACATCCACGCGGGGCACGTGATCGGGGGGATGCAGCTTTCAAGCTCGGCGTAAACCCCCTCTTCCATCAGTCTGTTGAGGTTCGGCAGCCGCCCGCGGAACCGCTCGAACACAAGCCCCGGCGGCGCGCTGTCCAGCCCGATCACCATCAGCTTCTTCTTTTTCATGTTCCCCCCCGACGCCGGATACGCCGGAATCCAGCTTCAACGTAACTATTTACCGAGCTGAAGCGATGTCAGCGAAAGAGAATGATGAATGTAGAATGTAGAACTCAGAATGTAGAAGGAAAGATTTGAACATCTACATTCTGCATTGGTCATTCTGCATTCTACATTTCTTTCAAGACCAAACTTCATTTCATTAAACAGCCGCTCTTCAACAATATCATAACCGGTTTATCCCCGGCTTTCGCCGTCCGGACAAACGTGCGCCCTCCTCCATCGTTACACTTGATTTTAATCGAATTTATGATCCTGAGCGGACGTCCCGTCGTCTCATTTTCCGGCTTTGTAAAGCAGGTAGTCGTGAATCGAGGCGGCGGCTTTCTTCCCGGCGCCCATCGCGCTGATCACCGTCGCCGCGCCCGTGGAAACGTCGCCCCCGGCGAAAACCCCCTCCAGCGACGTCCGCCCCGTCGCCTCGTCCGTCTCGACCGTCCCCCACCGCGTTGTCTTCAGCCCGGGCGTCGTCCTCGGCACAAGCGGACTCGGCCTCTGACCGATCGCCACCACTACCGTGTCCACCTCCACCGTGTACTCCGAACCCTCGATGGGCACAGGGCGCCGGCGTCCCGACGCGTCGGGTTCCCCAAGCTCGTTTTTTATGACCTCCATCGCCTTCACGTTCCCGCGCTCGTCACCGGTGTACCTCACCGGCGCACGCAGCAGTTCGAAGCGCACTCCCTCCTGCCGCGCGTGCTCGATCTCCTCTTCCCGCGCCGGCATCTCCGCCTCGGTGCGGCGGTACACTATAGTCACTTCCTCCACGCCGGGCAGCCGCAGCGAGCACCGCGCAGCGTCCATCGCGACGTTCCCCGCCCCCAGCACCGCCACGCGCCGTCCAACCCTTATCGGAGTGTCCCACTCCGGAAACCTGTACGCCCTCATAAGGTTGATCCTCGTCAGATACTCGTTCGCCGAGTATATCCCGTTGAGCTGCTCGCCGGGGATGTTCATGAACATCGGCAGTCCGGCGCCGGTCCCGATGAAAACCGCCCTGAATCCGTCCGCGAAAAGCTCCTCCAGCGTCAGAACCTTTCCGATCACCATGTTCTTCCGTATCTCCACGCCCAGCGTCCTGATGTAATCTATCTCCGCCGCCACGATCTCCTTCGGCAGCCTGAACTCGGGAATGCCGTACACAAGCACGCCGCCGGGAACGTGCAGCGCCTCGAATATCGTCACTTCGTGACCGAGCCTGGCGAGGTCTCCCGCGCACGTCAGCCCCGCCGGACCGCCCCCGATGACCGCCGCCTTCGCGCCCGGCGCCGCTTCCATCTTCGGCGCCTCCACACCCTGCCGGCGCTCCCAGTCGGCGATGAACCTTTCCAGCCGCCCGATCGCAACCGGCTCGTGCTTCTTGGCGAGCACGCACACCGCCTCGCACTGCGTCTCCTGAGGACACACCCGCCCGCACACGGCGGGAAGCGCGTTCTGCGACTTCATGATCCGGATGGACTGCTCCAGGTTGCCCTGCGCTATCTCGTATATGAACTTCGGAATGTCAATACCGACCGGGCACCCCTCAACGCACGTCGGCTTCTTGCATTGCAGGCACCTCTTCGCCTCGAGCGCCGCGGTCGCTTCGTCGTACCCGTACGGAACCTCGTCGAAGTTCCTCACGCGCTCCGCCGGCGTCTGCTCCGGCATCGGGTACTTCCGCGGAACGATCTTCTTCCCGCCTTTTTTCTTTTTTCCCTCTTCCATGACCCTTAGCCCCTTTTCTTCGCCATTCCGTTTTCATCCGCCCGCCTGCGTCCTCGCGGCGGGCGCGCACTCGCACCTCTCGAGCCACCGCTCCTTCGATATCTTCTCCTGCTCCGCGTAGAACGACTTCCGCAGCCGCAGTATGTCCCAGTCCACTTTGTGACCGTCGAAGTCGGGACCGTCCACGCACGTGAACTTCGTCTCGCCGCCGACGACGACGCGGCACACACCGCACATCCCCGTCCCGTCCAGCATAAGCGAATCGAGGCTCACCAGCGTCCTTATCCCGTGCGGTCGGGTCACGTCGCAGATTACCTTCATCATCGGCAGCGGACCGACCGCGATCACGAGATCGATCCCGTTCCCCTCTCTTATCATGTCTCCCAGAACGTCGGAGACAAACCCCCTGCGTCCCTTCGAGCCGTCGTCCGTGCACACGTGGAATTCGTCGCTGATCGCCCTCAACTCGTCCTCGAGCAGCAGCAGGCTCTCCGTCCTCGCCCCCAGTATCCCCGTCACGTGGTTGCCCGCCTCCTTGAAGCCGCGCGTCACCGGGTACCCAATCGCCGCGCCCACGCCGCCGGACACCGACACCACGCGCCCCACGTTCTCGATGTGCGTGGGATTCCCCAGCGGACCCGTGAGGTCGTGCAGCGAATCGCCCGGCTCGAGCGTGTCCAGATGCAGCGTCGTCTTCCCCGCCTTCTGGAAGATGAGCGTGATCGCGCCCTTCCGCGCGTCGGCGCTGAATATGGTAAGGGGAATCCTCTCTCCCTCCTCCGCCACGCGGAGTATCACGAACTGTCCCGGTTTCGCCTTCCGCGCTATGTGGGGCGCGGACACCTCCATCCTCGTCACGATCTCCGCCACCCTCGTTTTCCCTAGTATCTCGTTCATGCCGCCTCTCCATTCGTATTTTAAGAATCCGTCACCGGCGTTTCACGCCAAAACGTTCACGATTATAACTCCATCGCCGGGAACCGGCATATTTTTTTTTCGGCGCGCGGACGGTCCCGCGGTTTGACCATCTCCGCGATACCGTATATCCTGTCGTTATGAAGAGGAGCGGTCTCACGAAAAAATACGTCTGGTGGGCGGTCGCCGCCGCCGTTGTCGCCGTCCTCGCGCTCTCCGGCTGGGCGTCGGGACTTTACATCCGCTGGCTGTGGTTTATCGAGGTAGGTTACGAGAGCGTCTTTCTCACCATCTTAACCACCTCGCTGAAACTCGGGGCGGCGTCCGCGGTTTTCTTTTTCGTCGTACTCGCGCTCAACGTTTACGCCGCGGACAGGGCGACGCGCGGCACGATGCTCGTGCGCTCTCTGCGTGAAATCGAGTTTCCGGGCATCGAGGGGCTTGAAACCGCGGCGCGCCTGGCGCTCTATGCCGGCGCGGCGCTCCTGTCGGTCATCATCGGCGTCGAGGTCTCACGGCGCTGGGACCTTTTCCTCAAGTATGCCAGAGGCGTGGACTTCGGCGTCGCCGATCCCGTGTTCGGTCTCGACGCCTCCTTCTACGTGTTCAAACTCCCCCTTCTCATGTACGTCGAACGCCTCCTCATCGCCGCCCTCGTACTCGCCTTCATCGCCGCTTTCGCGGTGTACGCCCTCAAAAGAGGCTTCGCCGTCTCCCAGCGGGGTCTGCACGTCCACAAGCCGGTCTACGTCCACCTCTCACTCATTGCGGGCTTTCTCCTCGCCCTGAAATCCTGGGACTATCTCCTCCTGCGCTTCAACATGCTCTCCACGTCGAGGAGCATCGTACACGGTGCGGGATACACCGACGCGGTCGTTCGAATCCCGCTGCTGAACGTCCTCGCCGTCGTCTCGGCGCTCTCGGCGCTGATAATGATCGCCAACGTCGTCGTTACGCGCATCCACCTGCCGGCGGCGGCGCTCGGCGCCGCCGCCTTCGCCGCGGGACTGGGCGCCGTCATTCCGGGCGCATACCAGCGCTTCAGGGTCGCTCCGAACGAGATAACGCTCGAAAGACCCTACCTCGAAAGACAGATAAGTTTCACAAGGCTTGGCTTCGACCTCGACGGCGTCGTCGAAAAGCAGATTGACGTCACTCAGTCGGTAACAAGGGACGACCTCGAAAAAAACGCCCTCACCATACGCAACATAAGACTCTGGGACCCCAGACCCGTCAAAGCCACCTACAGACAGCTTCAGGAAATACGCGCCTACTACGGCTTCAACGACGTGGACATTGACCGCTACGTCGTCAACGGCGACTACACGCAGGTCACGCTCTCCCCGCGTGAACTCTCCTACGATAAGCTCCCCAGCAGAATCTGGATAAACGAACACCTCACCTACACACACGGCTACGGCCTCTGCATGAGCCCGGTGAACGCCTTCACCCCGGAGGGCATGCCCGATTTCTTCATAAAGGACATCCCGCCGGTCTCCGCGCTCGGCAGAATCGCGCGCCCTCAGATTTACTTCGGCGAACTCCAGAACGATTACGTCTTCGTCAACACGAAGGCAAAGGAATTCGATTATCCCCTCGGAAACGCCAACAAGTTCACCGAGTACCGCGGCAGGGGCGGCATCCCGCTTTCCAATCCCTGGCGCAGGCTGGCGCTCGCTGTCCGCTTTTCCTCGCTGCCCATCCTCCTCAACACCGACATATCCCGCGCAAGCCGGGCGCTCATCAACCGCACGGTCGCCCTGCGCGCATCGTCCGCGCTGCCGCTCATCGTTTACGACAGCGACCCCTACATGGTGCTCCACCGCGGTCGCCTCTTCTGGATTCTCGACGGGTACACGAGCACACGGAACTTTCCATACTCTGAACCGGTACAGAGTTTGAACTACGTCCGCAACTCCGTGAAAACCGTCATTGACGCCTACCACGGCTCGGTGGATTTCTACATCGTCCGCGATGACGACCCCATCGCCCGCACCTACGCACGCATCTTCCCCGGCGTCTTCAAGCCCATCTCGAAAATGCCACGCGGGCTCCGAACCCACCTCCGCTATCCTCATGACCTCTTCAAAGTCCAGGCACACGTCTACCGCCTCTACCAGATGACCGACCCTCAGGTCTTCTACAACAGGGAGGACATGTGGGCGGTCCCCGTGGAACTCTTCTACAACAACGAGCAGGAAGTCGAGCCTTACTACACGATAATGAAACTGCCGGGCGAGCCGAAAGAAGAGTTCATACTCATGCTCCCATTCACCCCCGTCGGAAGGGACAACCTCTCCGCCTGGATGTGCGCACGCATGGACGACCCCCACTACGGCAGGCTCCTCGTCTTCAGGTTCCCCAAAAAGAAACTCATCTACGGACCCCGCCAGATCGAGGCGCGGATAGACCAGGACCCGGACATCTCGAAGGAACTCTCCCTCTGGGGGCAGAAAGGCTCCGACATCATCCGCGGAAACCTCCTCGTCATCCCACTCGGAAAAACCCTCCTCTACGTCGAGCCTCTCTACCTGAAGGCCGAAAAAGGCGAACTGCCCGAACTGAAGCGCGTCATCGCTGCCGCCGGCAACAGGGTCGTGATGGACGAGACACTCGACGGCGCCCTCAGCCGCCTCGTCCGCGAGCGGGTCTCCATCGCAGGCGCCCCACCCACGGAGGAAATGAAACCCGGCGGGGAACCCTCCGCCCTCCGCCCGACGCCGACGGAACGGGGGGAAATCCCCGAACGCGCCCGCGAACACCTCCGGAACGCGAGGGAAAAACTCCAGGAAGGCGACTGGACCGGCTTCGGTCGGGAAATGGAAGAACTCGAACGGCTCCTGAAGGAAACGGAATGATGCGCCTCGCCGTCCAGGAAGGGCTTTTCAAGGCGGATTTCAGAACCTTCCTTGAAAAGGTTAAAGGATGGGGTCTTTCCGAGGTCGAATTGTGGGGCGAAGGACTCCGCGACAGGTTCGACTCCGTGAAAAAGGCGCTCCGCGAAACCGGCATTGGCGCCTGTTCCATCTGCCCGGGCGCGAACGGCATACGCGGCTCGCTCCTCGCCGGCGGGGAGCAATCCGCTGTGGCGGCGGCGGACGTAGAGGGCTTCCTCGCCATGGCGGCGGAACTCGGCGGAGCGGCGCTTATACTCGTCCCCGAATTCCGCGCCGAACGCTTCCCGAGCCTCGGTCCCGACGACTCGCGTTTCCGGACGAACCGCGACGCCTTCATCGAACGCCTCGAACCCCTCGGCGAAAAAGCGCGGCGGCTGGGCGCGCGAATCCTCCTCGAACCGCTCAACAGATACGAGACGGGCTTCATCTTTACAGCCGGTCAGGCGGCGGCAGTCTGCGATGCGCTCGACACGCCGGGCGTGCGGCTCATGCTCGACCTCTTCCACGCGAACATCGAGGAGGACGACGTGCCGGAGACGATACGGCGCTGCGCCGGATGGCTTTCGCACGTCCACCTCGCCGACTCGAACCGCCTTCTGCCGGGAAAGGGGCACCTTGATTTCGGAGGGATTTTCACGGCGTTGAGGGAGATAAACTATTCGGGGGCGCTGTGCGTGGAGTGCGCCGTGTCCGCGTTCAGCGATGCCGGCGTCGCCGCGTCCTTCGACTTCCTGAGAAAAGCCGCCGCCGCGCTGTAACGACGTTTCAAAATCAAACCCGCCGTTGCTCGCGTTCCCCGTGAAAGATTCCGTCGTAAAAAGTCGGAATTTATAAAACGGATTATTCATCCTGATATTTCAAAAACAGTTAACCGGGTGGTCTGGACTTAATTACCGTCTCGATTCGATGGGTATGTACTCGCAGCCGTCGGGGCCGCAGTACTGCCCGACGTAATCGGACTTCGGGCGGTAGAGCGCGGGTCCGGGCTGCGCCTCGGCGAACTTTTCCTCGATTACGTGACTCGTCCGTCTCGAATAATCGCCGTTTCCATTATAATATTAAACCGTTTCGGGCTAAAAGTGTTTCCGGGGCGCCGGTTTTCGGAAAAAGCAGCCTGTATGGAAAGGGGATTGTCATGGCGCGGACGATAAGGATAGTGTCGGGGGAGCTTTCCGTGGAGGCGGAACTGAACGATACCGCCGCGGCGAGGCTCGTCTGGGAAGCCCTGCCCGTTGATTCCACGGCTGAGACGTGGGGGGACGAGGTGTACTTCACGATACCCGTGAAGGCGGGACTCGAATCGCCCGTCTCCGTGGTGAGAGCGGGGGATATCGGCTACTGGCCGCCGGGGATGGCTTTCTGCGTCTTTTTCGGTCCCACGCCCGCGAGCCGCGGCGACGAAATCCGCCCCGCCAGCCCCGTCACCATCATCGGAAAGGTCTCCGGAGACACGAGAGCGTTCAAGAAAGTGAAAGACGGCGACGCGATAAGGCTGGAAAAGAGCGGGTGAACCCGCCCGTGATTCACGTGCGCCCGTCTGTCCCTGCCCGCGCACAAAGGCGTTCGCGGCGGACGGGTGCGGCGGCGCGACGGAACCGGTCAACAACCCGCCGGAACGGATAAGGGAGGGGAAGATCGCATGATGGAAAAGCCGGTCCGGTTTTTACGTAAGCCGTTCTCCGAAAAATTCTAAGGCTGTGTTACAATTAAACTTGGGAACGGCAGGGCGAAGCATATCGGTATGACGTCGTCGAGGAAGCGGGAATACTAACATTACAGCGCAACATTTCGTTTTGACAGGCTGGAAGCCTGTCCCACTATTTCAAAAATATCATTTTTCAGTGGGACAGGCATCTTGCCTGTCAGAAAAAAACCTCCATTTTTGCAAAGCCTGTGTTTTCGGCGCCCTGTTCCGCGCCGTTGCGGCGGTCGTCCTTCAGAAACTTGGCGGGAATCCGTATGCCGACCTTCGCGACGGTTGAAATCGCCCTCGGTCCGCCGAGTTTCATCATCGCGATGTAGCCTTTCCGCCAGCCGGTCACCAGGCTTTGAAGCAGTTTGAACTCGACCTTTTTCCCGGGGTCGGTCTCGAGGAGGCAGTCGCACAGGCGGTTGACGTAGTCGGCGGCGTCGGCGGTGGGAGGTTCGAACAAGTAATTTATGGCGCCGGCGCTGAACCTGAAATATATGTCGGCTTTCTGGGGCCTGCCCGGCTTGAGGACTGACCTTCCCTTGACCTTGACGAGCGTGTAGGTCTCCGGGTCACCGTCGAACTCGACGATCGCCGTTGCGCCTTCAACAAGCGGCGCCGCAATCTGGTGCCCGATCTCGCTCTCCTCGTAAAACCGCTTCATCCTCTCGTACCCTTCGGTTCCCACTGTTTTTCCCTCCTTCCCAGATATTAACGAGAGCATTTTATGGTGGACATTCATAAAATCCAAGAAATGCCCCCCTTTTTACCACGGAAGCACGGAAAAATAAAAGAATGATTGACCACGGAAACACGGAAAATTTACAGTGCGCCGGCGGAAAAGCCCAGAAAGGCGGCGGCGTGGACGCGCCTCCCTCACGCGGCGCCGTCCGCCACGAGGCGGAGGAGGTCCATGCACTCCGGCGCCCGCGCCGGCGCGGACTCGCGGGCGCGCTGAAAGCTCTCCATGCAGTACGGGCAGGCGGTGACGAGCAGGTCCGCCCCGGTGTCAGCGGCTTCCCCGAGGCGCGCGCCGGAAGCGAAGGCGAG
>JBFMFE010000315.1:0-2424 GCA_040752295.1 bacterium
CGCTTATTGTTTTTCGCATGACCTGTCTGCCTACAGGCAGGTCGGATTTGCATCGGACATACATAAAATTCATTTGCCTTTAAATCTTCCTCCGTGGAACGGGAACCAAAAAGTACGAAAGTTCACTTTAGATAAGTGAAGCATTAAAAGAGGAATGAGGAATGATGAATGTCCAATGTAGAATATCGAAGTAAGAAAAACAGAAAAGGACGGGCAGGGGCGCGGGCGTTGATAGAAACGAATATCGAATGCCGTGCCTGACGGCAGGCAGGTCGAACAGGGAATGATGAATATCCAATGTAGAAGTAAAAGACTTCCGTTCGAAATTTTAGATTCACCATTCATCTTTTTCGCTCATTTCATTCTTTCCGCTTCCAATCGGTAAAGTGTTCCGTTTCTCGAAAGAGACGGCGCGCTCCGGCGCGCCGCGGTCCAGCGCTCCAGTCCGTTTCCGGCGGACCGGACGCCTCCGCCCCGCGCCCGCGCCTACTCCCGAATCTCCTCCACGCTCATACCGGGCTGGAGCTGGTAGTTGCCCTCCACAACCACGCGTTCGCCCGCGGCGAGACCCTCCACTATCTCGACCATGTCCCCGCTCTCTATGCCCGTCTTCACCTCGCGGTCCGCCGCCCTGCCGTCCTCCACGACGAACACCGTCCGCCGTCCCATCCTCTCGATCACCGCTCGCTCCGGAACCACGACGACGTCCTCAGCGCTCCGCGTCGCTATCCTCACGCGGGCGAACATCCCCGCCTTCAACGCGCGCTCCGGGTTGGGAACGCGGACCTCCACGCTGAACTGCCTGTCCATCGGGTTCAGCGCCGGGCTGATGTATCCCACCTCGCCGTCGAATTCCGTCCCGGAATAGGCGTCCACGACGACCTTCGCCGCGCCGCCCATGCGCACCTTCGTTATGTCCGCCTCGGGCATCGGAACGGCGATCTTCACGCTCGACGTGTCGAGAAGCTGGAACACGGGCATCCCGGGCATGACCATTTCTCCCTCCTCGAAGTTCTTCATCGCGATCTCGCCGGAGATGGGCGCCGTCACACGGCTGTTCTCTATCTGCGTGTTCACGAGCCTGAGGTTCGCCTCGCCCTGCCTCACCTGCTCCTCGGCGACCCTGTACGCGGCGGTCAGGTCGTCCACCGCCTTCTGCGTCCCCACGCCCTTCGAAAACAGTTCCTCCATCCTGCCGAGGTTCTTGCGGATGTTCTCCTTCGTCACTTCGCCCGCGGAGATCGCCGCCTCCGCCTGGTTCTTCTGCGCCGAAAGCTCCTTCGTGTCGAGCGTGAAGAGAAGCTGCCCCTTTTTCACCGGATCGCCCTTGTCGAAGAAGAGCTTTTCGATCCTGCCGGGCAGTTTCGCGCTCACGTTCACCGCGGTCTCCGCCTCCGCCGTCCCGGTGACCTCGAGGTACTCCACTATCGCGCCGCGCTCAGCCGCGACGGTCCTGACGACGTACTTCTTCTCGCCGGCGCCGGCTCCCCGCTCGTTCGCGGACTTCTTTCCCGAACAGCCGGCGGCGCACGCCGCTGAAATCGCGGCTGCCGTTACGCACGCCACAGCGCATGCTCTGTTCATTATCAAGCCCCCTTCATCGTGCCTCTTCAAGCCCCATGGCAAGCATCAGCCTTGATTTAGCGGTCTCATGGTCGTACCACGCTTTTGCGGCGTTCATCCGCGCCGCGTTCAGTCCCTGCTGCGCGTCCACGAGGTCTATGTGCGGGTTCAGACCCTCCTTGTACCCGATTTCCGCCATCTTCACCGCTTCCTCCGCCTGTTTCACTATCGCCTCGGACGTCCTGAGCCGCTTCACCGTCTCCTCGAGGTTCAGGTACGCCTCCTCGACCTGGAGGCGGATGCCCTCAGTCACGCGCGCCTTCGCGACCTCGAGCTTCATGCCGGCGGCGCGCGCCTTCCCGGTCCGCCCGCGCGCGCCGCCGCTGTCGTACAGCGGTATCTCGCCCATAACCGTCGCGCTCCACGCTTCCTCGAGCGTGAACGCCGACCCCTCAGACACGATCCCGAACGACACCTGAAGCCCGAAAGACGGAAGCTGCCTCGATATCCGCTTCCCGATCTCCGACTGCCTTATGCCAAGTTCGATCTGGCGTATCTCGACGCGCTCGTTGAGAGCGGTTTCCTCGCACTCTTCGAGGTCCATCGCCGGCGGCGCCGACGGGGGGGGCTTCACGAGCCGCATCTGTGCGTCGAGCGGCAGCCCGAGCAGGTTGTTGAGGAACCTGCGCGCGAGGTCTGCGCCCTTCTCTGCCAGCGTGAGTTCCTCCTCGGCTTTCGCCACCTCCACTTCCGCGCGGATCACGTCGAACCTCGGTGAGACCCCCGCCTCGAAACGCGCGCGCGCGGCGTCGTGATGCGCCCGCGCCTGCTTCAGCCCCACCTCCGCCACGCGCGCCCCCT
>JBFMFE010000316.1:0-9476 GCA_040752295.1 bacterium
GTTGAAAAACTATCGGCAGTTCAAAAAACTCACCACGGACTGGGTTGACCTGTCACTGGAACTCGCGGGACTTCGCAAATCAAGCAAAAAGGGGTAAAATCCTATCCGGAACTTGGCACTGTCCAGTGTTAATAGCAATGTAGAATATAAAATGACCAATGAAGAATGTAGATGTTCAAATCTTTCCTTCTACATTCTGAGTTCTACATTTTAGATTCATCATTCTTTTTCGCTCACGTCACTTCAGATCGGTAAATAGTTACCCGATCTTTTAGTGGGACAGGCTTCCAGCCTGTCATTTTCGTTTTACTTCAAAATTCTGCATTGGACATTTTAGATTTTCTTTCTTCGCAATTGCCCCCAAACATTGGGACGATACTAACTTTTTGCGCTGGAATCAAAGGTTTCTTTTGGCGTAAACGATGGCGCTGCGGAAAACGGGGAACCCGTCGCCGTGGATTCCGCCACCGGCTTCGCCCCGAGTCCAGCGCGGGTGTTGATACGTGAACACGTGGCGCTCCGGGTGAGGCATCAACCCGAAAATAAGCCCCGTCGGGTCGCACATTCCGGCTATGTCGTCGTCCGATCCGTTGGGATTACAGGGATAGCCCGCCGCCGCCCGTCCCTTTTCGTCGGTGTACCTGAAGACCGCCTGACCGTTTTCGATGACCTGGTTTTTCGTTTCTTCCGAGTCGAACATGACTTTTCCTTCGCCGTGCGCCACCGGCAGTTGTATCATTTCCGGAAGCCCGTTCGTGAAGATGCACCGCGTGTTTTCAGCGCGCCTGAGATAGACCCACCTGCACTCGAAGCGACCCGAGTCGTTGTTGAAGAGCGTCGCCTGCTGCGACGGGCGCGGGGAACCATGGGTCTGTCTCCGTTTCGCGGCGCTGGTCCGGAATGCGCCGGGCAGGAGTCCCGTTTTTACGAGGACCTGAAAGCCGTTGCAGATTCCGAGCACCGGCTTGCCGCCGCCGACGAAGGAAGCGAGTTGCCCGCCGAGCTTGAAGCGGATTTCATTGGCGAGTATGCGCCCGGCGGAGACGTCGTCGCCGTACGAGAACCCTCCGGGGATGACGAGGAAGTGAAAATCGTCGAGTTTCCTTTCGCCGCGGATGAAGCGGTTCACGTGAAGGATTTCCACGTCGCCGCCCGCCGCCGAGCAGGCGTGGGCGGTTTCGGCGTCGCAGTTCGTGCCCGCCGTCCGGAGCACGAGGACTTTTGGTCTGCCGCTCAGCATTTCGGCGCTGCGCCCCTGTCCCTTTGACTTTTTTCTCTCCCCTTGCTTTCGCCCGACGGGCGCCGGCAGGGTGGAATCCCGTGATCGCATCCGGCGGGAGTTACCATCCGAGCGGTTTTTTCCATGAGCTTTTCAGTGAATCGAGCTTCGCCCGGATGACCGGCTTCGCCTCAAGCCCGAGGACGATGAGTTCGCCGCCGGCGGTGACGGTTCCCACTTTCCGGCACTGAAGCCCCGCCGTTATTTCCCTGAATCTCTTTTCCTTTTTCCTGTCCACCTCGATGACGAACCTGGAGTTCGATTCCGAGAACAGGAGCGTGTCGTTTCTCGTCACGAGGGGGTCGCGCGGGATTTTTCCGGAGTTGATCGTCATGCCGAAGCCCCCCGCGAAAGCCATTTCGGCGAAGGCGACGGCAAGCCCGCCGTCGGAGACGTCGTGGCACGCGCGGACGGTCCCCTCGTTTATGGCGCGGTGCAGCGCGAGCATCTGCTCTTTAGCGATCCGCGCCCTCACCCTCGGAACCTTGTTTCCCGTATAGCCGCGGACGCGGAAATAGACCGAGCCGCCGGTTTCGTCGTAGGTTCTGCCGAGGACGTAAACGGGGTTGCCCGGTTCCTTCGCGTCCATCGAGACGCACCTGCGGACGTCGTCTATCAGCCCGACGGCGGAGATCAGGAGGGTCGGGGGCACCGCGATGGAGCGGTTTCCGATGGTGAACTCGTTGTAGAAACTGTCCTTGCCCGAGATGAACGGGGTGAGGAACGTGGCTGCGACGTCGCGGCAGGCGCGTGCGGCGCGCACCAGCGCGCCGAGGCGGTCGGGTTTGTCGGGGTTTCCCCAGGCGAAGTTGTCGAGTATGGCGGTGCGGTCCGGGTCCGCGCCGACGGCGGCTGCGCCGCGGAGGGCTTCGTCAATGGCGGACGCCGCCATGTGGTAGGGATCAATATCGCCGTAGCGGATTGAGATTCCATGCGAGACGGCGAAGCCGTGCGTGGCGCCAAGCACCGGCGCGAGGACTGCGGCGTCGCCCGGTCCGTCGTTTTCCGCGCCCTGGAGGGGTTTGAGCACGCATCCCCCCTGCACTTCGTGGTCGTACTGGCGCACAACCCATTCCTTGCTCGCCACGTCCCACCAGGAGAGCGCCCTGTGGAGATAGGGATTGAGGTTGGACGGGGCGGGGAAAACCGGCTCCTTGAACGCCGGTTTTTTCCACACAGCCCTGCGTTCGATGCGCGGGACTCCCCGGTGAAGGAAGTCCATGTCGAGTTCGCCCACCCTGCTGTTCTTATAGAAGATGGAGAACTTTTTGTCGTCTTTGAATTTTCCGATGACCGTGGCTTCGACGTCATCGGCGCGGCACAGTTCCATGAAGCGGTCGAGGTTCTCCGGCGGGACGGCGAGGATCATTCTTTCCTGGGCTTCGGAGAGGAGGATTTCCCAGGGGAGAAGTCCGCCGTATTTGAGGGGCGCCCGTTCGAGGCGCAGCTCCGCGCCGATGTTCTGTCCCATTTCCCCCACCGCGGAGGAGAAGCCGCCCGCGCCGCAGTCGGTGATGCTGTTGTAGAGTTTTTCGCCGCGCGCCTGGAGGATCACGTCGAGCATTTTCTTTTCCTCGATGGGGTTTCCGATCTGGACCGCGCTGCTCGAGGTGACCTCGGACTCGTCGTCGAGTTCGAGAGAGGCGAAGGTCGCGCCGTGGATGCCGTCGCGCCCGGTTCTGCCGCCGATGGCGACCACGAGGTCGCCGGGTCGCGCCCTCTTGACGCAGCGGTCGCGCGGGATCAGTCCCCCTGTGCCGCAGTACACGATGGGATTGCCGAGGTAGCGCCTGTCGAACTGTACGGAGCCGTTGACGGTCGGTATGCCCATCTTGTTGCCGTAGTCGCGCACGCCGGCGACGACTCCCTTGCAGATGCGCTTGGGGTGGAGGACTCCCTTCGGGAGTTTCTCGTGGGGAAAATCGGGCGCGGCGAAGCAGAAGACGTCGGTGCAGAACACGGGTTTCGCCCCGAGTCCCGTGCCGAGGGGGTCGCGGATGACGCCGCCGATGCCCGTGTTGGCGCCGCCGTAGGGGTCGAGGGCGGAGGGGTGGTTGTGGGTCTCGACCTTGAATGCCAGGTTGTATCTGGAATCGAACCGTATCACGCCGGCGTTGTCCCTGAAAACGGATACGCAGATGTCGCGCTTTCCCCTCGCCCTGCGGACGTCCTCGGTGGCGCGGACGATGGTGTTCAGGAAGAGGTTGTCAATCAGCTCTTCCCTGCCGTTTTCGACGAAGCGCGTGATTCCGTTGAAGACCTTGTGCTTGCAGTGTTCGGACCACGTCTGGGCGATGCATTCGAGTTCGACGTCGGTCGCCGGGCGTCCCCGGGAGACGTAATAGCGCTGGAGTTCCTTCATTTCGCGGAGGTTGAGAGCGAGGAGACGCTCGGAGCTTATGCGCTCGAGTTCCGCGTCGGTCGCGCCGCGGAGGTCTATCTTTTCGACGGGGCTGGTGCGCGTCTTTTTCATGAGTCCGGCTCAGAGCCTCTTCATGGCGTAGGTTTGTATGACGGTGTTCGCGAGCAGTTTACGGCACACGGCGTCCATGTGGTGCTTCGATATTCCGCCTTTCACGATGTAGCGCATGGACGTGCGTACGGAAACGGCGCCCCGGATTCTCATGTCCCTTATGCCCTTGAGCGTGGAGGCGCCCGCGGTGTCCGTCACGCCGGGATGGTATCGCACGTCAACCACCCACCCCTCGCCCGTGAAGCGCGGGGATGAATCCCCGGCGTGGTATTCCTGTGACACCGCGTCGGCGAGGAGTTCGGCGCCGATGCGTGCGACGTCTTCCCGCGACAGGTCGCCGTCTATCTCGTAGACGTGTATCGGCTTGACGGCGTACACGCCGCGGATTCCGAGGTCACTTACGTCTTTCTTCAGTCCCTCGCCCGCGGCGTCCACCAGTCCGTTCTTTATGTAAACTTCCACTCGCCGTTTCACAGCCGGGATCACGCCGGATCGTTCACGTTACCGTGCGACCCGGATACGAAGTTCGGGGTCTATGATATACCGTGCGCCGGAGCGGAGTCAATGGAAATTCGCCGCCGTGCCGTTCCCGGGGCGGTTGTATGGACCGCGTAGATGATTTACGAACGCCGCCTCCGGCGGCGTCCGTGCGTTTAAGTGCTGCCGGACGGATGAGACCCGCGGTTAAACTTCCGTCGGGAAATTCTCCGGAAGTACGACGAACGTGGTGCTCCCGCTCGACCAGTACTTGAGGGAACCGTCGGTGGTCATCTCCTGTATGGCGAGCTTTATGTCCCTGCTGTTTTCTTCCGGCATTCCCTTGACGACGTCTTTGACGTACAGTTTCTTTTTTTTCGAGTTCTTGAAGAAGTCCATGATTTTCCGTCTCAGAGCTTCGTCAGCCATCGAGGCGCCTCCTTTGCCGTTTACCGTTTACGACTCCGCCCGCTTTCCGAGCGGGATTGTATCCCGATTGTGCGGCGGGGGCAAGTGTTTTTAAGGGGCGCGGGGATTTTCGCCGTCCGTGTTCGCCCGGCGCGTCAGGAACGGGGTGAGGCTGGACTGGTCCGGCGGAAAGACCGGACGGGTGTTTTCGCGGCTGCTGCGGCGCAGGCGAGGAGAAGGAAGAGCATCGCGCACGCGGCTGCGAGGGCGAGTTTCAGGCTTACGAGCTGCGCCACGGTTCCGATGAGGGATGGGAAGAATATGTTGCCCATGCCCGAGAAGCCGATGAGTATGCCGCTGACGGCGCCCACGTCGGCGGGGAATCGGTTGCCGCCGATGGCGATGATGGTGGCGAAGATGCCCGAGGAAAAGAACCCGGTGAGCGCGATGAAGGCGGCGGCGGACAGCGGGGTCCGGGCGGCGAAGATGAGCATCGCCGCGGCGGCGGACAGTGAGGCGATGATCACGAGGAGCGATTCAGCCTTGACGAAGCGCGCGGCGAGGGTGCAGAAGAACCTTCCCGCGGTCATGGCGAGCCAGTAGTACGACAGGGTGTTGCTCGCCGACAGCTTGTCGAGGGACAGGAACCGCTCGAGGTAGAGAACGATCCAGTCGTTGATGCCGATTTCGGACCCGACGTAGAAAAACATGCCTGCGCCGAGCGTGATCATCGCCGGATTCGCGGCGAAGCGGAGCAGTCCGGCGGCTTGCAGCGGTTTCTTTTCGCGCGCCGCAGGGAAGCGCTGGAGGGCGAAAGCCGCCGCGGCGGCGAATGCGCAGGCGGAGATGGCGAGGTACACCGTCCTCCATGATGCGCCGGTGACGAGCAGTTTTCCCGCGGCGCGCGGCGCGACGAAGGCGCCGACGCCGAAATAGACGTGGAGCAGGTTGAGCGCGTAGGCGCGGCGCTCGCCGTGCATCTCGGACACGAGCGTGTTCACCGACGCCTCGAGCATTCCACCCGCGCAGCCCGCGGCGAACATCGCCAGCAGCGCCGCCGGGCAGCTCCCCGAAAATGAAAAGCCGGTCAGCGCGCAGCCGAGGGCGGCAGGTCCGAGTACGGCGGTGAATTTCAATTCGAGGCGATTGAGAAAGCAGCCGCCCATGAAAACGCAGAGCGTGAAACCGACGAACATCGCCGTTCTGAGCAGCCCAATCCCCGCTTCCCCGATGCCGAAGGTTTCCTGCATCAGGCTGACGGCGGGTCCCCACGCGGCGACGGTGAACGAGTACGTGACGAGGGAAAAGTAGCAGGCGTATGTCAGGGCGCGGTTCGGGCGCAAGGTTTCACCCTTCCGAGGGCAGGGGGAATTATAGAACACCGCGGCGGTTTAGTCAGTGTCTTTTTCGCCCGCGCTCATCAGCGTCCGACCGGGGTTTCACCCTGCCCCAGGCGCCGCCGCGCTTTGTTTTTCCCGGCATGTGCTATAATATGTGCCCGTATGATCATGAGCGATTTTCGATGACGGGAGAGCCGGGGATAGGAGACTATATCAGGGCTGTCGCCCGCAACAGGTACCGCATCGCGGTTTTTGTTTTTTTCTGCGCGGCGGCTGCTTTCGCGGTTCAGATTCTCGGCGGTCCCGTGTACCGTGCCTCGGCGACGCTGGTCGTTCTTCCGCCGCGTTTTCAGCCCGAGATGAAGCCGCAGACCATGTCGCTTCAGACGTACCGGACTATTCTGTTCACCGAAAGCATCATGGATCACGTGGCGAGGGAGATGAACCGCGGCGGGGGGAAGCACACGGCGGAGGGGATTCGGCGCTCGCTGACCGTCGAGTTCGTTGAGGAGAGCAGGACGCCCGCGGCGGTGAGCTACTCGCCGGTGCTGAAGCTGTACGCGACGGCGCGGAAGCCCGACGACGCGAGGCGGATCGCGGACCTCTCGACCGAGGCGCTTATCAGGAAAGCCGGCGAGCTGCAGACGATCCAGACCGGCGAATCACTCCGCTACATAGAGGAACTGCACGGGAACACGGGGAGGGAGTTGAAGGCGGTTGACGACCGCATCGTCGAGTTCGACAGGCGGAACAACCTTCAACTCATGAAAGACTCGCTTCAGGTCAAGCAGGAGAAACTGATGGAGCATATGAAGGAACTGCACGATGAGAAGACGGCGCTCGACCAGTTCACCGGGGTGAACGTCAGGCTGGCGGAAATGATCGGGCGCATGGAAAGCGACCACCAGTGGCTCGGCGCCATTGACCCGCAGGAAGTGCTCGGCGGCGCCGCCGGGGAAGGCAAGCCGCGCGGCGATCCCTTCGCCGCCGAAACGCTGCGCGCGAAGCTGAACCTTCTCGAACTTGACAGGCGCGTCCTCGCATACGCGAAGGCCTCCGAAATAAGCATGCTGGAGAAAGAGAAGGCGATTCTTGAGGAAACGTTGAAGGAACGGGAGAAGGAACTTTTCGAGACGATTCACGACCTCGAAACCGGGAAGCCGGACATAGAAAAAATGCGGGAACAGCTCGATAAAGAGGACGCGCTCATCGAACTTTCCCGCGCCATAGGCGACGAGGCGCTCTGGGCGCGCCTTGTGCGGAACATCACCCCGGGCGAGGCGAAGACGCTGAAGGACATGAAACTCAAAACACAGGAGCCGAACCCGGTGTACTTCGAACTCAGGAAAGAACTTGTGACAAGGGAGGCGCGTTACGGCGCGCTGGAAGAGCGGAAAGAGTATCTCGGGCGCGAGAAGGAAGAACTGTCGAAGCGGATACGAGCCGTTGATGACCTGCTGCAGAAGAGGACGAAGGGACTCGAGCACCTGCAGAACCTGCGCAAGATAATCGAGGCGCATTACAACTTCCTCGCGGAGCGGTACAACGCGATAAAAGGGCAGTTCATGGAGAACCGGCAGAGGATAGAGGTGGCGCAGGCAAAGATTGCATACCTGGAGGGCGTCGTGGCGGACCTGAAAGACGAGACCGGCATGCTCGTCGCGGACGTGACGATGAGGGAACTCGAGCGCGAGCGGCTCGAGAAAGAGCGGAAGACGATATCGGACAAGTACGAAATACTCTCCACCAAGGTGGAGGAGGCGCGGATGGCGCGGGCGGACGAGGGCACCGATCTGAAGCTCGCCTCGCGCGCGATCAAGCCGTCCCGTCCCTTGAAAGCGGGGAAGTTGAAGAACAGCCTGCTCGCCGCCGGCATCGGACTGATGCTGAGCGTCACCGCGGTGATCGCGTCGGAGTTCCTGCGGCTGACCCTTTCCCCGGAAAACGGGAAAAGCCCCTCATAAATAAAAAAGAGGCGGCGTACAACGGGCAGCCGCTCCCATGAGCACAACCGGAATCGAGTTTGAACTCAGGGAAGTGTCGCGCGGCGCCGTCTATTCCTTCGCCGGCAAGATCGCCTGGAGCGGGCTTCATTTTCTCACCCGTCTCGTCGTGGCGAGGACGCTCGGAGCGCGGATTTTCGGCGATTACGTGCTCTGCACGACGCTGATTTCCATCGGGGGCATCATATCGTGCGTGGGCTTCCCGAGCGCGATCGTCCGCTACGGCGCCATGTACAGGGCTGCCGGCGACGGGGCGAGGCTGCGGGGGCTGTACAGGGGCACGATGGGGTCGGCGTTCATTTTAGGCTCCGTCATAACCGTTGCGGTGTACGCCGCCGCGCCGGCTGTTTCCCAATCGCTCTTTCACAAGGAAAGCCTCGTCGCGCCTCTGCGCATATTTTCCTTCTCGCTTCCCGTTTTCGGTCTCATGATGCTCATGTGGAGCGCGCTCCAATCGCAGCGGGCGGTGGGGATGCAGGTCCTTTCAGAGAACGTGATGAGACCAGCGATACTTCTTTCCCTGGTGTTGTTCCTCTCGATTTCCGGGCTTACGATAGAGAAAGTGTCGTGGGCGTTCGTCGCCTCCGTGTTCGCAACCGCGGCGGCGTCGTATGCGATGACGCTTAAATCCTCGCCGCTCCTGCGCGGCGCCGCGAAGCCCGTGTTCGAGCGGAGGGAGATCGTGCGCTACTCGGTTCCGCTCATGCTTTCGGTCGTAGTGGCGAACATGTCGGGGTGGTCGGACGCGGTGCTTCTCGGCATATTCCGCGACTCGTCGGAAGTGGGGGTGCTGAACGGGGCGGCTCTTGTCGCGGGGATGGGGAGCATGATACTCGTTTCTCTCTCGGTTCTGTTCGCGCCTCTGATATCCGAGATGCATCACCGCGGCGAGACGGACAGAATGGCTGAGCTGACGAAAGTCGTCTCGCGCTGGAGCGTGACACTGAGTCTTCCCGTGTTCGTGCCGCTCATGATGTTTCCGGGAGAGGTTATGGGCTTTCTGTTCGGAAAGGATTTTTCGGCTGGCGGGGTCTGCCTTTTTCTGGTTGCTCTCGGCTGCGCCGCCACCGCGGGGTCGGGACCCGTGGGCAGCCTTCTGATGATGGCGGGAAAGCAGGACATGGTGTTACTGAACACGGTCGGCGCGGTGGGGTTGAGGGTGCTGCTGAGCCTTGCCCTCATTCCCGGACACGGCGCGGTGGGCGTGGCGTTCGCTTCGATGGTGTGCAGTTTCACCGCCGGCGCCGCGGCGGTGCTGATGGTAAAGGGTTTTTTGGGTTTTCACCCGTTTTCGCGCGGGTATTTCGTACCTGTGCTCGCCGCCTGCGGCGGGATTCTTGCCGGATTGGGGGTGGGGTCCGCCGTGGGGCAGGGGGGTGGTTTGTGGCGGCTTGCACCCCCCCTCGTTTTTATGATCGTGTACCTCGCGGTGGTGGGGTTGTACGGCATACGCGACGAGGACCGGTTGATCGTCGGTACGTTGAGAAATAAGCTGA
>JBFMFE010000317.1:0-19561 GCA_040752295.1 bacterium
CTGCACGTTGACCCGATGGAACTGGAGATCGGGTACGGACTCATCCCGCTCGTTGACCCCGAACAGAAAGGCGACCTCCTGGACCGGGTCACAATGATCCGCCGCCAGACCGCGCTCGAAATGGGCATAATCGTGCCCCCCATCCGCATCCGCGACAACATTCAGTTGAAACCGAACGAATATTCAATCAAAATTAAAGGCATCGAGGTATCCAGAGGCAGCGTGATGGTGGATTACTTCCTGGCGATGAATCCGGGCACGGCTTCACAGGAAATCGAGGGAATAGAAACCACCGAACCCGCTTTCGGTCTGCCCGCCAGATGGATACGCGAAAACAAAAAGGAACAAGCCGAAATCCTCGGCTACACCGTGGTTGACCCCGCCTCGGTCATCGCCACGCACCTCACCGAACTCATCAAGACCCACGCGCACGAACTCCTCGGGCGGCAGGAGGTGCAGAGTCTCATTGACATCGTAAAGGAGCGCCACTCCGTCGTCGTCGAGGAACTCATACCGTCCAAGATGAACCTCGGCGAAGTGCAGAAAGTCCTCCAGAACCTCCTCCGCGAGAGGGTCTCCATCCGCAACCTCGTCACCATCCTCGAAGCCCTCGCCGACTATTCCCCGATGACAAAGGACCCCCACGTCCTCACCGAGTACGTCAGGGCGTCGCTCGCGCGCCAGATATGCAAACAGCACCAGATGCCCGACGGCAGCATACCCACCATCACGATAGACCCGCAGTTCGAGGACATGATCCTCGAGTCGGTCCAGGAAACCGGCACCGCCTCCTACCCCGTTCTGCCTCCCGACGTCCTCCAGAGATTCTCGAAGAACCTCACTGAAACCATCGAAAAGGCGGTATCGCTGAACTACCAGCCCATCGTAATGTGCTCCCCGCGCGTGCGGATGTACATCCGGCGGCTCATCGAGCGGCTCTTCCCGAACGTCGTCGTGCTCTCGCACAGTGAAATCGTCCCGGACGCAAGAGTGCGCTCGGTCGGCGCCGTGGGGGTGTGAACGCCGTCCGTTCGCGCTCCGGAACCGATGTGCCGCAGACACCAAGAGTGCCGACCACCAGCCCACCGCGAGGCGCCGGCGTAAGACCGCGCGCTGGTGCGCGCCACCGGAAACGATCCTCCGCGAAAGGCGGGACAGCCCCCCATGAGGGTTAAAAGATACGAAGCCCCCACGCTCCAGGAAGCCCTCCTCAACGTCAAAAAAGAACTCGGCTCGGACGCCGTCATCCTCCAGACCCGCAGGTTCAGCAAGGGCGGAGTTCTCGGGTTCATGGGAAAAAACATGGTCGAGGTCCTCGCTGCCACCGACGTGGGCGCGCCCGGCGACGCTGCGCCCGCGCCCGCGCTCAAGGTCAACCACCAGCTCGCCGCCGTCGCCCCGGCGCTCCCCGCCGCCGAAAATCACAACTCCGACATTGACTCGCTCAAAAAGGACATCCGGGAACTCAAACAGCTCATCCGAGGTCTTGCCCCCGAGGAAAAATCAGCCGAAACCATCCAGCCGTTCCCCGAAACGTTCGGCGGCGTCTACCTCAAGCTCATCGAAAACGACGTGGACCCCGCGATAGCCCAGGACATCATCCGCGCCATAGACGAAACCCTCGGGGACGAAGACAAAAAAGACAGGAAAAAAGTGCAGGATTCGCTGGAAAAACACCTGAAGCGCCTGATGAAAACGAGCGGGGCGGTTGACACCTCCCGGACCGGCGCGAGAACGATCGCGCTGGTCGGTCCCACCGGCGTCGGCAAGACCACCACCATCGCCAAACTCGCCACCTCGCTCTCGTTCTCCCGCCGCAGGCGCGTGGGACTCATCACCGTGGACACCTACAGGATCGCCGCCGTCGAACAGCTCAAGGTCTACGCCGAAATCCTCGACGTCCCCCTCAGGGTCGTGTACGACGACGATGACATGAAAAGGGCGACGGACATCTTCTCGGACATGGACGTCGTCCTCATAGACACCGCCGGGAGAAGCCAGCGCAGCGAGGAAAAGATAACCGCCCTCAGAAACATCCTCTCGGTCTGCTACCCGCTCGACATACACCTCGTGCTGAACGTCAACACGCGCTTCAGGGAACTCCTCGACATAACCGAGCGGTTCTCGAGGCTTTCCTACAACCATCTCCTGTTCACCAAGCTGGACGAGGCGCTGACGTTCGGAAACATCATCAACGTCATCGTCAGGCGCAACACGGGACTCTCCTACGTCACCTACGGGCAGAACGTCCCCGACGAGATTCAGCCCGCGGCGCCCGAAAAACTCGTCCCCCTTCTCCTCGGCGCGCCGCTCTCGCAGTGCCTGCCGGTGAGCTGACGGCAGACCGGGGAAAAACGCGGATGCCGGACCAGGCTCAGAAGCTCAGAGAGATCAGAAACGGCGCCGGGGCGCCCGCCGGCGCGCAGACCCCGCGCAGCCATCAGAGAACCATCGCCATCACAAGCGGCAAGGGCGGCGTCGGCAAGTCCAGCATCACCATCAACCTCGCCATATCGCTCACCCGGTTCGGAAACCGCGTCCTCATACTGGACGCCGACTTCGGTCTCGGAAACATTGACATGCTCCTCGGACTGAGACCCGAATACACGCTCCAGCACGTCTTTTCCGGAAGAAAGACCGTCCCCGAGACGCTCATGACCGGTCCATCGGGGATACGCCTCCTCCCCTCCAGCATCGGAGGCAAAAAACTCGAGGAAGTCACCCTCGCCATGAAACGCGAACTACTGCGCCAGGTCCGCGCGATGGAGGAAACGGTTGACGTGATCCTTGTTGACACCGGCGCGGGAATTTCAGATAATATCGTTGATTTTTTGGTGCTCGCGGACGAAATTCTGCTGATAACCACGCCGGAGCCGACCTCCATCATGGACTGCTACGGCGTGATGAAACTGCTGTCGCAGAAAAGGGACAGAACGCTTGTCAGGGTCCTCGTCAACATGGCGGAGAACCTCCGTGAGGCTCGCGGCGCGATGAACACGCTCAGAACCGTCTCCCGCCAGTTCTTCAACGTCACGCTGTCCGACCTGGGCTGGATCGCCTACGACAGAAGCGTACCCCGGTCGGTGAAGCAGCAGCAGCCCTTCATCCTGCTCTTTCCCTCATCGCGCGCCTCGAAGACCATGAACCAGGTGGCTGCCCGCTTCGCCAATTTCGAAGTCGAGTTCATCACCGCAAGGGGACTCGGAACCGCGCTCCGAAGGCTCGTCTCGTTCTTCGCCCCGGACGAAAAATGACGAAAATACGAAACAGGGATACTCCCGGTCCTCCGGAGACGGAGGATGAATGAAGAGGTGCGGCTGTGTCCGAATGGAATGAAATAACCGGTGGGCAGCGTATTGAACTGGGCGTCTCAATCGCGGGCGTGGCGACGCAGTTCAGCAGCACCATCGCCGAAAAAAGCGCCGACTCCTTCATGGTCGCCATGCCGACCTCGCAGCAGGCGGAAAAACTGCTCAGGACCGACGCCGTCGTCAGCGTCACCGTCTACGGCAAAAACTCCATTTACAAGTTCAACACGAGGATCAGAGAAAGAAAACTCATCCGCGGACAGATGCTCATACTCGACAGACCCGCCGCCGTCGAGAAGGTCAAGCCCCGCAGCTACTACAGGCTCGCCGTACAGGCGCCGCTCCAGTTCCGCATAATGAGGGACGAGGTAACGCCGATATCCGAGTTCAAGCAGGCGACGACACAGGACATCAGCGGGGGCGGACTGATGATCGAGACCAAAACCCCGATACAGAAGGACACGCTCATCGAGATCAACCTGAAGCTCCCCGGAGGCGACGACCCAGTAAACGCCATCGCCCGCGTCGGCTTCGTCAAAACCGAAAGAAGGGGACACGACGAAATCACGCTCGCCGGCGCCGAATTCTCCATCATCGAGGAAAAATACCGCGATCGCATAATCAAGTTCATCATGGACGTCCAGAGAAACCTCGTCAAAAGGGGAATAATGAGATAGATGCAGGCAAGATTGAAAAACCTCATACGGGTCTTCCGCATACTCGTCCCCGCGCTGGCGTTTCTCATAGTCGTCGCGGTCGGCGCGATCACCAGAGCCGAGCCGGTTCGCCTCCTCGCGGGCGCGCTCATCACCTACTGCTTTTTCTTCGTCCTCGGCTCGGTCCTCGCGTCCATTCTCAACAGGATCAACCTCGAGGTCTCCGACGAACGCCTCGCCCGCGGCGAACCGGAACCCGAAAAAACGCTCGGACAGCTCATAGACATGTTTCAGGAAGCCGAAGCGCCCGCCGAAAAAGGCTCGACGGGCTGACGTTCATATCGTATCGGGCGGCACTTGCGAAAAACGGGAGACATTTCAGGCTTCGGACCATGGACTTCAGGTCCCGCACTCCGGGATACGCATTTCAAGTCTTCTGCTGAAGCCCGCAGACTGAAGCCCCGTGTCGCTGCGGCGGTGCCGCGTCAGGAAGGGGAGCTTAAATGGACGCAAACGTGAAAGTCCTCGTGGACGCCACCGGCTGCACCGAAACAGAGGCGCAGTCCGTCCTCTCCGCGGCGAAAAACGACATCTCGAAAGCCCTCCAGATGCTCGAGTCCCAGGCAAGGGAAATGATGCTCTTCAACGCGCACTTCTTCTCGAAGGGACCCGCCGCCGCGCACGGCTACCTCACTTTCATCGTCAACCTCAACAACGACAACGTCGTGTATTCGGACCTCGTTTACCCCCTCGCGGCGCAACAGGCGGAACCCCTCAACGTCAACATGCCCCCCACCGTCATCGCCAGCACGGTCCACTCCCTGAAGGAGAACATCGCCGAGCGGCACCGCGCCTCCTCAAGGAGCAACCTCGCGCAGTTCCGCACCAGACTCACCACGCCGCTCGTCCGCTCGCTTCTCGGCGACGCCCGCGCCGCGCGCGCCGACCGCGTGAACGAACAGTTCAAAAAAATCCTCGACGCCATGTACGGCGAGGACTTCGAAATCGAGCACGGCGCAAGGGCTTACTCCGCGCAGGCAATCGCCCCCCTCCTCAAGAAGACCGCCGAAGCCGCCACACCGGAGGAACGCGCGGCGAAACTCTTCGAAAAGGAAGACGCGGAGACCGCCCCGGCGCTCTCCGACGAAATCCCCCCCACCTCCCCGCAGGAACCGCTCCCCAAAATCGTCCTGATCTGCGAACCGGAAATCTCACCCTTCACGGGCAAACCGGCAAAGGAACTCAACGTGTCCGACGAAATAGTGGTCAAAATAAAAGACACAAGGGAGTCGGCGCGCTACTTCTCCGAACTCCTCGGCGGCGTCGTCGGCGACGAACTCGTCCCCCTCATGGTCCCCCTCGTCAGAATCAGCGCCATGTCCGAAACCTTCGTCGAGGGCTTCGTGGAATTCGGTCCCGGCATCTACGGCGAGTTCTTCATTCCCCCCGACGTTAAAATCAAGACCGCCGAGGAGGACATCGAGGTCTTCGACCCCTTCGAAAACGAACTCTCGCTGCTCGCCGAGGAACGCTTCGGCAGGCATATCATGGCGGGACTCATCCTCCTGATCGTGTCAACCATCGCACTGATCTTCATCTTCTGGGGATACAGTTGAACCGGGGTCCGCGATCTCGCCCGGGACCATTCCCGCCGCCGCAGCCGCCCTTTCACAACCCGGATTCGTTCACCCGGGAAGAACGCTCACACCGCGGCGGGAAGCGACCCCCGGCGGCGCAGGGGCGCCCCCCCGGACGCGGGGCGCGGTTTTGATCGATGAAAAACCCTGCAAAATCACCCGCCCTGAAAAACGGCGCGGAGATTGACGAAAAAGAACTGGAACTCTGGCGCAGGCTGAAGGAAGACGCCGACGAGAACGCGCGACAGACGCTCGCCGAACGATACCTCGGACTCGTCAAGTGGATCGTCGAACGCGTCGCCTACCGCCTCCCCCCCAACATTGACCGCGAAGACCTCATAAGCGAGGGCATACTCGGACTGCTCGACGCGATAGACAAGTTCGACCACGAACGCATGAGCAGGTTCGAGTCCTACGCCGCGATAAGAATCCGCGGACAGGTCCTCGATTACCTCCGCCAGCAGGACTGGCTCCCCCGAACGACAAGGCAGAAATGCCGCGAGATCGAAAAGGCGTTCTGCGAAGTGGAACGCAAGCTCGGCAGAAGCGCCGGCGACTCCGAGGTGGCGGAATTCCTCGGCATAGACGTGGACGACATGAACGCTGCCATCGCCGACCTCTCCGGCGCCGTGGTGATTTCTTTCGAGGAAACGATACAATCGGGCGAGGGCGACAGACCCATTCCCATAATCGCCCGCATAAGGGACGAAAACGCCGAGGACCCCGGCGAAATGGTGGTGAAAAAGGAAATCTTCGGGCTTCTCAAAGCCGCCTGCGAACGGCTGCCCGAAAACGAAAAAACCCTGATCAGTCTCTACTACGTCGAAAACCTCACACTCAAGGAAATCGGCGAAGCACTCGACATCAGCGAGTCCAGAGCCTGCCAGCTCCACGCAAAGGCGCTCATGAGACTCAAATCCGCGCTCGAATGACGGCGCCGGCGCCGAAACAGCCGCCCGCGTCTCTCCATGATTTTTTCTTGAAATATGAAATCTTCCGGCTTTCATGGTAAAATTCCATTTCCTTGACACGGCGCGGACAGTTGGCGCGCCGCGCCCGGCGAATGTATAATATTTTCAGACGGCGATTGAGGAAGTGAAGACGAAAAGTGGCTGAAACACCGGTCGAGCTGAAGTTCTCATCCGACGGCGCGCAGGTGCTCGCCACCATTGACATCTCGAAGAACCGGGGCGTGCCGGTCGTCGCCGAGCAGATTCTCCTCGCCCTCGAGGACATCGGCGCGCAGGACTTCGCGATAGATTACAACACCATAGAAAAGATGATTCAGGCCCAGTCACAGGGCGCCAGAACCTTTCCCATCGCCGTCAAGCTCGACGCGCAGCTCGAAACCAGCGTCTCCAGCGACAGGATGGAAGCATCCATCTTAATACGCCCGCCAAAAGGCGGCAGGGACGTCGAAATGACCGACATCGCGGAGGCGCTCGCGAAAGCGGGCGTCAAATTCGGCATCAAGCAGGACGTCATCGAAAACGTCGTGGCGCAGAGATGGCACAACGAAAAAGTCGTCGCCGCCGAGGGTCGTCCGCCCGAGGACGGCGAAGACGGCAGAATCGAGTTCCTCTTCCCCACCGAGGCGGGCAAGCCCAGACCCTCCATCGGCGAGGACGGCACCGTCAACTTCTATGAGCTTAACATCATACAGAACGTTCTCGAAAACGAACCCCTCGCGGAAAAAATCCCCCCGACGCCGGGCAAAAACGGCATGAACGTCCTCGGCGAGGAAATACCCGCCAAACCCGGCAAGGACGTCCCCCTCCCCATCGGCAAGGGAACGACCATCTCAAAGGAAAACCCCAACCTCGTCATCGCCCAGACCGCCGGACAGCCCAGACTCATGCAGAACAGAATCCACGTCAACCCCGTGTACGAAGTGCAGGGCGACGTGGACTTCTCCACCGGCAACATCAAGTTCGTCGGCGACGTCATCGTCAGAGGCGGCGTCCTCGAAGGCTTCACCATCAAGGCGGACGCCAACATAACGATAATGGGACCCGTCGCTGGCGCACACCTCGAAGCCGGCGGCTCGGTCTTCCTCAACAAGGGAATGCACGGACAGGACAAAGGCTCCATCATGGCGGGCGAGGACGTCGTCGCCAAGTTCCTCGAGCACGTCACCGTCAAAGCCGGCGGCGACGTCAGGGCGATGGACGGGATCATTCTGTCCAGGGTCACGGCAAAGAAAAACTGCATCGCCGAAGGCAAAAAGGGCGTCGTCATCGGCGGCAGGGTCAGCGCGGGCGAGGAAGTCCGGGCAAAAGTCATCGGCAACGCGCTCGCCACGCCCACCGAAATAGAGGCGGGCGGAAACCCGAAAGTCCGCGAGGAACTCCGTCAGATCGAAGACCAGAAAAAAACCATAAGGCTCAACCTCGACCGCACCGAAAAAGGCGTCAAATCACTCAAAATCCTCCAGGAGAAATCCGGCGCCCTGCCGCCGGACAAGAAAGACCTCCTGCTCCAGCTCACAAGGGCGCAGTTCCACCTCATGGGACAACTTAAAAAAATCGAGACGCGCGAAGAGGAACTCGGCGAAATTCTCGCCTCCTCCTTCAAGGGTAAGATCGTCATCTCGGACACGATTTACCCGGGCGTCAGAATAATCGTCAAGGAAGCCGTCCTCAACATCAGGGACACCATCCACACCACCGTCTTCTATGAGCAGGACGGCGAAATACAGGTGGGAGTGTACGGATAAAGGCGCGCCGAAACCGCCGCCCGCCCGCGCCGGCGCGCTCAGGCGACGCCTGAAACGAACGGCGGGAAGGTCCAGCACATGTCTATCAGATCGGTAGACCTCCAGATACTCTTCTCCAAAACCTCGGACGTCGAGAGGGCGCAGCAGATACAGCAGCAGCACGACAGGGTGGTCCAGCAGCAGGTCACCGACGAGAACGTCGCTAAAAAAGTGGCGCAGCAGACTCAGGTGGTCTCCACTCCCAGACCCGAGGGCGGCAGGATAGAGGAGCGCCCCGAGCGCCGCCGCGGCAGAAGAAGAGGCAGGGAGCGCCCCGCGCCCGCGCCCCAGCAGCCCCCTCAACCGCCCCCGCTCACGCCGGACCCGCTCGGGAAGGGCAAAATTGACATCCGAATATGACCCGCGCCCCGTCCGGAAAAAAATATATGGAAAAACCCTTTGCAATCGCCGCGCCGCTCAAATATAATCTCCATGAAAATTTTCAGGAGGCGCCCGCATGAAATTAAGCACCGAACTGCGTAACCTTCCAATCGTCAGCATCGCCGAGGGCGAAGAGGTCGGAGTCGTCAAAGACTTCATCGTGGACCCGGCGGCGAAATCCATCGTCGCCGTCATCATCGAAGACCCCAAATGGTACGAAGGCGCAAAGGTCATCGCCTTCAACATGATCCACAGCATCGGCGACTTCGCCATAACAACCGACAACGTCTCCTCCGTCGTCGCTCTCGCGGGCAAGCCCGAACTGACCGACCTCATCAACAAGTGCATCTCCGTAATCGGCGCCAAGGTCATCACGCGCGGCGGAAGACTCGTCGGGTTCGTCAAGGAATACAGCATCGAGTCCAACACCGGCGAGATACTCGGACTCGAACTCTCCAGCGATTCCGAGGTGATCTCACCCGACAGAACCATCATCCCCTCCTCCTCCGTGGTCACCATCGGAAAAGACGTCATCATCGTAAACGAGGACGTGGAGTCGAACCTCAGGGCGTCCCACCACGAGATCGCCCCGGAAGCCGCCGCCCCGAGCGCACCCCCAAGGCGCCCCGCACCCACGCCGCCCCCGCCTCCTCCCAGGCGGGAAGAACCCGCGCCCCCCGCCCAGCCGCAGCCCGAACCGGGAGGCATCGAGGCGGAATCCGAGGTTGACCTCGAATCCCTTCTCGAAATCGAGGAGGAAACCCCGTCCGAAATCTCCGCCGAACCGGCTGAAGCCCTCGCCGAGGACACCGCAAAGGAAAGCCTCAGCGAAATCTTCGAGCGCAGACAGATAAAATACATGCTCGGTAAAAAGGTCAGCAGGGACATCGAGAGCGACGACGGAACGATGATCATCCGCGCCGGCGCCGCCATCACCGACGACGTCATAAACAAGGCGAAAAAAGCTGGAAAATTCCTCGAACTCTCCATGAATATCGAGATCGAGGAATGACCGCGGCGCGCGGAGGTACACTGCCGGTACCCCGTGGCGGGGCTTTTGCGCCCCCGCCAGGATGTCGCGTCTCTTCATTGAGGACGCGGCATTATATCCACCCGCACCCATGCCCCCGACAATCATCCCGGGGTGGGTCCACGTCCCGGGAAAACACTGCGCCACAACCGCGCTGAGCAACGCCTCGGCGTTCTCGAACACACCCCTCTCCGAACCGGTCTGCCTCGGTCTCGGAGCGGGTCTCGGCGCTTACTACATCAAAATCCCCGGCGCCTCTCCATCCCGCGCGCTCTACACCAGAGCGCTCAATCTCGAGGAAAATTTCTTCCGCTCACTCGACGTCCCGTTCCAGTGGAAAACCGCCGACCCCCATCCCGGCTGCCTCCCGCCCGGCGAAATGGAACTCATCCGCCGCGGCTTCCCCATTCTCTACAGGTGCGACCTCAAGTACCTCCACTACTACAACACGAAGACCTCGTTTCCGGGACACGTCGTCCTCGCCTGGGGTTTCGACGACGACCGCAAAAAGGTCTTCCTCGGCGACACTCACTTCGAAGGACTCCAGGAAGCGCCCTGCGGCGATTTCGACCGCGCAAGGCACTCGACGGACACCCCCCCCTTCGTCATGAGGGGCGAATGGCACGAGTTCAGAAGGTGGGACGCGCGTCCGCTCCCCGACGCCTTCCGCGCCGCCGTGCGCACGCAGGCTGCGGACCTCCTCGGCGCCTCGTCGCCCGCCGCCGGCGTCCGCGGCATCAGAACCATGGCGCACGAAATAACCTCATGGCGCGACGAAGCCGAGGACTGGAGATGGTGCCTGCGCTTCGCCTACCAGGTCATCGAAAAACGCGGCACGGGCGGCGGCGCTTTCAGGCGCCTCTACGCCGGGTTCCTCGAGGAAGCCGCGGAACACTGCCTGGAGCTGAGCGACCCCGCGCTCGCCCGCCGCGCCCATGAAATCGCCGGGAAATGGACCCGCCTCTCCGAACTCCTCAAAGAGGCGAGCGACGCACGGGACCGCCCCGACCTCGTCCCGGCGCGCGGACTCCTCGAGGAACTCTCCTCACTCGAGGAAACCCTCTTCTCGCGCCTGGCGCAGCTCGTCGGAACCCGGGACTGACCCGCCGCCGGGGGGGCTTTGCTTCGTTTCGGTTATTCGGTTATGACGACAAAAATACCGGTAACGTCCCAATGTTCGTGGGCAATTCCGCAAAAAAAGAATCTAAAATGTCAAATGTCCAGTCTAAAATTTAGAATTAAAAGAAAATGACAGGCTGGAAGCCTGTCCCACTAAAAGGCTGGAAGCCTGTTCCACTAAAAGACATGATTACATCCTCTTTCCAGCTTCAACGTGGTTCTTTTCTATCGTTCTGATCACTTCGTCTGAAAGGCTTACGCCGACGGTGTTTTCTTCGTTCACGACGGAATCCGCGCCCGCGTTCAGGATGTCCCTCTCATAAATGTCGTACCGTACGCGCGAAACCACGCTTACGTGGGGGGCGATGTCTTTACACAACCTGATAATACGTTTCGCCGCCTCGGGGTCCGGGAGCGTTACGACCATGACTCTGGCGCATCGTATGCCCGCATGTTCAAGAACCTCGACGTTGCAGGCGTCGCCGATCTGGAATTCCACTCCGTACTCCCTTGCGGCTCTCGCGTTTTTCGGGTTGACGTCGAGAACGACGATATCATCAGCATATTTATCCGCAATGCGGTCAATCAGCCTTTTTCCAGCCGGTCCGAAGCCCGCGACTATTATGGGGCTGCGCGTTCCCGCGCATTTCCCGGAGACGCGGGACGAGGAAGACTCCGCGTGTTTTTTCCCGTTCCCGATACCGTGTATCAGAATGTTCACGCGGGGAGAAGCTCCGACGAGATACGGCGTGGCAAGGAGCGTGACTATCGTCGCCGACACGACGAGTCTGAAAACATTTTCGTCTATTGTCCCGGCGGCCATGGCGATGCTGGTCAGCACGAACGAGAACTCTCCTATCTGAGACAGGCACAGGCCGGCGGCGACCGCGACCCCCGCGCGGAAGCGGAGCGCGAGCATGACCGCGATAACAATCCCCGTTTTCAAAACTATCACAACGGACGAGGCGGATATGACAAGCCCGGCGTTCTTTACGATCCACCCGGGATCGGCGTACATGCCGACCGCCGCGAAAAACAGCGTTACAAGGACCGCGCGCACGGAACCGACATCCGCCCTTATCTGCGTTGCGAACGGCGACTCGGCGAGCAGCATCCCGGCGAGGAACGCGCCGAACGCCGGGCTTATGCCCGCCTCGTGAGCGCCCAGGGCGGAACCTGCCGCCAGCACCAGCGAGAGAATGATCGGCAGCTCCCTGTTTTTGGTCCACGTGCGCATGTTGAGGGCGCGTGGAACCACACGGTTGATAACAACATACATGACGATGAACGCCGCCGCGCTCATCAGACCGGCTCTGCCCAGTTCTTTAGGAACTCCACCCGCCGCCGCCGAGCCTGACATGGCGGTGATGAGAAGCACCATCGGCACCACCGCCGCGTCCTGGAGAAGAAGCACTCCTGTAGATGCGCGCCCGTGCAGGCTGTCCATCATGGTTTTATCGGACAGAAGCCTGAAAACGCTCGCCGTACTCGATAAAGAAACAGCCGCGCCGATGACGACCGCCGCCTTCACGTCCAGTCCGAGCCGGAGCGAAACGCCGGTTCCGGCTGCCCACGTGAGAACTATCTGCAAAAACCCGGTCGCCGCCGTGACCGCGCCCATGCGCACGAGCCTTTTAAACGAGAATTCAAGTCCGATGGAAAACAGCAGGAGCGCCGCGCCCATCTCGGTGATGACCCGGGCGTCCGCAAGGGTGCCCACCATGCCCATAACATTGGGGCCGACGAGCATCCCGGCGAGCAGGTATCCGATGATGGCGCTCTGGCGCAGTTGCTCTGCAATCGTTCCCAGAACAAGCGCGGCTGAAAGAAGAATCAGAATGTTTATCAGCTCATGCCATCCATCCATGAACGCAATTCCCGTTTCGATACGAAGATATCAGCCCGGACTATTCGAACGGCGTGAATAATCCAGCGGCGCCTCTCCGCCGCGGAATTTACGCTTTACAGTATCAGATTTTATACGGCGGAACAACCTGCGCCCGTCCGCATTTCGGACAGGCGCGCCTGCGAGCCGACACACCGGCGGCAAGCGAAAAAAGGGGGGCGTTCACCCATAAGCGTTAAATTAACAGAACATCGAATATCGAACAAGGAACCGCAGAATGTCGAAGGAGAACGGAGACGAAGGAGGACTTCATAATTCGAAATTCGTTATTCGACATTCTACATTCGTTTTTGCAATATATCGGTATGGCTCTTAAAGTTAACGCTTACGGGGCATTCACCATGTCCCCTGTGTCTTGCGTCCTGTATCCTGTGTCTTATATAATTATCGTCCGTCCGGGCGACTCGACCTACAGGGTGAGAAGATGATTCGTTTTGTAAGAAGGGCGGCAAAAGCAGGCGGCGAAAGGGATAACACGCGGGTTTCATACTGGAAGAAGTTCCCGGAGAACGCCGCAAATACTTTGAAGGCTGTATGGAAAGTAACGTTCATCCGGATTGTTATAATCATTCTCGCGGCGGCGCTGTTCACTGCCGTATTCACGCTGATAGTTGAAAGCGACTCGCCGATGTATAAAACCGATTACGACAAAACGCCGGTACAGCGTTTCGTATCGGGCTTTTATTACGCGATTATATCAATGACGACAATCGGATATGGAGATTACTCTCCAAAGACGGTCACGGGCAAATTATTTGCCATTGCGTTAGGTCTCTTCGGCATCGTTTCCATATCGCTCCTGACGGCGAACATCGCTTCTTTGCTCGTAGAAAAAAAATTAAAGGAGGGCAGGGGATTGAAAGACTTTTCATTCATGAAAAATCACTTTATCGTCTGCGGCTGGAAAAAAAACATGGAAACGGTGCTCAAGGATATGCTGCTGGAAAACGACAAATTCAAGCCGGGCGAGGCGGTAATTATCGCCAACGTTGACCCCGATAAGGCTGAGATCATAAGGCAGCAGAATCCGCAACTGAAGGACATCAACTTCCTGCGCGGCGACTATTACAATGAGGCGATGTTGAGAAAAGCCAACGTGCAGGCGGCAAGGCAGGTATTCATACTCGCCGACGAGAGCGAAGACGTTTCCGCCACGGAGATTGATTCAAAAACCGTGATGGCGGCGATGACCATTCATACCCTGTCGCGGGACGTCCGCGTCTGCGCTGAACTTCTTGACACGAAATATGAACACTACCTGAAGAACGCCCACGTGGATGAAATAATTTATACGAACGACTACGGGCGCCTCGTTTTAGCCGGCGCCAGCGGTTCCCCGGGACTCACCAACGTCATCAATGCCCTTCTCAACATGGAGACCGACGTGTGCATCCAGACGCACAGCTTCCCTCCGGACTTCATCGGAAAGACCTTCGCTGAACTGCGGGATTACTTCAGAGAGAAAATGAAAGCGAATCTCATCGGTCTGGTTGAGAACGTGGGCAGTTACCGGCATCATAAAAAGGAGGCGATACGGGAGGCGCAGAAGACCCCTGATATCTCAAAACTCGTGGAAAGACTCCAGAAGGTCAAGACGATTGTGAGCAACAATCCGAACCTGCATCCCGATGATGATTACACCGTCCAGAAGAACTCACTGGCAGTGGTGATTGAAAGAAATCGGTAACCTGCGCCGCAGTGCAAAACTGAGAAGACGAGAGAGGAACATGAAAGAGACCCGGGAAGGGATTGAGCGGTTAAAACAGATCAGTATTTTCAAGGACATCAGGGACGACGAGGAAGCGCTGGGCAACATTTTCAACATTATGAGGGTTGAGGGATACCCTGCCGATACGAAGATCATCAAGGAAGGCGAGCAGGGCGACGAGATGTATATACTGAACAGGGGTCGCATCCGTATTGAGAAGAAAACACTGCATGATGAATCCTATACGGTCGTTCTCCTCAGAGACGAGATGAACGTCTTTTTCGGCGAGCAGGCGCTGATGGATTCAGACCAGCGGTCGGCGACCGTGGTGGCGGAGACGGAATGCGAATGCTTCGTGATGAAGAAAGGGGATTTTGAGGCGCTTGGCAACAAATACCCCGCCCTTGGGCTTGCGGTGACGCGCGAAATCGCGAAGATCATCTCGCAACGGCTCAGAAAAACGAACCAGGACATCATCTCTCTTTTTGAGGCTCTGGTGAATGAAATTGAATCAAGGGAATAATATTGACCCTGTAGTGTTCTGTGACATGAATGACGGATATGAATATTTTTCCCGTGCCCGTGTGCCTGCCTGTGCGTGTCCGCACGCAGACAGGCGTGCCCGTGCCCGTAACTGCGTACAAACAGTTTTTCATCGGGAACGGGCAGGGGCACGGGCAGGTGTCAAGAATTTGCGTCACAATGCACAATGGGGTCAAATGACCTCATAGAGCTTCAGTCCCTCAAGAGTTCCCTGGCGATGGTAACGATCTGGATTTCGCTGGTTCCGCCGCCGATCTCCAGCAGTTTCGCGTCGCGCATGAGCATTTCGACCCTGTATTCCTGCATGTAGCCGTATCCGCCCATTATCTGAACGGCGTCGAGCGCGACGTCCACCGCCGCGCGCGAGCAGTAAAGCTTTATCGCGCTCGCCTCCGCGCGGGTCGGGCGCCTGCCGTTCTTCGCCATCCATATCTGCTTGAAGACCATGTTCCTGACGTTCTCGCGGGCGACGTACATTTTAGCCAGCTTGTCCTGTATGAGCTGGTACTCGCCGATGGGCTTGCCGAACTGGGTTCTCTGTCTGGCGTACCTGACGCAGTCGTCGAGGCATTTTTCGATAATGCCGAGCGCCATCGGCGCCGAGCCGGTTCTTTCGCCCTGGAACGTCTCGATCGCCTCGCCGCTTGCGGGTTCCTTTTCCACGCCGCCGAGAAGCCTGTCCTTTCCGGCGCGCACGTTTTCCATGAAGATTTCGCCCGTGGGCGACGCCCTCATCCCCATCTTCGACATCGGCTTGCTCACCGTCAGCCCTTCCATTCCTTTTTCGAGAACGAACGCGTGCGTCCTCTTTTCCTCCCTGCCGCGGTCGATCTTCGCGTACACGACCATGACGTCCGCGTACGGGGCGTTGGTGATGAACGTCTTCGAGCCGTTCAGGACGTAGCCGTCGCCGTCGGGGACCGCCGTGCTCTTGAGTGCGAAGGCGTCCGAGCCGGCGTCGGGTTCGGTGATCGCCCAGCATCCGATTTTCTCCATGGTGAGCACGGGCAGCCCGAAGCGCTCCTTCTGCTCCATCGTTCCCTTCGCCATGATGGCGCCGCCGCAGAGTCCGAGCGACGCGCCGAGCGAGAGCACGAAGCCGGGGCTGTACTTCGAAAGCTCGATCGCCATGACCGCCCCGATGCCGACGTCCTCGGTCATGCCCACGCGCCTGCGCCCCTTCACCGACTCCTCGCCCTCTTCCTCTGCCTGCTTCTTCATCTTCTCGAAGCCCTTCTTCACCATGTCGGGCAGCATGAACGCCTTCCCCATCTTACGCATGAGGTCGAACGGGAGAATCTCGCCCCTTTCGAGCCTGTCCACGTTCGGCGCGATTTCCCTTTCGGCGAACTGACGGATCGCCGCGGCTATCATCTTGTGCTGTTCCTCGAATTCAAACACGGCGTTTCCCCCCTTCCCGTTGTCGGCGCGCGCGGAGTGGACGCGCCGCGTCCGGTCGGCGCGAGCGCGATGAAGGGCTGATCGCGATACCCTTCCGACCTTCCGGCCGCTTACCTTCGCCCCGCGGCTTACCCCTCCTGCGCCATTGCGCCGCGGATGATCTGCCCCAGCTTCATCGCGAGTCCCATGTCGCCGGCGATCCTCATCCTGCCGGACATGAAGATGGTCTGCGGGTCAACTTCCCGCCGGATCAGCGCCATCCAGTCCTCAGCGCTGATGGTGAACGTTGTGCTGGCATCCTCGTTTTCCCCGGCGGTCACTTCACCTTTCCCTTCCTTGAGTGTAATGCACCACTGTCCCCCGTTGTCGCCCTCGATGTTGAACTGGAGAACGCCCTCGACGCCTTCGAGCTGGTCCTTGAATCTTTCGAGCGCGGCGTCGAGCCGCTTCGGAAGCCTTTCCTCGAACATCCACTTCGGCGTCGCGTCGGGCGGAATCTCCGGAATCTGCACGTCGGACATGTCGTCACCTCCTTTCGCGGCGGGTTTCAGGTTTTTCTTCCCGCCGAATTTTCTTCACGTCGAAAGCCCCTTCCGGAGCTTTCCCGCAGCCGTCCGAACCCGCTGATAACCCCCCCCTGTATTTATTATCGTAAACGAATGCTATAATATAGTGAACGCGGTGTCAACCGCGGCGGGATAAAAATTCCATGAACGGAGAGCGCGAATGGACGACCTTACGGCAGCCATCGGGGAAAAGATAAGGGAGCTTCGGCAGCAGAACGGCTGGACGATCCAGAAGCTCGCGGACGTCACGAGGCTCTCGCCGGGCGGAATCTACAAGATCGAGGCGGGACAGATGACTCCCTCCATCACCACCATGATGAAGATAGCGAGGGCGTTCAACAGGAGGATCGGCTACTTCATCGGCGAGGACGAGCCGGTGCGCGACATCGAGATCGTGAAACGCGCCAAACGGAAAAAGTTCACCAGCACGGAAGCCGGCATCAGCGCGGAGCGCATCGCCGGCAGTCTCGAGGACTCCAGAATCTTCTCCGTCGTGCTCACCATCGGACCCGGCAGAACGAGCGTGGAAAAACCCATCGCGCACAAGGGCGAAGAACTCATATTGTGCCTCCAGGGACAACTCGAACTGACGTTCAAAGGCGGGCGGCACGTGCTCAGAAAGGGCGACAGCGCCCACTACAAGTCCGAAAGCCCCCACAGGTGGAAAAACACTGGAAAAAGCGACGCCAGGGCGCTCTTCGTGATGACCCCCACGCCCTTTTCGAGCGAAGTCGCAATGGACTGACCCCGCCGCCGCATCCGTTCACGCGGGACGCCGTGAAAAGCGCGCGGAAAGCCCGCGCCCCGGAAAAACAAACCGTAAGATGACACGTTTCGTCGAGCGACACGTCATTCCGCGACTCCGGCTCTACGCCGCCCTCGCCGTAATACTAAGGATACTCATCTCGAACCGCCTGCTGCGCCTCTCGCGGCGGTGGACGCCGCGCGAGCGCTTCCGCGAGCGCGGGAGGCGGCTGAACGAGAAAAACGCCGAGCGCCTCCTGCGCGCGATCATCCGCCTGAGGGGGCTGTTCATCAAGGTGGGGCAGTTCCTCAGCCTCCGCGTGGACCTCCTGCCGGAAGAGTACACGCTCGTTCTCTCCCGCCTCCAGGACAGCGTCCCGCCCGTTCCATACGACGTAATCAGGACGAGGATCGCGGAGGAATTCGGGAAGGAACCCGGCGAACTCTTCGCCGGATTCGTCCGCGAGCCGATCGCCGCCGCCTCGCTCGCCCAGGTGCACGAAGCGGAACTCCACGACGGCGCCCGCGCCGCCGTGAAAATCCTCTACCCGGGAATCGAAAGAACCGTCGCCGCCGACATCGTCATCCTCCGCATCATTCTTAACTTCATCCATATATTCCGCAGACGGTTCAACTATTCCTTAATCGTCAACGAGTTCGAAAAATACGTTTCCATGGAAACGGACATGATACAAGAGGGAAAAAACATGGAAAGAATGAGGGAACGCCTCGGCCCCGACGATGGAACCGTCATACCAGCGGTCGTGTGGGAACTCACCAGCAAAGGGGTGCTCACCACCGGGTTCGTCGAGGGGATCAAAATCACCGACCTCAACGCCATCCGTAACCGCGGGATCGACGTCCAGAAGGTCTCAGAGGAAGTCGTCGCCTGCTACATGCGCCAGGTGTTCCGCCTCGGCTTTTTCCAGGCGGACCCCCACCCCGGCAACCTGTTCGTGGTCCCGCTCGAAGGGGGGCGGCACAGGATAGCGATCGTTGACTTCGGACTCTGCAAGGAGCTGCCGCCGGACTTCGTGCAGTCGCTCGGGAAAGTCGCCCTCGCCGTCGTTCAACGCGACGGCGCCCTCATGGCGCAGGCGTTGATTGAACTCGGCTTCGAGACATGGGACGGAAAACCGGATTCGATCCGCCGGTTCTGCGACTTCGTCGTGCGCCACGTGGACGAGTTCGTTTACGGAATGCCGCGCGACATACCCGTCGAAGCCATATACCGGGAGTTGATGGAAATCGCGAGGGAAAAGGCGCTGGTCCGCATACCCGGCGACTTCATCCTCATCGGTCGCGTGCTGGGGCTTCTCGCCGGACTGGGACGCCGGCTCCGTTCGAAAATAGACCTGAAGGAGATCATTCTGCGCCAGGTTCTCCCCGGCGGCGGCTGAAACACGCGCGCCGGACGCCTCTTACTGGAAAGGTTCAAGAGGCTGATTGTCGAAAAGGAAAGTTACCCGACTGAACTCAGCCGATACATACACCTGAACCCGCTGAGAGCCGTCCTCGCGGAGATGCCGGACCAGTGGGCATGGAGCAGTTACCGCGACTTCGCAGCCCCGGCGTCAGCCCGAAAGCGGATAGCCGACGACGGTATTTCACTTTCTGCGCCTGCCTTGCCGGCAGACAGGCGCCCCAAAATTCAATTTTCCAGCTCTGACCCCATTTTCCCGCGGTGGATGAGAGTCTTCGTGCTCGGCGGCGTGCGCCGCCCCGGCAGCCACCCGGTCAGCGCCCTGTCGAGGGTTTCCGACGCGATACGCGCCGCCGGCGGGCTGAGCGTGGGTTCCATGAGAAA
>JBFMFE010000318.1:0-31716 GCA_040752295.1 bacterium
ATCCGATCATGCGAAAATCAATATGCGCGAAACGCCTTGGAGTGCGGTGTGCAAACACCGCCTTGTTTCCCGCGCTCCGCGCGGGAGTGAAGGCGGCGATGACTCGCCGCAGTCCAAGGCGGCTGAAGCCACAATACATCGTGACGAAGAATGTGCGAAAGTTCACCCCTTGATCAGACAGATGAAAAAGGAAGCAGACCATCAAGAAACAATTTGAAAGGCAAGGAGACAATGCGTTAAAAAACGCTTTATTTACAAAGGTTTTCCTCCCTATCCATTGTTCCATAATGCGACAAACTCGTTTCCCCTTCCGTTTTTACCCACAGTATTTCCTGAAGAACCAAAAAATCTTATATCTTCAACTGTTTTTGGATGAATTCATCCGCGTTTGCGGAATTGCCGCCGGGTGAACATTTACACACTTTTATGTCGCAGACCCGCGTCGCCTTCCCTCCGTCAGGCGTTCCGCCCCGGGAGACCGCCGGCGTGAAGCGGCAGTGCCGGTACGCGCCCTGAAAAATCAGTTGTTCAAGCCGCTTTTTGAAACAAATGTAGAGGATGTGGCGGGGTACAAAACGGCGCTGGTCCCGCGTCCGCGGTTCGCGCGCCGTCAGCCCCAGTATTTTCTGTCGAGCGTGCGGAGGTTAACCGCCTCGGCGACGTCCTGATCGAGGATTTCCTCTCTGCCTGCGAGGTCGGCGATTGTGCGCGACAGCTTGCGTATCCTGTCGTATGCGCGGGCGGTGAATCCGAATTTCTTGATGGCGCTTTTGAGCAGGTCTTCAGCCGACTGGGGGAGCCGGCAGTACTTTTTCATGAGGCGCGTGCCGAGTTCGGCGTTGCTGAAAATCCTCTCGCCCCTGTAGCGCTCGTGCTGTATGCGGCGGGCGTTGTTGGCGCGCTCCCTTATCGCGGAGGACGGCTCGCCTGTGTAGTCGCCCGTGAGCTTCGCCGTGTCCAGCCGCGGGACCTCGACGTGGATGTCTATTCTGTCGAGGAGGGGTCCGGAGATTTTCTTGACGTATCTCTGAATCTGGTGGGGGGTGCAGACGCACTCGCGTGTGTAGTCGCCGAACCATCCGCAGGGGCAGGGGTTCATCGCTCCGACGAGTATGAACGTAGCGGGGAAGGTGAGTGAGGTGGTGGCGCGGGCGATGGTGACCATGCCGTCCTCCATCGGCTGGCGCAGAGCCTCGAGGACGTCGCGCTTGAACTCCGGGAGTTCGTCGAGAAACAGAACGCCGTGGTGAGCGAGGCTGACCTCGCCCGGTTTGGGGAAGGTCCCCCCGCCGACGAGCGCGACGTTGGAGACCGTGTGATGGGGTGAGCGGAAGGGTCTGGTCCGGACGACGGGTTTGTCGCCGCGGAGGAGACCGGCGATGCTGTAGAGTTTCGTGACCGCGAGGCATTCCTCGCGCGAGAGGTCCGGGAGGATGGTGGGGAGTCTGCGGGCGAGCATCGTCTTGCCCGCGCCGGGGGGACCGACCATGATCGCGTTGTGGCTGCCGGCGGAGGCGATCTCGAGGGCGCGCTTGGCGTGCTCCTGACCCTTCACGTCGGAGAAATCCACCTCGTACTCGACGCCGGCTTCCCAGAGGTCCTTTTCGTCCGCCGAGAACGGGGCGATTTCCTTCATGCCCCTGAGGAAGAGAAAGACGTCGTTGAGCGTTTCCGCGGGGAAGACGTTGAGGTTTTCCACGAGGGCGGCTTCGCGTGCGTTGTCGGCGGGGAGTACGATGCCGTCGAAGCCGGCGGTTTTCGCGAGGAGTGCGATGGGGAGGACGCCGCTGACGCGGCGGAGTTTACCGTCGAGAGCGAGTTCGCCGATGAAGAGCTTGTTTTCATGGCTGCCCTGCTCCACTTCGCCCCTTGCGGCGAGGATTCCCACTGCGATGGCGAGGTCGAAGCTGGGACCCTCCTTCCGGACGTCGGCGGGGGCGAGGTTGACGGTGAGCCTTTTCATCGAGGCGTACAGGTCGCAGTTGCGCAGCGCGGTCAGGACTCTTTCTTTGGATTCCTTCACGGCGGCGTCCGGCAGCCCGACGATGATGAAGCTCGTGTTGATGCCGGTGAGTCTTATGTCCACTTCGGCGTGGACGACGAAGGCTTCGACCCCGATGGTGGCGGCGGAGCTGACGCGGGAGAACATGGGGGTATTTTATCGTTCGGTCCGGCGGATTTCAAAACGCGCGCGGCGTTTCGGGCGGCATTGCGCCGCGGCGTGGGTTCCCCCTATCGCGCTCCTTTTCTCTTCCGCGCGAAATGGTTCAGCACCTTCATCACGGCGCCGATGACGTCCTCGACGTCGCCGTCCGTGAGCGCTGGGGAGAGGGGGATGGAGAACGTTCTGTCGGAGACGTACTCCGCGTTCGGGAACCGCCCGCGCGCGAAGCCGAACTTTTCCCTGTAGAAGGAGTGAAGGTGGAGCGCGGTGAAGTGTATTCCGACGCCGATGTTTTCCGCCTGGAGCGCGGAGACGAAGCGGTCGCGTGAGACGCCGAGGGCGTCAACGTCGAGGAGGGGGGTGTAGAGGTGGCGCGCGTGCCTTACGTGCGGCTGTTCCGGGGGCAGGGCGAGGAACCCGCATCCGGCGAAGGCGTCGTTGTAGCGGCGCCAGTGGCGCTCGCGCACGTTCAGGTTTTCCTCGATCCGGGCGAGCTGGTGTATGCCCATAGCCGCCTGTATGTCGGCCATGTTGTACTTGTAGCCCGGGCAGAGGGTGTCGTAGGACTGGAAGCCCTCGGAGGAGTAGCGTTTCCACGCGGTTCTGCTCAGTCCGTGGAGGCTTTTGACGCGCATCGCGGCGTCCCAGTCCTCGTTGGCGGTGGTCGCCATGCCGCCCTCGCCGGTGACGAGGTTCTTTGTGGCGTAGAAGGAAAACGAGGTGACGTGCCCGATGTCGCCGACCTTTCTGCCGCGGTAGGAGGCTTCCACGGCGTGCGCCGCGTCCTCGACGACGAAGAGGTTGTTCTTCGCCGCGATTTCCAGAATCGGGTCCATCTCGCACGGTCTGCCTGCGAAATGGACGGGGATTATCGCTTTGGTGCGCGGCGTGACGCTTTTCTCGATTTCGCCGGGGCTGACGTTCATGGTGGAGGGGTCAACGTCAGCGAAGACGGGAGTCGCGCCGCGGAGGACGATCACGTTGGCGGTGGCGGTGAAGGTTATGGGCGTGGTTATGACTTCGTCTCCGGCTCCAATGTTCAGGACGTCGAGGGCGAGGTGGAGTCCGGCGGTGCAGGAATTGAGGGCGAGGGCGTGGCGGCAGCCGACGTAGTTTCTGAACGCCTCCTCGAACCGCTTCGTGCGCGGACCGGTGCTGAGCCAGCCCGAGCGGAGAGTGGCGGCGACCTCCGCTATTTCCTCTTCGCCGACGTGGGGTGCGCCGAAGACGAGGAAATTCTTTCTGTAGGGCGTTCCGCCCTCGATCGCGAGCCTGTCGCCGTTCATAGTAAAATCATTTCAACTCAAAGCGCTTTTTTTTATTCCTACCAGCTTCTCATATCTCCTGAACTTGTTAAATAAAAAGTTCCAGCCGCCTTCGAAACCATAGTCGTTTATTCGATCATAAAAAGGGCGTTTGTGTTCATTATCGTCACGGTATTTGTTATCTGTTTCCATTTTATACATATCGCCCAAAAAAGCCCTTGCTCCGTCGTAAAAGTCGGTCTTTTTGATTCTTTCCCTAATTTTGTTATGATAATCATTGATATCCTTTAATTTCACATCATAAGATATGATTGAATCGATGGTAGAAGTTTCGATAAATTCAATCTCAAGCATACCAATGCAAACATCTTTTAAAAAATTTTTTATGTTGTTTATTTCAATGTGTCTTGAATTGTTTCTGATCGAGAAGAAACCAACAATTCCAGAAATAACAGCTGACACTATCGATGTGACAAGTGCTATTATTGATATAATCATTGATATATTCATTTTAGATCTACTTTTTTATTAAATCCCGCAAAGAATTCAACGGTTCTCCGCAGTCCTTCCTCGAACGAGACAACCGGTTCGTAGCCCAGAAGCTTTTTCGCGAGGGAGACGTCTGCGAGGGAGTGTTTGACGTCGCCGGGTCTGGGAGGGGCGAACTGCGGTTCGACGGCGGCGCCGAGGAAGGCGTTTATGAGGGAGATGAGGCGGAGGAGGTCGTAGCGGGCGCCGCAGGCGACGTTGCAGACCGCGCCGGCGGGGAAGTCGCCGATGGTCGCGGCGAGGCGGTTTGCGTGCACGACGTTGGCGACGTACGTGAAGTCTCTGGACTGTGTTCCGTCGCCGAAGACGGTGGGTTTCACGCCGCGGGCGACGTCGGTAATGAATCTGGGGATGACTGCCGCGTACTGTGAGGCGGGGTCCTGACGGGGACCGAAGACGTTGAAGTAGCGCAGGCAGAGTGTGGGGACGCCGAAGGTTTCGTGGAAGACCCCCGCGTAGTGCTCGCCGGCGAGCTTGGTCGCGGCGTAGATGGATTTCGGCTCGGGTTTCATGGTCTCGGTTTTCGGGAGGGTCTCGGAATCGCCGTAGACGGATGAGGAAGAGGCGATGACGACCCTCGCGGCGCGGGTTCTGCGAGCGGCGAGGAGGACGTTGAGTGTGCCGCGGACGTTGGCGTCGTTGGATTCGAGTGGGCGCGCGTGTGAGCGCGGGACGGACGGCAGCGCCCCCTGGTGGAGGATGACGTCCACGCCTTCGGCGGCACGCGCCACGGTGTCTTCATCGGCGAGCGAGCCTTCGATCAATTCCAGCGCGCCGGCGAAAGCCTCGATGTTCTCCCGCCTGCCGGTGGAGAAGTCGTCGAGGACGCGCACGCGCGCCCCGGACTTAACGAAGTCTTCGGCGACGTGGGAACCGATGAAGCCCGCGCCGCCCGTGACAAGTACTCTCATGCCGGGCACCCCGGGACGCGCCCGGAAGGGGCGCTCCGCCTTCCGCGCGCCGCCGCGGAGTATTCATTATCGTACAGCTCGGGGACGGAGACAACGGCGCCGTGAAAACGTCTGTGCGCGCGGACTGCTGCCGGTTGCGGTCACTATAATAATAGTGAATAATATCCGGGCTGGAAAAGAACCCTGACGGAAGGAGACGGGGGCATGGCGGAAAAAGGCGTGATTCCAGTCAAAAACGAGAGGGGATACTACGACGTCCGGATGGAGAGCATCGGCGGGATGGGAGCGAACCTGGCGGGAAAAATCCTCGCCGACGCGGGGGTCATGGGGATGGGGTGGAACGGACTGAGCTTCGCGGCGTACGGCTCGGAGAAGAAGGGGACGCCGGTCAGGACGTACGTGCGGTTCAGCGACTCGGACCATCCGCTCCGGGACGGGGGTCCGGTCGAGGAGCCGCATCTGCTTGTGCTGTTCCACGAGAACATGGTCAAGGCGCTGCCGGTGATGAGGGGGCTTCGCCCCGACGGCACCGTGATAGTCAGCACACACAGGGACCCCGACCGGGTGCGGGACGCGCTCCGGCTTCACGCCGGGACGCTCATCTGCGTGGACGCGATGAAGATCGCCGTGGAGGAAAGGGTCAGGGTCAACACAACGCTTCTGGGCACGATCGCGAGGGGGATGGAGTTCATGGACAGGGAGGTGCTGAAGGGCGCGCTGCGGGAGAAGTTCGAGGAAAAATATCCCCAGCTCGTTCAGGGGAACCTGAACGCCTTCGACAGGGGATGGGCGGAGGTGAAGGTGAAGCGGTTCGAGCCGGACGGAAGATACGAATACCTGCCGTTTGAGAAGTTCGAGCCGAAGCTCGGCTACGCGACCGCGCCGCTCGGCGGGGCGGTGATCAACCCCGGCAACACGGTCGAAAAGGACCTCAGCGCTTCGCGCGAGGGATTCATACCGGTTCTGAACCTCGACAAATGCGTACACTGCGCCGACTGCGATTCGACGTGCCCGGACCAGTGTTTCGTGTGGGAACGCGGAAAAGACGACAAGGGAAAGGAACGGCAGTTTCTGCGACGCATCGAGTACAGGTATTGCAAGGGCTGCCTGAGGTGCGTCACCGTCTGCCCCGCCGGGGCGATCACCGCCGAGCGCGAGAAAGAGGGAGCGACTGCGTGAGACCCCGGCGCGCCGCCCGCGGGGGATTCGCGATGAATTCCGGGCGACGGGACGGCGGTTGAAAGACGGAACAGAGCCGACGCGGGAGGTTCCGGCGCGAAGGAGCGCGGGCCGAACGCGGCGGCAAAGGAGGCGAGGGAGATGACGACGGAAGCGCGTACCGGACGTGGCGCCGCGCCCCAGAAGGTTGATTTGCTGAACGGCAACGAGATGGCGGCGCTCGCCGCGTGCCACGTCAACTATCACGTGATGGGCTACTACCCCATCACGCCGTCCACCGCAGTCGCCGAGGAGCTTGACCGCATGAAGGCGGAGGGGCTTCACGACGTGGTGATGATACCCGGCGACGGCGAGCACGGAGCGGCGGGGATATGCTACGGGGCGTCGGTGGCGGGCGCGCGCGTGTTCAACACAACGTCCGCGAACGGCCTCATGTACGCGCTCGAACAGCTTCCCGTGCAGTCCGGCACGCGCTTTCCCATGGTGATGAACATAGTCAACAGGAGCGTGTCGGGACCGCTGGACATCCGCGGCGATCACAGCGACATCATGTTCGCGCTCAACGCGGGATGGATCATACTGATGGCGAAGGACCCACAGATGGTGTACGACCTCAACATCATCGCCGTGCGGCTCGGGGAGCATCCCGACGTGCGCCTTCCGGTGATCGTCTCATTCGACGGCTTTTTCACCTCGCACCAGCAGCGCAGGGTCCATTATTTCACGGACAGGAAGCCCGTCCAGGATTTCATCGGACCGGTCTCGCACCTGTACGACGTGCTCGACACGAAGAAGCCCATCACGATCGGCGCGTACATGAACGACCCGGACCTGATCAACAACAAGAAGCAGCTCAGCATCGCGATGGAGAACGCCTACGGTGTCGCGCAGTCGGTCTTCGACGAGTACGCCCTGATCAGCGGGAGGCGCTACACGCTCGTGGAGACCTACCGGCTGGAGGACGCCGAGGCTGCGCTCGTGCTTCTGAACTCCGCGTACGAGACGGCGAAGGAAGCCGTGGACGAGATGCGCGCGGAGGGCAAAAAGGTCGGACTCGCGACCGTCCACATGCTCCGACCCTTTCCGGTGAGGGAATTGCAGGAGGCGCTTCGCGGCGTCAAAGCCGTCTGCGTGGGCGACAGGCAGGAATCGTACGGCGGCTGGGGCGGGAACATGACCATCGAACTTAAAGCGGCGCTGAAGGACGACCCGCGTAACGGGTCGCTCGTCTTCAGCAGGATTTACGGGCTTGGGGGAAAGGAGTTCTTCATCGCCGACGCGCGCGAGATGCTCCGTCAGGCGGTCGAGGCGGCGGAATCGGGGAAGGTCGCCCTCTCCATCGAGTACGTCGGGGCGAACCCGGGGGACCCGCATTACACGCCCGCGCCGGCGGCGCCCCCGCTCACCGCCCGGGACGCGGCGACGGGCATCACGGTCGAGAAGGAAGACGGCAAGCTCAGGGTGAAGGGGCTTAACCCGCGCGAGCTGACGCGCATGCCGAAACGCATCGCGCCCGGACACGGCGCGTGCCCCGGCTGCGGCATCTTCCCCAGCCTCAACAACTTCCTGCGGGGCGTCTCCGGGTACGTGATCGTGCTCTTTCACACGGGGTGCGGGATGGTCACCACGACGAGCTACCCGTATTCGTCCCACAGGATGACCTACATACACAACCTCTTTCAGAACGGCGCCGCAACGCTCAGCGGCACCGTGGAAAGCTACATCGAGAGAAAACGGCGGGGCGAGATACCGCCCGACGAGGAAATAACGTTCATCATGGTCACGGGCGACGGCGGCAACGACATCGGGATGGGACCGACCATCGGCGCCGCCATGCGCTGCCACAACATGATCATCCTCGAATACGACAACGAGGGCTACATGAACACCGGCAACCAGCTCTCGTTCACAACGCCGCTGGGGCACGCCACCTCGACGTCGCACGTCGGTCCGTTCCAGCACGGAAAAAAGCACCACCACAAGGACACGCCGCAGATCATGGCGGCGTGCCACATACCGTACGTCTTCACCGCGGTGGAGTCCAGGCACGTTGACCTCACGCGCAAAGCAGCCAAGGCGCAATGGTACGCGAAACACGAGGGTCCCGTCTACGCAAAGATACTGTCCGCCTGCCCGCTCAACTGGCGCTCGAAAGAGCAGGACTGCTCTTCGATCATCCAGGCCGCCGTGGATTCATGCTTCTTCCCGCTTTACGAGATCGAGCACGGGATCACCACGATCAACTACGATCCGGAGGAAAAGGGAAACCGCATTCCGGTCATCGAGTGGCTGAAGACGATGGGGAAGACCCGACATTTCATGAAAGCGGAATTCAAGGAGGACCTCGAAAAGTTCGAGGCGGAAGTGGAGCGGCGCTGGCGGCGCCTCAAGGCGATGCACGAAAACCCCGTGCTGTGACCGGACGCCCGGAAGCCCTTCATGTTCACGACCTGAGCGCAGCGGGGCGGCGGAAAACGAACCGCGCCGGGGAGGCGACGACGGTGGGTCTGACCATGAGCGAGAAGATACTGAGCGCCCACGCGGGGCGCCAGCTGAGGGCGGGCGAGTTCGCGCTCGTCAGCGTTGACCTCGCGTACGTGCAGGACGGCACGGGACCGCTGACCGTGCGCCAGCTCGCGAGGATGGGTTTCGACAGGCTCCACGACCCCGGACGCGCCGTCGTGTTCATAGACCACGCCTCGCCAAGCCCGCGCCAGGAGCTGAGCAACGATCACGCCTTCCTGAGGGACTTCTGCGCGAAAACGGGCGCGCGGCTGTCCGAGATAGGCAGCGGCATCTCGCACCAGGTCGCCACGGAGGATTACGCCTGCCCCGGGATGGTCATCGTGGGCGCCGATTCGCACACCTGCACGAACGGCGCCGTCGGCGCGTTCGCCACCGGGATGGGGTCAACCGACGTCGCGGCGGCGATGGCTCTGGGCAAGACCTGGATGCGCGTACCGGAGACGTTCAAGATCGTCGTCGGCGGGGCGCTCCCCGCGGGCGTTTATTCCAAGGACCTGATGCTGCACATAATAGGGCTGCTGGGCGCCGACGGCGCGGCGTACAAGGCGCTGGAGCTGGTCGGCGACACGATCCGCTCGCTCGGTCTCGACGCGAGGCTGACGATGTCCAACATGGCGGTCGAATGCGGGGCGAAGGTCGGGCTTATTCCGACAGACGACCTCACGAGGCAGTTCATCGAGAGCGCCGGCAGGGGCGGCGGTTTCGTCGAGGTCGTCCCCGACGCGGACGCGGAGTACGAGCGCGTCATCGAGATTGACGCGGCGGCGCTCAAGCCCACGCTCGCCGCCCCGCATTTCGTGGACAACACCGTCACCGTTGACGAAGCCGCCGGGGTGAAGGTGCACCAGGTGTTCATCGGCACGTCCACAAACGGACGGCTGGAGGATTTGCGCATCGCCGCCGGGATACTAAGCGGCAGGCGCGTCGCGCGCGGCACGAGGCTCATAGTGACGCCCGCGTCGCGGCGGGTGTACCTGAGCGCGCTCGCCGAGGGGCTTGTACAGACGTTCGTGGAGGCGGGCGGGGTCGTGACCGGACCCGGCTGCGGCGCCTGCGTGGGCGTGCACGAGGGAGTTCTGGCGGACGGCGAGGTATGCGCCGCCACGCAGAACCGCAATTTCAGGGGGCGCATGGGCAACCCGAACGCGTCTATCTACCTCGTATCGCCCGCCCTCGCGGCGGCGACGGCAATCGAGGGCAGGATCGCCGACCCGAGGACGTACCTCGAGTGACGATCTCCGTCACACGGCTGTTCGCCGCCGGCGGGTGAGGTTTGACAACCGCTTCGCCCCTTGTTAACTATGGGTGTTGGAGAAAGAAGTCGTTCCCATCAACACCGGGAGAGCGTATGCTGACACGGTCGGATCAGGAGGCAATCGAGTCAATTGCCCGCGAATTTCACGTGAAGAAAGTCTGGCTGTTCGGATCAAGTCTCCACTCCGGCGCGGATGCGGCGGACATAGATATCGCCGTGGAGGGTGTGCCCGAAGGGCAGTTCTTCAAATTTTATGCAAGGATAATGTGGTCGCTTTCAAAGCCGGTGGACATTGTTGATATGTCCGATGATCTGCCCATCGTTTCGATCATCAGAAAAACCGGCAGGGTGATCTATGGATGATATTCACGAATTTGTCGCCGGTCACAAGAGACACATAGATGAAACAGTAAACTTACTGAAGGACACCCTGGGCAGGATCGAAATCGGCAGCGTGGAAATAATGGCTGTCGCCACTATGCTTCAAAACATTTACATGGGCATCGAAAACATTCTCGATCATATTCTTCGGAATGTTCACGGTACTCGAACAGACAGGGGGGGCGCATGGCACAAGGAACTTCTTAAGAAGGCGGTAGCGCATGATATAATCTCGCAGGGTGTTCACGATATGCTCAGAGAACATCTTGTTTTCAGGCATTACCATGTTCATGGGTACGGCTACATGCTGAAATGGAGCGAAATGAAACCTCTTGCAGAAAACGCTGAGGCGGCGGTCGCCCGGTTTTTCGCCGAACTCACGGATAGAGGTTATTCCAAATCATGAAGATGAAAGCGGCAATCTTTTTTTCGCTTTCGATAGTCCGCGCCGCGTTCGTCCCAGCGCGTTCCCGGGGTTTGAACGCGGTCCTTCTCAGGGGGGCGACGGCATGAAACTCGAAGGAAAAGCGTGGAAATTCGGCGACGGGATAAGCACCGACCACATCGCCCCGGGGCGCCTTTTCCACCTGCGGTCCAACCTGCCCGAACTGGCGAAACACGTGCTCGAGGACGCGCGCCCGGGTTTCTCGTCGCTCGTGCTTAAGGGGGACTTCGTCGTCGCGGGGCGCAATTTCGGTCAAGGCTCCAGCCGGGAACACGCCCCGACGATCATAAAGCTCGCCGGCATTGACGCGGTCCTCGCCAAAAGCTTCGCCAGGATTTTCTTCCGCAACTGCATCAACGTGGGGCTTCCGGCGATAATCTGCGACACGGACGGGATCGAGGAAGGCGACGCTCTCGAAATCGCGCTCGGCGCCGGCGAGATCGCAAACCGGCGCACGGGTGAGGCAATACACTTCTCCCCTCTTCCGCCCATGATGGAGCACATACTGCGCGAGGGCGGACTCGTCGAACACATAAAGAAACACGGCGGGATAAAACTCGGCGAGGTCGAGCAGCCGCTCGGCGCCGCCGCCCGCCCCGGAAAGTCCTTCTGAAAGCGCCGGCATGAACCACAAAGGCGGCAGACACGGGTCCCCCGAGTTCACGCCGCGGGCGATAGCCCTGGGCATCGTTCTCGCGCTCGTCATGTGCGCGGCGAACACGTACCTCGGACTTTACGCCGGCATGACGGTCTCCGCCTCAATCCCCGCCGCCGTCATCTCGATGGGGATACTCCGCGGCGTAATGCGCCGCGGCTCGATACTCGAAAACAACATCGTGCAGACCGCGGCGTCAGCCGGCGAGTCGCTCGCGGCGGGCATAATCTTCACCGTTCCGGCACTGGTGATCGCGGGCGCATGGGGCGGCTTCCACTACTGGCACACGACGCTGATCGCGCTGACCGGCGGCGTCCTCGGCGTGCTGTTCATGATACCGCTGAGGCGCCCCGTCGTGGTCGAGGAGAAGGGTCTCGTTTTCCCGGAGGGTGTCGCCTGCGCGGAGGTTCTTCAGGCGGGCGAGGAGGGGGGCGCGAGGGTCAGGTACGTGTTCGCAAGTCTCGGCGCCGGGGCGGTATTCAAGTTTCTCGTCTCCGGCGTCACGGTCATCATGCCGGTGGTCGAGTGGGGGAGAAAGTTCGGCAGGGCGGTGTTCTATTTCGGCGCCGACGTGTCGCCGGCGCTGCTCGGGGTGGGGTACATAGTGGGGTTCAACGTCGCGGCGCTCGTTTTCATCGGGGGTTGCATCGGGTGGGTCATCGCAATCCCCGCGTCAGCCGCCTTTTCCGGCGCCCCCACCGCCGATCCCCTGGACTTCGCATGGAGCGCGTGGTCGTCCCGCGTGCGGTACATGGGCGTCGGCGCGATGGCGGTGGGCGGCGCGTGGTCGGTTATGACCGTGCGCGGGGGCATCGCCCGGGGCTTGCGCGAAGCCGTCGCCGGGTTCGCGCCGGTTCCGCGCGCGGCGCGCGATCCGGGGGAAGGAGACATACCGGGAAAATTCGTTCTCCCGCTGCTCGCCGCGGCGCTGACCGCGGTATTCTTCGTCTATCGTGACGCGCTCAACGGCGCCGGCGCCGCGATGACGGCGACGGTGTCGGCGACCGTCTGCGCCTTCTTCTTCGTCGCCGTTTCATCGTACATCGTCGGACTCGTCGGCAGTTCGAACAATCCCGTATCGGGGATGACGATATGCGCGGTGCTTCTGACGGGGGGTGCGCTTCTCCTTGCGGGGATTACGGGGGCGGGCGGCGTACTCGCCGCGCTGTGCGTGGCGGGCGTCGTCTGCTGCGCCGCGTGCACTTCGGGGGATATCTCGCAGGACCTCAAGACCGGGCGGCTCGTGGGCGCGTCGCCGCGGCGCCAGCAGTGGGCGCAGCTCGCCGGCGTCGCGGTCTCCGCGTTCATCATCGCCCCCATACTCGTCGTGCTTCATGAGACGTACGGGATCGGGACGGGCGCGGCGGGGGCGCTCAAGGCGCCCCAGGCGACGCTGTTTGCCGGCATCGCTGGGGCGCTTTTCGGCGAGGGGGCGCTGCCTTACGACATGGTGCTCGCGGGCGCGGCGGCGGGGGTGGGCGTCATCGTCCTCGATTACTTCCTGAAGAGAACCGGCGCACGGTTCCGCGCGCACGTGATGCCAGTTGCGGTCGGCATTTATCTCCCCCTTTCGCTGTCGGCGCCCGTCTTTCTCGGCGGCATCATCGCGCTGGTTTCACGGGGCGGCAAAAACGCCGGCAGGGGCGTCCTCATTTCCTCCGGGCTGATCGCCGGCGAAGCCGTGACGGGAATCCTGGTGGGGGCGGTGATGTACTTCAAAAAGGGGCTTCTTCCCGCAACCGTCGCCGTCCATCCCGCGTTCACCGCGGCGGCGGCGGCGGCGGTCCTTATCGCGCTTGCGGCGATAAGCCGCGGGAAGGGAACGGAAACGCCGCCGGGGAAGCCATGAAGGGGAACGGCGGTGTCGCGCGCACAATCGAGTGCTCCGTCTGCGGGGGGGAGTTCACGTTCTCGCCTCAAAACCGCTGCGAATCCTGCCTGAGGTTCTGCTGCCGGGACTGCCTGAAGGTGTCCTACTACGAGTCCGGGCGCGCGGACAGGACCGGGACACCCACGAGGACGCTGTGCTACGAGTGTTATCACGCGGCGGACACGCGCCGCGCCGGTAGTGACGATTCTCCATGAGCGCCGCCGTTTTCCCCGCGTCCGCGGCGGGGACCGCGCCCGGCTGAGAAATAAAAAGCGCCGACGATTTGGGGTCGTCGGCAAACGGGAGATTCTATGAGGAAGGGATAGGGGGCTGAGTCACTGTCCGGGCGCTCTGAGGAACGCCGGGACGTCCAGGTCCTCCTTCTTCCTTGGGCGTATTTTAGGTATCGCGGTCGGTTCGGGGACGTGTTCCTCGACTTCGGCGAGAGACGCCCTGGCGGCTTCGCCGAAGCCGGTCGCCAGCACGGTCACCTTCACGACGCCCTCGAGCTTTTCGTCAATGACGGCTCCGAAGATAATGTTCGCGTTTTCGTCCGCAATATTTGAAATGATCTCAGCGGCGGCGTTAACCTCGTGCAGAGACAGGTCCTTGCCTCCCGTGATGTTCAGGAGGATACCCTGAGCGCCCTTGATGGAAGATTCGAGGAGCGGGCTGTTGATCGCATCCTCGGCGGCTTCCACCGCCCTGTGTTCGCCGGACTTCTGCCCGATGCCGATGAGGGCGGAGCCGGCGTCGCGCATGATCGCCCTTATGTCGGCGAAGTCCAGGTTGATCATGCCGGGGATGGTGATGAGGTCGGACACGCCCTGAACGCCCTGGCGGAGGACGTCGTCTGCGAACCTGAAGGCATCCTGGAGGGGGGTGTCAGGCTCGATCACGTGAAGGAGTTTGTCGTTTGGAATCGTGATGAGCGTGTCCACCTTTTCCTTCAGAATGGCGGAGCCTTCGTCGGCGATGACCTTTCGCTGTCTTCCCTCGAATGAGAAGGGTTTTGTGACGACGGCGACGGTGAGGGCTTTCAGTTCTTTAGCGACTTCCGCCACGACGGGTGCGCCGCCGGTGCCGGTGCCGCCGCCCATACCGGCGGTGATGAAGACCATGTCGGAGCCTTCGAGCGCCTGTTCGATTTCGTGGCGGCTCTCCTGCGCCGCCTGGACGCCTATGCCCGGGTCGGCTCCTGCGCCCAGCCCGCCGGTCGTCTTCGGACCGATCTGAATCTTGTGCCTTACCGGCGAGGTCACAAGCGCCTGGGCGTCGGTGTTGACGACAATGAAGTCCACGCCCCTCAGTCCTTCTTCGATCATCCTGCTGACGGCGTTGCAGCCGCCGCCGCCGATGCCTATCACCCTGATCTTTGCGAACCTTTCGATCTCCGGTGTGAAATTTTCCATACGACACCCCTTTGAACCAGATGTAAATTGCCGCCTTACTGCCGCTGAGTCAGAAAAGTCTCTCACGTTTCCGGCTTTTTACTTTTTTCATCACCCCCCGCGTTCCCGTTTCCGGGGCACAGCCGTAAAGTACCGGCGCGGACCGCGCTTTCAGTTTCATCTTGCGACCTTCGCCGGGTTTTCATCCTCGAAGAAGTCGAGGGTTATCTTGTGGACTTTTTCGTAGTACCTTTTCACCCTCTCGATATCCTCGGGGAACCACAGCCTCCAGTTGCGTCCGTCCCTGTGCTTGACGTCCTCAACTTTCTCTTGACGAATCCAGCGCAGCAGGGTAGATTTATCTATATTGAGTATATCCGCAACCTGTTTTGTGGTGTAGGATTCAGCCATGATGTACCTACAATTACCTATAGTTAAAGACAACATATCACATATGTTTTGCTTTGTCCATACCTTTTCACAAAAATTTTCTTTTGTTCTTTATACTGCTTTTTTGTGCTCTTTTTTAACGACTATCAGGAGCCTGCCATGACAGAAAACACATTCCTCGAAAACGTCCTCGGCAGTAAAACCAAGATCAAAATCCTTTCAACTCTGTTTCGGGACGAGTCGAGGATACTCTATGAGAAGGAGCTTGCCGATCTCTGCGGCGCCGCGGTTTCCGAAGTGAACAGGCAGATAAAAAGCCTCGTCGAGTTCGGTCTCATCATCTACACGAGGAAAGGGAAAAAGAAATTCTATCAGCTCAACAGAACGCACTTTCTCTACGTTCCTCTCAAAGAAGTCTTCAGGGCGACATGAGCGCGCGATAAAACATGGACATCATGGGGACACGACGCCACGGCACGCCTTCGGTACAGCCCGCATCGCCGCCGCGCCCGCGCCGTCCCCGCCCTGAAGAACGGCATTGAGCCGCGGCTTTCGCGGCGGCGTGACGGACGGCGCCGCCGCCGCGGGGACGTTCACGCAAAAACCGCGGCTGCGGCGGAAGAGACCGCGCGCGAGCGGCATATCGTCGGGGCGGAACGACACTTCGCGCGTTGAAAGCTCCGGCAGTGCCCGGACGAGGACAGGCGGCTCCGGGAGCGGCGCTGCCGGGGGGGGTTTTTACGGCGTGCGAAAGGCGATGCGGGACGGCGGGCTGCCGCCGGAGAAGTGGAGCGTGTAAAAACATGACGGGAGCCGGTTCAATTGACGGGTGATGCGGGTTCGGGCGCGGGCGGGATTCAGAACGAGGGGCTGCCTTCGGGCGGCGAGCTGCTCACACTCAAGCACATCGCGCTTCTCATCGGCGTCCCTGAAAGTACGGTCCGCAAGTATCGTGACCTTTTCTCCGCTCACGTTCCCGGCGTCGGGACCGGAAGGCAGAGGCTCTACACGAAAGAAGCGCTCGAGGTCTTCGAGAAGATAAGAACCCTGCGTGAGACGCAGAGACGCTCGTGGGATGAGATAAAGGAACGCCTTGGTGTCCCGCCGCCTCCCGCTGCCGCGCCCGCCGAGGAGCGGCGGGGCGAGCCGGTGCGCGGCGGACGGGCTTTCGATGAAATCGCCGAGAAGTTAGAGGAGACGAGCGCCGCGGTCGGCGTGCTCGCCCGGCGGCTGGACACCGCCGTCGCCGCGTTCGCCGCCCTCCCGCAGTCCGGACCCGGCGCCGGGCGGAAGGAGAAGAAGGAACTTCTGAACGTGGTGCAGACGCTGACGTTTTCCATTTACGAGGTGATCAAAAAGCATCACGAGGTGACGAACGTTCATCTTCTCACGCTTCTTGACAAGGTCTCCGCGCTCCAGGGCGCCGTTGCCTATCACCTGCGGCAGCACAAAACCTCCCGGACGGGCGCGTCCGGCGCGGCGGGTTCCCAGCCGCCGGCGAAATCCGACCCTGAAACGCTTCGGGCGAGGCTCATGGAGTTTGAGAAGAGAGTCCGGTTTCTCGAGGAAGAAAACGCCCGCCTGAAGAGAAGCCTTGAGGAGTCCGCAGGAGGGAGAAAACGGTCATCGAGAACTCCTCTCCTCGGGGGATGGAAAAAGAAGGATAAGACGGTTGAATAGCAGCGCGGGGGGGGATCAGAACGGCAGGTATTCCGCCTGGAGTCGGACCATTTCGTCGAAGAGCTTCCTGCATGAGGTTTCGTCGGGGGGCGAGAGTGGGTCGAGCCTGAGCGCCTCGAACGCGGGGGCGGGGTCGCCGCTGAGCGCCGCGTCCACCACGAGGTCCTGTATCCGTATCTGAAGTCTCATCAATTCCGCCAGAGGCTCGTGCACGGGGGGGACGGTTTCGGGTTCGAGGTCGTCCCTGCCCGTGAACGCGGGCACTTCCACTATCGCGCCGTCGGGGAGGTTCGGAACGTAACCCCTGTTCGGGACGTTCACGCCGTCGAGACGGACGCGTTTCTCCGTGGCAAGCCCCTCGATGAGCGGGAACGCCTGTTCGTGCGATCTGGGCAGCCTGTGCACCGGCAGCGGAATCAACCCGCGCCCGTAGGCTTTCACCAGGACGTCGCGCGCCCGCCATTCGAGGTCGAAGAGCTTGTAGTATTTCGGGTGGCGTCCCACAACCTCCTTTGCGAAGCCCACGTATTCTCCGATGTGGCTGTCGGACGAAACCGGAAGCAGTCCGTACTTTTTGAACATGTGCCTGACGAGGGGCTGGTAGAGGAAGGGAAACGTCCGCGCGTGCCGCCGCAGGAGCGGGTAGAGGTCCTCGCCCGTGTCCCTGCGTTCGATGCGGTGGAAGAACGAGAAGTGATTTATGCCCGCCGCCTCGGCGCTTATCTTTCCGGGAGGGATAAGCAGGTGCGCCGCGGTACGGAGCAACCCGCCCGTGAACTCGTGGCACAACCCCGCGTGTTTGAGCCTCGTCGCGCGGCTGATCGCGAGCGTTACGCGGCTGAGGGGATTGGTGAGGTTTATCAGGTACGCGTCCGGGCAGAGTTTTTCCATTTCCCCTGCGATGGACAGGCAGAGCCTGATGCTTCTGAGCGAGTGGAACAGCCCGCCTGGGCCGCCGTTTTCGCCCATTATCTGCGTGCTGCCGTGCTTCAGGGGCGCCTCGTAGTCCTGCTTCCAGCATTTGAACCTGTCGGACTCCACGCTCAGGATGACGAAGTCGGCGCCGTCGAGCGCGCTCTTCGAGTCGGTCGTTTTCTCGATGCGTACGGGTTCACCCGCCGCCCGGTTCAGTCTCGCCGCCGCCGCGAACGCCTCATCGAGCCTTTTTTCCGCGACGTCCATCAGCACCACGCGCCCGCCCCTGATGCCCGGCGTGTGTATCGCGTCGTGCGCCATAACCGGACCGAACGACATTCCAGCCGCGCCCACGAGCACGACCTTTACCCCACCGCCGCGTCCGTCTGTGTCTTCCGTCCCGCGCTTTGCCATGTGTCACCTTCCATCCCGGCGCGCCTTTACGCCGTACCATCCCGAAGCGCGAGCCGTCCCGTTTTCCGGGGGTGGTGCGGCAGCCGGCACAACGGTTCGCGCGCCCTCCGGCTGAGAGCCGATTATACGCCGGGGCGCGCCCCGGTTGCGGCGTCCGGCGAAAAATACTTTTTAAATATCAGGATGGAAATGAGGCGCGATCAGTTCCGACGTCCGAGTTTCCCTTGAATCGCGATAAGGACGGCGGCGAGCGCCATGACCGGGGCGCAGGCGCCCAGCCCCGCGCGCAGGGAGGCGCGTTCCGCGACCAGCGCCGCTCCCGCGGGAATGAGCGTCCCTCCCAGTCCCCCCATGGCGAACAGACCCCCGACGGCGGCGCCGGGAGCGTCCGGCGAGTCTTCCGCGCCGAGCGCCACGACGATGGGAAACTGCGACGAAAAGAACAGCCCCACGACGAAGGCCATCGCGAGCGCGACCCCCGCGCCGGGCGCGAGCGCGAGACACACGATCGCCGCCGCCGCCCCGACCACGAGCGCCGTCATCAGCCGCCGGAGACCGATCCTTTCGACGATAAGGCTGCCCGCGACCCGCCCCGCGAAAAGCCCCAGCCAGAACAGGCTCACGCCGCCGGACGCCGCCACAACCGCGGCGTCCATTCCCTTTCGCAGGTATGTGTAAATCCATCCGTTCATGCACATCTCGCAGCCCATGGAGATGAGGAGGACGGCGCAGAGAAGAAGGTATCGCGGCTCCAGCAAGACGCGCCTGATCGCGGCGGAGTCCACCCTTCCCGCGCCCCCGGCGGGTGGAAACGGGACGGCGGCGAAGACCGCAAGCCCCGCCAGAGGAAGCGCCGCCGCGAGGAGGTAGGCTGCCCGGAATCCTTCGGTGCCGATCAGCAGCGCGCCGGCGAAGTGAGGTCCCAGGACGGCGCCGATGCTGAACGCGGCGTGGAGCACGCCCAGATGCCTCGCCGGCGCCGAGGGATTCACCCTCGCCACGAGGGCGTTGTTTCCGACGTCAATACACCCAAGCCCGACGCCCATGGCGAGAAATCCCGCGAGGACCGTCGTCCATCCCGCCGCGGTCCCCACGGCGGCAAGCCCCGCCGCAAGAACCGCGGTTCCGAGCGTCAACACGCGTTTTTCGCCCGCCGCGTCCACGAAGACACCCCCTAAAAGAACCGACGCCATGTTGCCCCCGAACATGCAGGTGAACACAAGCCCCTGGACGGCAATGGAGGCGTCGAACGCGGCGCCCATCGTCGGAAGCGACGGTCCGATGATCGTGTACACGATGCCCGTCACGAAATACGAGTACAGCGCCGCGGCGGTGAGGCGGCGTCGGGATGCCGCCTCGGACGCGCCGCGCCCGGCGGTCCCGGCGCCGGCTATTCGTGTGATCGGACTCGCGCGTTTTCCGGACATGGCGGCGGACATCTATTTTAGACCGGAACGCTCGTTCGTGGAAACCGCGGGCGGCGGGGCGGGACGCCGCCGCCGGAAAGCAATTCCCCGGACGCCGCCACTCGCATCCTTTCAACCTTGACATGAGAGAGGAAATAGCTTAAATTAGAATCGCGCCTGAAGGGCGCCGCTGTCGCGTCTTGGAAAGAAAAGAGCGCCGGGAGCGGGGAGGAGTCCGGTGCGTGCAGGACGTATGAAAGCGGGACATGCGACAAGGAGCCGTTAGCTCAGAAGGTAGAGCACCGGACTTTTAATCCGGGTGCCCCGGGTTCGAGTCCCGGACGGCTCACAGGGGCGCCCCCATCGTCTAGTGGTCAGGACACAGCTCTTTCAAGGCTGCGGCAGGGGTTCGAGTCCCCTTGGGGGCATGAGGCAGGGCGGGTAGCTCAGCGGGAGAGCGCTTGCTTCACACGCAAGAGGTCGTGGGTTCGAAACCCACTCCGCCCAATTGAAGGGGCCGTAGTGTAGCGGTCAACATGCCGGCCTGTCAAGCCGGAGATCGCGGGTTCAAATCCCGTCGGTCCCGTCCTCATTTAATCCACATTGGTGGTGTACTGCCACGACCGCCCTGACCAGATGGGGCGGATTTTTTTTGTAACGAGGAGGACATAGAGGCGGCGGCGCGGATACGTCGGGCGTTGCCGCGAAGCGTCGGCGGTGTTAGTATTCCCTTGATGTCAGTGTTCTTAATTAGAGGGGAGCGAGGCGCCGGGTGACGCCGGAAGAAGAGGTTATTGTCCTGCTTGCGCTGTTGCTGGCGGTCGCCGCGGCGGCGGTCGTGGTTCTGATGCGGCGCGGCGGCGGGGGTGGAAGTTCGCGGCTTGACGAGCGCTTCAACGCCGTCGAGAGGGGACTCGAAAGGATGGAGCGCGCGGTGAAGGAGGAGATGAGCAGGGGCAGGGACGAAGCCGGCGCGAACGCGATGCAAGGAAGGGAAGAATTGAGCAGGACGCTGAACGCGTTCGGCGAGACCGTCTCGAACGCGGTGAGCAGGCTCACACAGCTCAGCGAGCAGAAGCTGGAGCATGTGAGGGAGGCGGTGGAGAAAAGGCTGGAGAACATACGCGAGGAGAACAGCCGGAAACTGGAACAGATGAGGGAGACGGTTGACGGCAGGCTGCACGACACACTCGAGAAGCGGCTGGGGGAGACGTTCACGCTCATGAGCGAGAGACTGGAGAGGGTGCACGAAGGACTGGGGGAGATGCGGTCGCTCGCATCCGGAGTGGGGGATTTGAAGAGGGTTCTGACGAACGTGAAGGCGAGGGGGGTGTGGGGCGAAGTTCAGCTCGAGGCGCTGCTGGAGGAGATACTGACGCCGGAACAGTTCGCAAGGAACGTGGCGACGAAGCGTGGAGGGAGCGAGAGGGTTGAGTTCGCGGTGAGGATGCCCGGGCGCGAGGAGGGGAGCGACGGGGAGGTGTGGCTGCCCATTGACTCCAAGTTTCCGATGGAATATTACGAGAGACTGGTGGAGGCGCAGGAGAGAGGGGAGACGGGGCTGGTCGAAGATGCGGCGAGGGAACTGGAGGCGAGAATAAAGGGCGAGGCGAGGAACATAAAGGAAAAATACGTCGAGCCGCCGGGAACCACGGATTTCGCGATCATGTTTCTTCCCACCGAGAGCCTGTACGCCGAGGTGTTGAGGAGACCCGGGCTGTGCGGAGCGCTTCAGAGGGAGCAAAACGTGATTATAACCGGACCCACCACGCTTGCGGCGCTTCTGAGCAGCCTTCGGGTGGGTTTCAGGACGATCGCTATCGAGAAGCGTTCGAGCGAGGTATGGAGCCTGCTGGGCGAGATAAAGACCGATTTCGGCAAGTTCGGCGAGTACCTCGACAAGACGAAGAAGAAACTGGAAGAAGCGACCAACAGCATCGAGAAAGCGACGCGAAAGAGGCAGAAGATAGAGATGAAGCTGGAGCAAGTGCAGCGGCTTCCCGCGGGCACGGAACTGGAGCTGTTTTCCGGAGAGGAAGAAGAGCCGCAGCAACCCGCCGGGCAGGGCTGAGTGAGGAAGGGAGCGGAGGGGGGGACGTTTGCGCCCTCGGTTCGGGGGCGATTCGGGGCTGGCGGCGAGAATCAAAGAAAAATTGAAAAAAACGTTGATATTCTCTTGAAAACACTATAAAATCACACGAACGTGCGATTCCGATTGGTCGCAGGGGGATAAATCCCGATGGGAGGGCAGGTCAATTGGAAACGAAACTGATCAACGTGGGATTCGGCAACATCATTTCCGCACAGCGTGTGGTGGCGATCGTCTCGCCCGATTCGGCGCCCATCAAACGGCTGGTTCAGGAGGCGAAGACGAAGGGGACGCTTATCGCCTCGACGTGCGGGCGCAGGACGCGGGCGATCGTTGTGATGGACAGCGGTCACATCGTGCTGTCCGCGCTCCAGCCGGAGACGATCGCGAACAGGTTCTTTGAGAAGGAAGGGCAGAGTGAGGGACAGGCTTGAAGCGGCGGGCGCCACGGGGTCGGAACCTCATAATCGTCATCTCAGGTCCCTCGGGCGTCGGTAAATCCACCGTCATCGCAAGGCTCATTTCAACGAGATTGAAGGGCGCGGCGGAGTTTTCGGTGTCGGTCACGACGCGCGCTTCGAGACCGGGGGAAAGGGAGGGGAGAGACTACCGGTTTGTTTCGCGCGAAGAATTCGAGAGGATGAAAGAGGCGGGGGATTTCGCGGAGTGGGCGGCGGTGCACGGCGAGTTCTACGGGACCCCGCGCGCGGAGATAGAGCGCGTTCTCAGGAGCGGGAGGGACCTGATACTGGAGCTGGACGTGCAGGGTGGCGCTTCGATCAGGAAGCTGTACCCGGAGGCGGTGCTGGTTTTTCTCGCTGTCGGCGCGGGTGAGCTTCGCAGGCGGCTCGAGGGGCGTCCGTCGTCGCTGCCGGAGAAGCTCATGAAGGAGGAGATCGAGACCCGGCTGCGGGTCGCCGCCGAGGAAATCCGCGCGGCGGCGGGATATACCTACCTGGTGGTTAACGACGATCTGGAAAAATCCGTGGAAATGATACATTCTATAATAAGGGCTGAAAGGTGCCGCCTGACGGGCGGGGCGGGCATGAAAAATATCGGGGAGGTGTTCGGTTTTGGCAACTGAAGATTACACGTACGAAAAACTTTCGAGGGATTTCGGCGGTAACAAGTACCTTCTTGTGAACGTGGCGGCTCAGAGGGCGCGCCAGATCAACGACGGGGTGGAGGTGTACGTCAGGGCGAAGTCAAGGCACCCGCTCGAGGTCGCGTTTCAGGAGATCGCGGAGGACTACATCGTCCACGAGGTGGGGGCGAAGCCGCCGGAGGAAGAGCCGGAGATATTCGACGACGAAATCCTCGCCCTCGATGAGATGATGAGTCTCGAATCCGACGTGGACGCCGGTGAGGAAGAGGAGGAGTTCGACATCGAGGAGTTCGAGAGCGACGACGAGGACGTGATAGACTCCGAGGAGATAGACGTGGGGATGGGGGAGGAAGAGGGCTGACGCCCGCCCGTGACGGCTCAGCGCGATGACCTCCGCGAAGCCGTGAAAAGAGCTTCCGCATGGGGAAGAACCTCGTACTCGGAATATCCGGCGGGATAGCGGCGTGCAAGGCGCCGCTTCTGGTCCGTGACCTTCAGCGCCGGGGGGTCGCCGTCAGAGCCGTCGTCACGGAAAACGCAAAGCAGTTCGTCACTGAAACCTCACTGCGCACGCTCACCGGCAGCGTTGTTTACGACGGGCTTTTCACGTCGCCGACCGAACACTTCGAGCACATCTCGCTCGCGGACTGGGGCGACGTTCTGCTGGTAGCGCCCGCTACGGCGAACGTGATCGGAAAATTCGCCTCCGGGGTCGCCGACGACCTCCTTTCCACTCTTTTCGCAGCGTTTCACAAGACGGTTTTAATCGCTCCGGCGATGAACGAGAACATGTACCTGAACCCGGCGGTGCAGAAGAACCTTGAAACGCTGAAAAAGCGCGGCGTGATCGTGCTCGACCCGCGCCCCGGAATGCTCGCATGCGGCGCGGAGGGCGTGGGGCGGATGATGGAGCCGGTGGACGTCGCGGAGGAAGCGGCGCGCCTGTTCGACCGCCTGAAGCGGCTCAAGGGGAAGAGGGTGCTCGTCACCGCATCCGCCACGCGGGAGCATATAGACCCCGTGAGGTTCATCTCCAACCCGTCGTCGGGGAAGATGGGTTTCGCGCTCGCCGAGGCGTTTCTCCGTCACGGATGCGGCGTGACGCTCGTATCGGGACCCACCGCGCTGATTCCGCACTCGGCGATGCGGTTTCATCCCGTGGTGAGCGCCGGTGAGATGTTCGAAGTCGTGAAAAGGCTTGCCCCCCGGATGGACGTCATCGTGAAATCGGCGGCGGTGGCGGACTACGCGCCGGCGTCCACGAGCGCGCGGAAGATCAAAAAAACCGCGGGGGAACTGACGCTGAAGCTGAAGAGGACAGAGGATATACTGGAGCATCTGGGGAGACACAAGAGGAAGGGACAGGTGCTGATCGGATTCGCGGCGGAGACCGAAAAGCACCTCGAGAACGCGGCGGCGAAGCTCGGCGCGAAGAACCTGGACATGATCGTCGTCAACGACGTCGGCGCCGCGGGGTCGGGGTTCGGGGCGGACGACAACCGCGCGACGCTGATCGCCCCCGACCGCGGGGACGAAAGAACTCCCCTGTCCGCGGCGGCGAAGAGGAGGACCATCCGCGGGACGAAGGTGATCGCGGAGGAACTCCCGCTCATGAGCAAGCGGCTGCTTGCGGCACGGATAGTGGAAGCCGCCGCCGCGATGGTTCCGCGGTGATTTCCCCGGAAAAGCGATCAGTGGTAAAATATTAAAGAAATTTCAGCCGCAGAGTAAAAATAGAAAAGGGGAAGTGAGTGAAAAATGAGGTCATTCAAAATCACGGCTCTATTGACCGCGGCGGTTCTGCTCTGCGCCGCGCGGCTCGGCAGCGAGGAGGCGGCGCAATCGGAGAAGTTTTCGCTTTATTACATCCCCGAGCGCTCCATCGTTTCGCTCGAGAGGTTCCTGACCGACAACGAGCCGCCTCTCGTCAGGGAAACGCGGGTCTCTCCCGCTAATCCGGGAGTGGACGATCCCGTGGTGATCGCGGCGCGGATATCGAACGACGCGAAGCTCACGGAGAACCGCCCGCTTTACGCGTTCCTGCACTACTCGCTTGACGACGGCGAGACGTGGACGACAGTGGAGATGAACCAGGACGAGGGGAACGAAGACAGCTGGTACGCCGAGATGCCGCCGGCGGGAAAGCCCGGGAGCGTGGCGTACTTTTTCACGGCGGAGGACGATGCCGGGAACCACCTCGTCGAGCTTCCCGAGACGGGGGTGGAATGGGGTGGGGTGGACGCGCCGCGGCTCACGGGACGGATCGAGGACGAGAACGACGACGAGAGGATCGTGCCGGACGATCTCGACGTGCTCGAGGCGAAAGTGGGTTACGACGGCGAGATACTGTACTTCGCCATCCGGGTGGAGGGCGAAATCAGCAGCGGGACGGTCTCGCCGTACAATCCGTACGTATACAGCGCGGGGATCTATTACCCGGAATCCATCGAGGACGGGAGCGTGAAGACCGACTTCGTTTTAGAGCACAGCCAGCACGCGCAGTTCGTCCTGTTCCCCGTTATCGGGCTTCTCGACACCGAGAAGGACCTCGTCGAGGTTCTCACCGCGGACGCGAGGTACTACACGGACGGAGAGCGGCTCTACATGAGGTTTCACAAGAGGGCGCTGAAGGGAGAGGATTTCGACAGGCTGCGGATCATATTCGGGACCGCGTACGCGACCGACTACAGCCCGCTGACGATCAAGCCGGTAGACGCGACGGGATTTGTCAACATCGTCCGCGTCGAGAGGCGGTTCGAGGTGCGGTGAGGAGGGTTTGAAACCCGCCGCCGCGTCTTTCGACCGGGTTGACTTTATGAGATCACACTTGTGATAATTATAGGTAGCGATGTCAATAGACCTTGAGAAAGAGAAGATCAGAGTCGTCGTCCGCGAGGTCTTGAGGGAAGAGAGTCATATCCCCATTGACCTGTTTGAAAGGCTCGTTCGCGTGGAGGAGGGGCTTAAGAACCTCGCCGACATAATGGAGAAAAGATTTGGGGCAATGGAGAAAAGATTTGAGGCAATAGACAAGAGATTTGAAAGCATGATGCAATACATGGACAGTAGATTTGAGGCGGTAGACAGGAGATTTGAGGCGATGGACAAGAGATTTGAGGCGATAGACAAGAGATTTGAGGATGTGAATAACCGGTTTATCATGCTCACGATTTTCATGTCCGTTGGTTTCGCCGCGCTTGGAACTCTAATGACCGTGTTTCAATACGTTCATTAACCCGGAGACAGCGGAGAGAGATCGATCCGGGGTGGCGGGCAATCCGGGGCGAAAATCCCCTGATTTCACCGATTCAGGAGTTCGACGAACGCGGGGCGGTCCCTGAGAGGGTCGAGGTCGGGATCGGACGCCGCCAGTCGCCGCGCGCGTTGCGCGTGGAGGTCGAACGCCTTCCGGAGCGCCGGGTTGACTTCCGGGGAGTCGGGCTTTAACATTCATTAAAAAACGGGTTCGGTTTCAGGTGACTTGAAAATGGGGAATCGCGGCACAAAGCGGGCGGCGCCGAACGGCGACGGGGCGCTCATGCGCCGCGCCGGAGCTGCGGGGACGCGGGTTTTCATCGGCGTCTTCGCCGTGGTTTTCGCGGGCATGGCGGTCGGGATGGTGGTCGTTCCGTCCGTTCCGTTGTGGAGGCTCGCGGCGGCGGCGGTTTTTTCAGCGGCGCTTGCGATCGCAGCGGGGCGCATCGCGGGAAAGGCGCTGGCTGGATCGATGTCGGAGATACGGAGGGCGATAAGGAGGATCAACGAAGGCGATCTTTCGGGGTTGGCGGCGGGTGGTTACGCGCGCGGCGGGGCTGGCGGCGTCGCGTCGGAGATGGAGAAGCTTCTCGCCGGACTGCGGGAGACCGCACTCGAGTTGAGCCGGCAGGACAGGCGGATCGAGGAGTTGAGCGAAGTGAAGAAGAAGATGGAGCGGATAAACCTCGAGCTGAACCACCGTCTCATCGAGCTGTACATCATACACGAGATAACCAACGCGGTAAGCTCCACGCTCGAGTTGGATGAGGTGCTCGGGAAGATAATGGAAACGATCCATTCGTTCCTGAAGGTTCACGACTTCTGCATTCTCCTGTACAACGAGGCGACGGACGCGCTGGAGGTGAAGTCGCACTTCGGGGTCGAGGTGGAGGGGCTTTCAGACGTCCGGTTCCGCCCGGGAGAGGGGATCACCGGAAAGGTGTTCGAGACGGGCAGGGCGCGGATCGTGGAGGACGTCCATAAGGAAGACGAATACAAGTTCTACCATGGATTAAGGAACGACGTGCGTTCGTTTCTGAGCGTTCCCCTCGTCGTTCGCGGCAGACCCATCGGGGTTCTGAACCTCCATTCGGGGGAGACTGGGGCGTTCAGCGAGGAGGAACGCAGCCTCTTTCAGTGGGTGGCGAACCAGGTGGCGATGGCGATTGACAACGCGAGGCTGTTCGAGATGACGAAGACCCTGTCGGTCACCGATCCGCTCACCGGGATGTACAATCACGGGTACTTTCAGGAGAAGCTTTCGGAGGAGGTGGAGCGGACGCGCAGGTACCACCGCCCGATGTCGCTGCTGATGGTGGACGTTGACCATTTCAAGAGGGTGAACGACAGGTTCGGTCATCTGCACGGCGACGACGTGCTGCGGGACCTGGCGCGGCTTCTGAGGGGACGCCTGAGGCTCGTGGACATAAGCGCGAGGTACGGCGGGGAGGAGTTCGCGGCGATACTTCCCGAAGCGACCGTCAACGAGGCGAAGATCGTGGGCGAGCGCCTGAGGCGGACGGTCGAAGAGCACGATTTTGTTCTGAAGGACCTGAAGAGGACGATCAACATCACGATAAGCGTCGGCGTGGCGTCGCTCGGCGACGGCTCGCTGACGAAGGACGAACTGATAAACCACGCCGATCACGCTCTGTATCTTGCCAAGACGTCGGGGAGGAACCGCGTCCGCGCCGCGACGGGCGACAGGCTGTGAGCGGTTCCCGGGCGGCACGTCCGCGCCGGGCGGAAAGCCTTTCATTTCCGCAGGCGTCGGAAAGAGGAAGAGATGCCCGGAGCGTGAAATACATCCACTCGCGTTCTTTTCGGCGTCATTCGCGTCTTTGAGCGATGGAGAAGCATTTTTCGCTCCGGGCGGCATGTTTAAGGGCGTTGCTTCCCGAAACAGCCGTAGACCGCTTTGAGCAGCCCGGGATGTCTTGAGGCGGCGACTGCGGCGCGCCTTTCGAGGTCTATGGGAAGCGAATGCAGGGGCGCGCCGCGCTCGTCGGAGACGATGCCCCCGGATTCCTCCATCACGATTTTCGCGGCGGCGTAGTCGAGGACGCGGCTTTTTTTGACGTGGAGGAAGAGATCGGCGGCGCCGACGGCGGCGTAGGAAATCCCCAGCGCCATGACGCCCATCACCCTGATCTTGTCTATTCTGGGGAGGAGCGGCATGAGGGAGTTGAGTTTCTCCAGTCCCTCCGGGAGTTCGAGCCAGAGCAGATCGAAGTGATCCTTTTTGGGGATTTCAGCGATGGGTTTTCCATTGAAAAAAGCTTTTCCCGCGCCCTTCCAGGCGTAGAACTCGGCGCCGTCGGCGTGGTTCATGACGTAGCCGAAGACGCCGGACGCCATGGTGGGTCCGTCGTAGACGGCGATTGAGAGGGCGTAGAGCGGGATGCCCATTTTCGCGTTCGTGCTTCCGTCAATGGGGTCAATGACGACGAGGGGGTAGTCGGCGCCGAAGTCCACGGTTCCCGTTTCCTCGGAAAGGACGCGGAAACGTTCTCCAGCGGCACGGAGTTTATCGAGGTGGGCGAAGGCGATCTTTTCGGCGAGGGCGTCGAGGTAGACCGTCTCGTCGCCGCCCGCCCCGCTGGCGCTGACGACCTTTCTGCCGCGCGCGCCGCCGGCGAGGGGAACGACCTCCCGGCGGATTTCCCGCGCTATGTTTCTGGAAACTTCGAGCCAGTCAGTCATGTGGCGCCGCCGTCCTCGCGGGCTGTCCGCCGCCGGGCGGTTTCATCGGCTCCAGGAGCGCCCTCGCGAATTCGTCCGGGTGGAATGGGACGAGGTCGTCGAGTCCTTCTCCGACGCCGAGGAAGGCGATAGGGATTTTCCACTCGTCGAGGATGGAGAGGATCGCGCCGCCTCCGGCGGTGCCGTCGAGCTTGGTCAGCACGATGGCGTCCAGGGGGACCGCTTCGTTGAACAGCCTGACCTGGTTGAGGGAGTTCTGCCCGAGCGTGGCGTCGAGAACGAGCCAGGAGAGGATTCGTTCGGCGCCCGCCTTGCCCGTTGCGACGCGCCTGATCTTTCTCAATTCCTCCATGAGGTTGACCTTTGTGTGGAGTCTGCCGGCGGTGTCGGCGAGGAGGAAGCCGGCGTTTTTAGCGCGCGCCGAGGCTATGGCGTCGAAGATGACCGCGGAGGGGTCGGCGCCTTCGCTCTGCCTGACGATGGGGACGCCGATGCGTTTCGCCCACACCTCAAGCTGGTCAGCCGCCGCCGCGCGGAAGGTGTCGCACGCCGCCATCATCACGCTCCTGCCCTCGCCCTTCAGTCTGTGGGCGAGTTTGGCGATCGTGGTGGTTTTTCCCGAGCCGTTGACGCCCGCGAAGAGGATGACGGAGAAACCGCCGGGGAGTTGCGGCGCGGCGGGGGGCGTGCCGGGGGCGAGCATCGCGGCGATGGCGTTCTTTGCGGTCTCGACCGCGGTTTCGGGGGTTTTCGTTTTCGTCCTTGCGAGGTTTTCCCTGACGGCGGCGATGATTTTCCGCGCGGTGGGGAGTCCGACGTCGGCGAGCAGAAGCGTTGCCTCGAGGTCGTCGAAAAAATCGTCTCCAATGGTGTTGTGCCGCCCGACGAGCGAGCCGAAACCCTCCGCCAGGGCGTTTCTCGTGCGGGCGATGCCCGATTTCAGTTTTTCAAACACGCCGGTTCACCTGAGCCGAACGACCGCCGAAGGGAGCGGCGCCCGCCCGGTCTTCGATTCCCCGCCTCCCGCCGTCGGCGCGCCCGGGTTCGCGCCGCGGGGCTGCCTGTCTGCGTGCCCGTCTGCCGTAACGGAAACGGCACAGGCAGGCAACGCACGGGCAGGCGCCGGGCGGAAAAGACGCGGCGCGGAGAGCGATACAGGGGAACAGTTTACCCGGCGTTCGGGGGCAGGTCAAAGGCGCGGATTTCGAAACGGCGCCGGGCGGAGGCGGCGGTATTCGGCGAGATTTAGAGAGCCATGTGTGTAACCTTCAAGAATGTTTACCTTGTTGACTCACACTATGGTCTTCGCCCTGACGATGTGTGCCGGATTTCAGCTTACCAGAAAATCCATGTTGTTCACCGTGGCTGCGGCAACATGAACCAAATCCCGGCAGGCTTTGTCCGGAACCAGACCGGCTTCGGCATACTTCTCGCCGGTTCGTCAATTTCACCGGTAATCACAAGTTCTTCCGGCTTAAGTTTCGCGGTTTTCTCAAGAAGTTTCTTCTTTGTCGGCAAAGGCGCGTCGTCGGCAAAAAGGAAATTCAAGAGCGATGTCTCAATGTAAAGTTTCAGTCGCTCCACGTTTTTATTTTGCTTCAATCCGGTGTTTATTCCCAGCGCGGGTTGCTTCGGACTCCGGGGCGGGGCGACCATGCGGATAAAGGTTTTTAATGGAAAGCGGCAGTTAGAGTAGATTTGCGATTACGGTGAAAAAGCGGGAAATATTCAGTTCATTGTTTATCTCGTAACTTTTGAAAGTCTGCGCAGTTTGACTCCGCTTTCCTTTTCGAATTCATCCGACAGCTTCTTGTCATATGCAATCTGCTCTTCAGATGATAAACCCTTTGTTTCTTCATACTGTTTGCGCCTGATCTCACGTATCTCCAGCATCGCTTTGGATTCTTCAATCTTCTTCAATGTTTATCACCTCCTGAGGTGTGTGAATCTGAATTTCATAATAGCCTTGAATACGATTTGTCGCGTTTACCAGATCGTAAGTTCTCATTTTTACAAGATGTTTTTGGTTCCAACTTATCAATGCCTTCATCCCATTAACAGACGCATGCGCCAGATGCAACAGATCTCTGAAATGAATTCTTGTCAGAACGCCGTTTTGGACGTATGCCTCCGCGAGGCTGCGGACCTCCTCGTCTGTCTCGAGCAGAATCGGATTGTACTTCTCAACCAGTTTATGTAGTGCATGGCGTTTGGCATCGGCGGCATCTCTGAATTCCGCCCTGACTGTTTCCGATATAAATATCTCGTATCTTTCTGATTCGATCTCTTTGAAAAACAGTTCAGTCGCGGCCTTCTTCTCCGGTGCATCATCGGCGAACAAGAATCCCCAGACCGATGTCTCGACATAGAGCTTCAGCTTCTTCACAGTTTCATTTTACTTCAGGACAGGATTTCTTTCCAGCGCAAACGCCATAGCGTTACATGTCGTCTCTCGTCCTTTTTGAATAATATTTAACATTGTCGAGGCACTTGTAGCCCAAGCTTTCGAACAGGGCGATCGATTCAGGGTTTGTGTCGAAGATCAAGGAACAATAGACCGGCAATCCCAATGTGGCAAATTCCTTTTCAAGCGCTTTTACCAGATCGGTTGCGATGCCTTTTCTTCTTTGAACAGGGTCAACGGCCACTCGATTGATCCATCCTTTGCGGTTGTCATGGCTTCCGACGGCAACACCTACAATTCTATCATTCTCTTCGGCAGCGAGCATTAAGAAGCCCTGTTTTTCTATTTGTTTTCGCATAGCTTCTTTTGAATCACGTCCGGCGGGCTTGTATTCAAGCCCTGCTCGGAGCCAGAGCCCTATGATTTCGTCGTAGTCCTCAATTATTATTTTCCTGATTTTCATCGTTTCGGGAATTTCTATAGTATGTGCACTATTTGTCGTTTGATTTCTATAAAACTATCAAATAACTATCAGTAAATCAACGGCTGCTCAAATTGCATGTTTGTTACAGCAGTCATTACCGTCTTTTTGCCCCCGCCCGCCTGCGTGACGCGCCGGCAGGCAGGAGCGGAGACCCTTGACGGCGGCAAGCGAGCGAGTATAATCGTGAAAAAGGGCGTTTCGGTCAGTTTCTTTGCGATAATATCGGCTTGTCCACATATTTCCCTATCCCCTCGTATATTTCGTCAGATTTACCGAAACG
>JBFMFE010000319.1:0-4612 GCA_040752295.1 bacterium
CCTTCTTCGCCGTAACCTGCGGCTGGATCGGCACGCCCTGGAAAAACCGATTCCACGAACTCGTCAACTTCACCCCCTTCCAGCCCGCCGCCGCGGAACACGCCGCCGGGAGCGCCCACGAAACGCTCCACGCCGCCGCCGCCCACGCCCCAGCCGTCCACTACGACGTCATGATCATCTCATCGCTCATCGCGCTCGCCGGAATACTCATCGCCGCGCTCGTTTACCACTACAGGATCGTCAGCCGCGAAAAAATACGCTCCTCGCTCCGCCCCATCCACACGCTCCTGACGAACAAATACTACATGGACGAAATCGCCGCCTTCCTCTTCCTCCGCTGCGGTTTCATCTTCATCTCCGCCCTCAAATGGTTCGACAACAACGTCGTTGACGGTCTCGTCAACCTCGTCGGATGGCTCGGCGTCGTCTGGAGCGCAATCGAGGGATGGACGGATAAGTGGATCGTTGACGGACTCGTCAACCTCGTCGGCGCCGCCGTCCGCGCAGCCGGCGCCGCCGCGCGCCGCTTCCAGACCGGCTACCTCCAGAACTACGCCCTCGCCGTTCTGATCGGCGTCCTGCTGATACTTCTGCTCAAGTAAACGGGGAGGAACTCACCCGCCGACAGGAGGAACACGTCATGTGCGAACACCTTCTCACGCTCATCGTTTTCACGCCCCTCGCGGGCATCCCGCTCATACTGTTCCTGCCCGCCGGACCGAACGGCAGGCTCACCAGGCTCGTCTCCCTCGCCGTCTCGCTCATCACACTCGCGCTCTCGGTGAAACTCCTCGCCGCCTTCGACCCCAGCGGCGCAGGAATGCAGTTCGTCGAAAAATACACCTGGATCAAATCCGTCGGCATCCAGTACTACCTCGGCGCCGACGGTCTCAGCGTCCCCCTCATCGCGCTCACCGCACTCCTCTCCACCGTCGCCATCATCGCCTCCTGGGGCATCACCGACCGCGTCAAAGGCTACTTCCCACTCTTTCTCATACTCGAATTCTCAATGCTCGGCGTCTTCGCCGCGCTCGACTTCTTCCTCTTCTACGTCTTCTGGGAAATCATGCTCGTCCCCATGTACTTCCTCATCGGCATCTGGGGCGGTCCCCGCAGGGAATACGCCGCCATCAAGTTCTTCCTCTACACCCTCATCGGCAGCCTCCTCATGCTCCTCGCCATTCTCGCGATGTATTTCAGGGTAGGGGAGGGCACCTTCGACATGCTCCGCTTCGCCGAAGTCCTCTCCGCCGACCCCCGCTCCGCCTCCACCTGGGGCATACTCGTCTTCATCGCCCTCTTCATCGGCTTCGCCATCAAAGTCCCCATCTTCCCCTTCCACACCTGGCTCCCCGACGCCCACGTCGAAGCACCCACCGCCATAAGCGTCATCCTCGCCGGCGTCCTCCTCAAAATGGGAACCTACGGCATACTACGCGTCAACTACCCCATCCTGCCCGACGCCGCCTTCGCGCTCGCCCCGTGGATCGCCATACTCGGCGTCATAAACATACTCTACGGCTCGCTCGTCGCCATGGCGCAGGAAGACCTCAAAAAACTCATCGCCTACTCAAGCATCGGACACATGGGATTCTGCATACTCGGCTTCGCCGCCTTCCAGACGCAGGCGCTCAACGGCGCGATAATGCAAATCTTCAACCACGGAATGGTCACCGCCGGACTCTTCCTCATCGCGGGCGTCATCTACGACCGCGCACACACCCGCGGCGTCAACGAGTTCGGCGGACTCGCAACCAAGTTCCCCGTCTACTCCGGCTTCGTCTCGCTCATATTCTTCGCCTCGCTCGGGCTGCCCGGACTCAACAGCTTCTGGGGCGAGTTCCTCGTCCTCGTCGGCTCGTTCAACGCGGGCGCGCCGGAAAACTGGCTGCCGTACTTCTTCAAAATCATGGTCGGCGTCGCCCTCCTCGGCGTCGTCGTCACCGCCGCCTACCACCTCTGGACCATACAGCGCATGTTCCTCGGCCCCTTCAACCAGAAATGGGCGCACCTCACCGACATGGACTTCCGCGAGATCATCTCCATGACCCCAACCGCCGTCTTCGCCGTCGCCGTCGGCGTCTACCCCAGGCTCGTCCTCGACCTCTTCGCGCCCTACGCCGACGCACTTCTTAAATGGATGGGAGGCTGAAACCTTGCCCCTTATCGAATTCCTCAAAACTCACCCCTCCTACGCCTTCATCTTCCCCGAACTCTGGCTCACCGCCGCCGGACTCGCCATGATCTTCTTCGACCTCTTCGTGCGCGAGTCCCGCAAAACACTCATCGCATGGTTCGGCATCGCCTCGCTCTCCCTCGCCGCCGCCTTCGTCATTTTCCCCGCGCCCTGCGACCACCGCCTCGTCTCCGCCATCCTCAAGGACATGATCGCCGACGACGGCTTCGCCTCTTTCTTCAAGCTCGTCATACTCACCGGCGCATTCCTCGTCATCGTCCTCTCCACACGCTACGTCAGGCTCACGTCCTTCACCGGCGAATACTACTCCCTCATCATCCTCTCCACCGCCGCAATGATGCTCCTCGTCTCATCCGTCAACCTCCTCATGATCTACCTCTGCATCGAATTCGTCGGCATCTGCTCCTACGTCCTCTGCGCCTACCACAAGGACGACCCCAAATCCTCCGAAGGCGCCATCAAGTACCTCCTCCTCGGCGCCCTCGCCTCCGCCTTCCTCGTTTACGGCATCAGCCTCCTCTACGGACTCACGGGTTCGCTCAACCTCATCGAATTGCCCCCGCGCCTCGCAGCCCGCGAAACCGCCGGCGCCGGCGTCGTCTCCCTCGCCGTCGCACTCCTCGTCGCCGCCTTCGGCTTCAAGGTCGCTCTCGTCCCCTTCCACATGTGGTCGCCCGACGCCTACGAGGGCGCGCCCACTCCCATCACCGCCTTCCTCTCCGTCCTCCCCAAGGCGGCGGGCATCGCCGTCCTCACGCGCGTCTTCCTCACAGCCTTCAGCGGCGTCTCATCCGACTGGGTCCACGTCCTCGAAGTCCTCGCCATACTCACCATGACCATCGGAAACGTCACCGCCGTCTGGCAGTCCAACATAAAACGGATGCTCGCCTACTCGAGCATCGCGCACGTCGGCTACGTGCTCATCGGCGTTGTCGTCGCGGGCGCCCTCGGCGTCCATTCACCCCTCGGACGCCAGGGAACCGCCGCCGTACTCATCTACGTCGCGGCATACCTCTTCATGAACCTCGGCGCCTTCGCCGTCGTCATCGCCGTCTCCAACGCCGTCGGCTCCGACCTCATCGAGCGCTGCTCCGGACTCTCACGCCGCGCCCCCGCCCTCGCCGTCCTCCTCACCTTCTTCTTCCTCTCCCTCGCCGGCATCCCCCCCACCGCCGGCTTCATCGGAAAATTCTTCCTCTTCAAAGCGGCGATAGAAACCGAATTCTACCTCCTCGCCCTCGCAGCCATAGTCAACAGCGTCATATCCGTCTACTACTACTGGAACGTCGTCAGGCTGATGTTCATCGCCGAACCCCCCGAACCCGCGCCCATTCGCACGCCCCTCCCAATCGCGTTCGCCCTCTCACTCTCCGCCGCCGCCGTCCTCGCCCTCGGCATCCTCTTCCAGCCCCTCATAAACCTCGCCTCCAACGGCGCAATACAGACCGCTCTCCTCCCCTGAAACCCCGACATGGCAGAACCTGAACCAAACATGGTAAAACCGAGTCTGTGATTGTTGCTGGTTACGTGATAGAAACTAAAGACAATGGCTAAGGAAAACGAAATTAGAAGTTTCGATAACATCACAGATGAACAAATCAGATGCATTCTCGGATGGCCCTTCCTGCATCCCAACCGTGGTAAATACTTAATGGAAATAGGCTGTATTATGCCTCTTCTTCCTCCCCCGCCTGCGAAACTGCTCGATTTAGGCTGTGGAGTGGGATGGACCAGCGTTTTCTTCGCCAGGTCAGGCTATGAAGTTACCGGGGTGGACATCGCGGAAAATAAATTGTGCCTCGCAAATAAAATCGCAGCACGCGAAAATCCGGGAAAACTCTGTTTTATCACAGGCGACTACGAGATGCTGGAATTTGACTGCGAGTTTGACTGCGCGGTGTTTTTCGACTCACTTCATCACGCGGAAAACGAACAAGCCGCCGTAGAATCAGTCTTTCGGGCTTTGAAACCCGGCGGGGTATGTATCACCGTGGAACCTGGAATATTTCATTCACGAAGGCAGGCATCAATAGAGGCGGTAAAACATAAAGGAACGACCGAAAAGGACATGCCCCCGTTCAAGATAATACGTGCGGGCAAAAAAGCCGGTTTTACAAACTTCAGGATTTTTCCACAACCCGGAGCACTTTATTCCGTAATCTATGGTCAAACGGACAGAAAATTGCTCGCTAAAATTATCAAGGTTCCTTTGTTGCGTGCCCTTGCAGGCGCATTTCTTATTCTGGTCTATCCCAGGTTCAGCGGTGTTGTTGTGATGAATAAATAAATGGCGCTTCAGGAATTTGTGTGGGTAACCCCTTGATCAGACAGATGAAAAAGGAAGCAGACCATCAAGAAACAATTTGAAAGGCAAGGAGACAATGCGTTAAAAAACGCTTTATTTACAAAGGTTTT
>JBFMFE010000320.1:0-19324 GCA_040752295.1 bacterium
GGGCGCGCGCGCCGCCGCGGCGCGAGAACTCGGAGTCAACACCGTCACACTCTGGCGCAAAATGAAGAAGCACGGAATCATCCGGTAGATTCCGATACCAGATGGTTTTATAGTAATCAGACAGGAAGATGGTGAGGGTGAAGTGAGGTTGTGGAGGTAGTTGATTGGTGACTTCGTTGACGCAGCCGGTGTCGCACATTAGAATCAGCATGAAAGATGTTACTGAAAAGATTTGAGGCGAAAAACCGTTAATGGATACAAAATTCCTAAACAAATATGAGCCGTTCCCAAGGCGCGATTTCATGAAGCAGAGCATGTGGACTGCACTGCTGGCGTGGGCCAGTCTCAACAGCCTCGATCTTCTGGTCTCGCCGACGAAAGCGTTGGCAGTGGGAATCGAATCGCCGGTGGTACCAAAAGAGCTTATTTTTAACCCGAACTGGTGGAAGGCCCTCTATGCCTGGATGATGGCCATCAATGAAATCCCATTGCTTGAGGACGGGCTGGCGACAAGCAAAGAAAAAGGCGATCTCAAATACTTATTCGATAAAATCAGGGTGATGGGCGAAACGCTGAACTGGGGCACGAAGATTGTTCCCGTGCAGAAGTCGATACACCCCAAGGTCGAAATCCTCCCCATACACAGCTTCGAGGAAATTCTCCGTCGCACGAGGGTTGCGGGAATCGGCGAATGCTGGTGCCGCACCACTTTTAAAAACTGCGACCGCCCCACCAATACCTGTATCCTCTTGTCATTCGGCGATCATCTGCCTTCGCTGCTGGAACGCGACGAGCACGTGGCGAAAGTCTCCATCGAAGAAATACGCGAGGTCATTCGGCGCGCCGAGGACGTCGGCCTCGTCCATGAACTGATCCGCTGCGGCGACGAGGAAACTTTCTATGTCATCTGCAATTGCTGCCCCTGTTGCTGTGTCGGACTTCGCGGTCTCATCGAGTTCGGCAACCGGTTGGTCGTTAAAGCCGATTTCATAGCCGAGATAAACGACAACTGCAACGGCTGCGGCGAATGCCTTGAAAGATGCTACTTTTCCGCCCGCACAATCGAAAACGGACGTTGCGTGGTCAACATGGAAAAGTGTATGGGCTGCGGCCTCTGTGCCACGAGATGCCCATACGAAGGCACCTTCTTGGTGAAAAGGACGGGCTCGGATCAGAGGACGGACTGATATTCTAAGAAATGGGATCGATAATTATGACGCCCGAACTGGAAAGCAAATACTGCATAGATGATTTCGAACCATACTTTAAAAAGATTATGTTTGCTCTTTTGAAGCTCAAAAAAATCGTGCTGGAGGAGGCCGTCGCTCCGTCCGAAGCGCTGTTTGCTGACTATAATAAAATCGTATCCACTGAATTCGAACAGCTTGAGAGCGACAAGGATGAACTGCGCGCCAGCCTCGAAAAAACGCGTGGTGTGTTCGAAGAGCTGAAGGAAAAAATGAATAAAATCGAAGAGCCGGCGAAGGCTCCTTTCGCTCTTAGAATTACACTGAGCGCCTCACGCGAAAAGGGCCGTAAACACGTACTCGACTCATTAAATGCATCAAGGGCCCTGCTGCGGTATCTCGACGCCGGCGACACCGCCGAACTCGGCAAAGCCCGCGAATACCTCATGCAAACCACCTTCGCAGCAAAAGTTGGCGACGAACCTCCCCCACGTTCTACAGTAAAACGAGCAAGATGAGTTACCCGACTACGCCGTCAGTACACGGAGGAGGCACCGCCGACACTGGAAAAGATAGGGCTGCGCGCGAACTCGGCATCAGCACCGTCACACTCTGGCGCAAAATGAAGAAGCACGGCATTGAAATGAGGTAGAACCTCGCAAGGCGGGAGTCTTACACGCCCCGGAACCCGCCGGTTTACACGCCGTTTTATGGCTTTTCAAGAAGAAGGATAATCTGTTTCAGGACATCCACGTCCGCCTTCTGAAGCATTTCGAACACCTTGCTTTTAAGGTATACGGGATCGTCCTTTTCTTCGGGGATTGGGATGTGGAGCATTTTCCGCACGCAGTTGACGTATCGGACGGGCGTGACGGGTTTTTCAAGATAGATGCCGCGGCCCGAAAGCATACGGGTATCGGTCAGGCGCGTAATATCTTTAACGCCCAGATCGTCGCGCGCGTGAGCCGTCACAACAAGCACGGGAATCCACGCCCATTCCCTGTTCTTCCTCATTTCATAAAAAAACCGCGCGCCGGATTTTTTCGGCATCACCAGATCGAGCGATATGAGATCGGGCGTGTTCTCGCGGAGGCGTTCAAGCGCTTCGATGCCGTTGCCGGCGGTTACGACCTCGAACCCGGCTTCCCTGAGAACCAGTTCGAAAAAAAGCCGGATATCCGGTTCATCTTCAACAACGAGAATGAGCTTTTTCTTCATCCTGTAATGCCGGCGCCGCCTGATTCCGCGGCGCCGCGCAGCTTTCATTTGTTGGATTCGGCAGGCGTGAAACAGGGAAAATAAGACGGAAGGTTGAGCCCTGTCCGGGTTCGGAGACCACGTCCACGCGCCCGCCGTGCTCCTGCACGATCTTTTTTGTAATCAGAAGCCCGATGCCCGTCCCCTTGCCGGACCCTTTTGTGCTGAAGAAGTTTGTAAACACTTTTTTCTTTACTTCGCAATCCATGCCGATGCCGTTGTCGGTCACTTCAAAAATAATAATATCATTTTCTTTTTTGGTTCTGACAATAACACGCGCATCTTTTTTCTCTGTCATAGCGCACGCGTCGAGGGCGTTTGAGACCAGGTTGGCAAGGCAGGTGTGCAGTCCCTCCGGGTCGAACGGGGCTTCCGGGATGAAGTCCTGAAATTCGGCGGTGAGCGCGATGCCGGCGCGGGCTGCGGTCTCCCGGTACAGTTCGACGACATCGCGCGCGACTCCGTTCGGGTTTATCCATTGCGTTTGAGGCAAACGCCCCTTGGCGAAGCCGAGGAATTCCTTAACGAAGTGAGATATGCGCTCGATGTTATTGTCGAGCATGGACAGGCCTTTGCCGAGTTGCTCGACGTCGGCGTTTTTCAGTCCGGATTTCATAACGTACAGTCCGCCTTCGAGGCCGGTGATTACGTTTTTAACGCCGTGGGCGAGGCCGGCAACGGTCTGTCCCACGGCGGCGAGGCGTTCGGCAACGAGTTTTTCTTCTTCAAGTTCTCTCAGCCTCGTAACATCAATGGCGATTTCCATTACGGCTTTGACCGAGCCGTTCGCGGCGCCGCGCAATGGGGTGGCAGTAACAACATAATGAGTCTCGCGCCCATCACGGTCCACTCCCGTCTGCGTGGACGTATGCTCCACGCCGGTGGAGAATGCGGCTTCCGCGGGACAGTTCGGACACCGTTCGGTCTTGTCCTTATACATCTCGTAACAGAATCTCCCGTACGATTCACCAAATGTTTCCCTGAATTTCCTGTTGGCCTGTATGATTCGGAAGTCGCGGTCAATAACGGCAACAAAGCACGGTGTGTTGTCGAACAGAATGTCATACTGTTCTTTGAGTGTCTCTTCCGTCATGACGGGCGAAGGCATGTTCCATCTCCATTGTGGGGGTGCAGTCTCAGGAGAAAGTGGGGCTCTCGTGCCGCTTTTTACCGATAACGACCCGGATCGTCTCTAAAAAAGCGGCTCTGTCTATGGGTTTTTCAAGCCACACGTCCGGCGCGGGGATGCCGTGTTTCCGAACGAAATCTTCAAAAGGCATATCGTCGAAGTCCCGCTGCGGATGGAGGGCGCTGACGACAACCACAGGGATATGACACAATTCCGGATGTTTTTTTAATGCCATAAACAGCGTCAACCCGGTTTTTTTCGGCATGACCATGTCAAGACAGATTACGTCGGGACGGAAAGTTTCCGCGGCGGCTATCGCCCGCGTCGCATCCGTTTCGCAGGCGGCTTCGAAACCGTACTCTTTCAACAGGATTTGCAGGTATGCCGCTATGTCCGGCTCGTCCTCGATAATAAGAACGCGGACATGTCCGTTATTTCGATCAGCGGTTTCAGATGGGATGCGCGTTTTCAATTTACTTAACAATGATCCGGGCATAAAGTTCTCCTTGCATTTTCGGCTTTCGATCATTGAGGACGATTAGCCCGCATGTCGCCGTGGCACGTGGAACATTCTTCAAGGGCGCGGTTTGTCTTATGGCTCAAATCCATTTCCCTGTGACATGCGATGCACTTCTGGTGCATGGCATCCACGTAAGACGGCGCATTATAGTCGGACTGCGTTCCCGGCGCCGGTTTTTCCATTCTCATGTCTCTGGCGTGGCAATCGTAACACGGACGGGCATTGGTTTCCCATCGCGGCTCATTTCCGTCCGTGTGGCATTTCCCGCACGCGGCATTGCCGCCGTTCTTTTCCACGTGATGGGAATGGTTGAAGATTTGGGTGTCCAGGTTCATATCCGCGTGGCATTTGTTGCAGGTTGTGTACAGGTCGCCCGGCTTGTCGAGATGATGGCAGCGCGCGCAGGATTTTTCTCCGCCCAACCTGGTTTTGTGAAAATCATGTTTGAAAGCCACGGCCATATCATTGCGGTTTCCGTTGATGAGCAGCACGGCGCGGGTCGGGTCGTGGCTCAACGGCGGCAACGCTCTCTGGGACAGCAGCGGCATGCCTTTGAGCGCGTCGCCGCTGAAAATCCCCACGGCGGCCACTGCCGCGATAATTGCCGTCATGCTGATGTGGTGCAGCGGATTGCTCAAGATGCTCCCCCACGCGCCGCTGACCGGGTCGAACGTCTCACCGGCAATTGCTTTCGGTTCTTCCTTGGGGAGAAACGGCGGCGCGTCGTAAACTTCGTAATGTTCGACAACGTACATGAAGACCAGCGCCGCGGCTGCGGGAACGCCGAAGCCGATGCACAATTCCGGCAGCGAGGGGACATAGACGGCGCCCGCGCTTCGGAAAAATCCGATGATGCCGACGTCTATCCTGTTGAGCGCGAGACCGGCCACAGTGGAAGCGGACGCGACCCACAGTCCTGCATCTCTCAGTCGCCAATGCCCCACTGACGCAATCGCAATCGGCGCAGCCACAAGCAGAAATGACTCAACAAGAAAAAGAATTCCTTCCCATTGCCCGCTGAACACAACCGGCCACTGCCCCCTTGCGGCAAGGTCAAGCGCTTTCATAAGCCCGTAAGCGGCAAGCGGAACGGCTGCAAGGGCGGCAACGGCGCCCAATCGTCTCATATCAGCCCTGCGCTGATAAAGCGAGCCGATAATGAGCGTGACCAGGACCAGCATCATCAGCCCGCCGCCCATGGCCGAGAGAATGAACTGCCAGTTGATCCCCGGCGAATACCAGATCGGATGCAGACGTTCCGGCGCGGTCAGGAACAATGCGCCCAGAGACGTGTGATGCAGGCTGGACAGCGTAATGCCGACAATCGCGATGGGAAGCACGTACACGTGAATGAAATGGCCGGGTTTGCGCCACCGGGTGTTTTCAGTGACGATGGGAATCATCTCGACGGCCGTGACCGCGAAATACAGCGTCACGCACAGGGCGACTTCAAACAGAAAAGAATGGATGTTCCAGTGTATGAAGGGATAATAGAACCGCCAGGGGAGTCCGATGTCGAGCAGAAGGGCAAAGCACGAGGAGCCGTAGCCCAGAAACGCGACGAGGATCGCGGGGCGCAGCAGCGGCTTGAAAATGTTCATACGTACCACGACGACCAGGAACGCCATGATGAAGCCGCTCGTGCCGAGCGCCGCGCCGGCGATCATGTTCATGACTTTCCACATGCCCCAGGGTACCTGATCGGACAGCGCGGTGGCTGCGCCAAGCCCGAAGATGAAACGTCCCACCATGGCCACCAGGCCGAACATTGCCAGCGCCCATAAAACTTCTTTCACCATAAGCAGCCTTTTCATTGCGTTATTTCACCTGTTTTGAATCCCTGTTTTCCGATTGCCCGCTCTCATGTTGCTTGCGGTTCTGCTCCGCAATCTCCATGCGGCGGTTGATGATCCATCCGACGGCGGCCGTGCCGGCGAGCACCGTGCCGCCGAGGTACGGCGTCTTGAGTGCCGTGGGCCACGTGAAGGCCGAGAATGTTTTTTTACAGGCTGCCGCATCGTCCGCCGGGAAACCAAGCGCTTCAAGCGGTACGTCCGAAATATACAGGACTGATGTTCCGCCGTAATCGGTCTCCCCCCAGATGCGCTGAATATACCTGCGCGGATTCATGGCGAGGCGGTACTGCGCTTCGGCGAGCATCTCTTTTCGCGTTCCGAAAATGGTGGCGCCGTATGGACAGGCCGCCGTGCAAGCGGGCCGCTCCCCTTTGGCCAGCCGCTCGAAGCAGAATTTGCACTTGCGCACGAAAGGCACGGGAGTGTTCCATTCATACCGAGGAATCGTGAACGGGCACGAGATCATGCAGTAGCGGCAGCCGATGCACTTGTCCTTGTTGTAGATGACCGGCCCCTCCGGCAGTCTCTCGAAGGCATGTACTGGGCAGGCGTTCAGGCAGGCGGGGTTTATGCAGTGGAGGCATTGCTTTCGCACGAAGCGGTCGGCGATTTTGACGATGGCAGTCCATCGTGCGCCCGACAGTCCGTCCGGCGCGGCGTGCGCGGAGGGAATCGTGTCGCCGGTGTTCCACGTTTTCTCGCAGGCAACGACGCATTTTTCACATCCCACGCAGCGCGTGACGTCGGTGAGGATTGCTTTCGCAAGAGGCGATGGACGCGGCGCTTTCATACCTTCACCTTCTCACCGAATATTTCATGGGCGATGCGTTCGCCGGAGCCTTCGGGGAACCGCCAGTAGATGTACGTGGATATCCGCCCGAAGGGAAACAGCGCGGCGTGAGCCAACTTGGTAAACGGCATCAGCACAAAAATCAGTTCCGCGCTGAGCACATGAATCAGCATTGTTGCGTTGTAAGGGAGCGGGTTTATTTTCGCGTGCACCGCCAGAAACCCCGTGATGAACGGCACGGCAAGCAGCGCCAGCAGCGCGTAATCAATGGGTCCGCTGAGCGCGCGGGACTCGCGGCTCAGCGCGCGGAACAGAAACATCACGACGGTCAATCCCACTGTGACAATGGTCAGCGCGTCGGCGGTGTGTTTGCTCATTTTCAAAATGTCGGGCAGCCTTACACCAAGACCGCGCTCCCAGAGCAACAGGTGGCTCGCGAAAAACACGGGAACGAGGATCAGCCCGATGTGCCACAGAAACGAAATCACGGAAAACGCCGCGCGAGCCTGCGAAAAATGCTTGATTGGAAACGCCCATTCAAATACCCACCGCGCAACGTCTTTCACCACGATGTTGTGGTCTCTGGTGCGTTTCCATGTCATATTGATGGCAATAATGTGAATCACGACAAGGCGCAGCAGCGCCAGTACCACGAAGAGAAAGGTCATTGTGAACAACGGTCCTCTTGCAAGAGACAGCCAGTAATCCATTAATCAAACCCCCTGTAAAAAATAACGCTTCACGCGCACGGCGCCGGCTCAATCCCAGACGATGGCCTGTAGAACAAGGTCATGCAGTCCTTTCACTTCCATATCCAGATTGTGATGGCGGATCAGCTCGCCGAGTTGCTTCTTGCAATTAGCGCAGGGGGCGATAACGATTTCCGCGCCTGTGGCTTTGAGCTGCTCGGCTTTTTTCCTGCCGCCGATTTCCATTCGGAATTCGTGGATTTCATCCATCGAAACCGTGCCGCCCCCGCCCCCGCAACAGTAGTTGTAACGCCTGCTCGGGGTCATCTCCACGTAATTCCTTATGAACTGACGAATGATGTAGCGCGGCTGGTCCACGATCCATCCCATCCGGGCGATATTGCAAGGGTCGTGGTAAGTGCATTTCTTTGTAATTTTGTCAGGGTCGAGCCTGACCTTTCCGCTCCTGACGGCTTCGCAGAGCAGTTCCATGCAATTGATGACCGGCGGCGGATTCGCCCCGCTCCAGAGCGGCACGCCGACCTTTGCCGCGCGCGAGGCGTGGCCGCACTCGCCGATGAGAATGTATTTCCCGTTCAGCCGCCGGAATTCGGACACGAGGTTTTTTATCACCCGTTCGAAAATCCAGTCGCTGTAGAAAAGCCCGTAGTTGATCGCATCGTAGTTCTGGTCGCCTATCGTCCAATTATCGGCAAGCCCCATGGCGCGCAGGGCCGCCGCGTTGCCCATGAGCGTGTCAGCCTCCATCATGTAATCGCTCACGGGCGCGAAGAAGACGTAATCCACGTCCTTTTTCCCGAGCGGAAATTTGACGTCCTGCCCGGTTATTTCTTTTGCTTCCTCCTCGAGAAATTCGAGCGTATCCTGAAGCGCGGGCAGCGGAATCGCCGATGTGTTGAAGATTGGCCCTTCGAGTTGCGAGCGTGTGGACACCTGAAGAGCGCGCGGCATGAGGCGCATCTCGCTCAGTATGTAACGGCCCAGATGCGTCATCAGACCGTGATCAATGCCCATGGGACATTCCAGCATGCAACGCCGGCACGCCGTGCACCTGTAAAGCGAATTGGTGATTTCGTCAATGTCCGGATCGGCGAGATTGAGCGACGCGCCGAGATATTTCGCCTTGATATGTCCGGTCAGCGTGAAATAGCGACGGTATATTTTCAGCAGCAGATTGGTGCGATAGCAGGGAATGTCTTTCGGGTCTTTTGTAACCTGATACACCGGGCACAGCGATGCGCAGCGGCCGCATTTCATGGGCATGCGCGCGTACGTATCAAGGGCATATTTGTAATTGGAGTGCTTGAGCACTTTAGCGAAAGCGTCGAGAAACATCCGGACGCCGTCCCGCTCATAGGGCGTTTCAATCTGATAGAAATATTTTTCTTTTTCCGGTTTCCGCGGCGCAGGCGGTTCCGTTTCAACTGTCAGAACGCGCTCCTCAAGTTCTCCGGGCGCTAGTACGTGAACATTTGTGTCGGTATCAATCTGATTCTGCGTAATGCTCATAGCGTGTTCCTCCCGCGGCGCGCCGACGTGGAAAGTCCGAACGTCCAGACGCGCACAATGACCGCCGCTTATCGTAGAGGCAATAAACGTGCCATGAAAAAGCGCGTGAAGTTTATTAACCGCGGTAAGGTGAATAGGTTTGTGAAATACACCACACTGCGCGCCGGATGTTAAACCGCATTTTTTATTAATCGGTACCCACGCTATGATGCCGCGTGATTTTTCCGATTCGGGAGAAATAATATTATCTCGCGCGGCTCTTTGTGTCGCAATAAAATGCGACGCGACGCGACGTGCGACATATTGCGCGACATGTCGCATGTCTCTGTTTGTCGCCGACGGACTCGCGGTTGAATCCGTTGCTTTAGTGCATTCCCCGCCTGTTCGATTGCCCGTTCGTATGATTGAATTTCTTTGATTATCAACCTTTTCTTTAATACCATTGCCTTTTTTTCTTAATGGAAACCGGATGGCAGGCTCGATAGTCAAAACACATTTCAAAACCGGCGTCGTCGTGTTTGGCTCGGTTCTTGCTCCTTGATTGATCGGAGGCTTTGTTACATGCGTTTAGCCATTCCATTGTTCCAGGATCGAGTGTCGCCCAGATTCCTTTACGCCGATCAGATGCTTGTCGCCCGCATAGTGGATGGGGACGTCGTGTCGCGCAAAATCATACCGGCGCCGGAGACAGGAGCGCATGGATGGCTGTCGCGGATGATGGAAATGGACATTGACGTTTTCATCTGCGGCGGCGCGGACGAGGATTTCCTTGAAGAAGCGGATTCCTGCAACATACGCGTCTATCACAACGTGGCTGGCGCGGCGGATGAAGTCATCGAGGTTTTCATGAAGGGATGCCTGCGCGTCGGCCACGGTCTGCTTTCCGGGGCGGACGCCGCCCCGCCGCCCCGTCAGGCGTATATTAGCAGGCGCTCCGGGATTGACACAGCGCCGCAGCCGGACGCCGTTGACTGCATTCGATGCGTGGAGCGCACGTGTTTGTCAGGCGAAACCTGTCCGGACGCTGGACCGCTTGTTTCTGATATGCCGCAGGACGCTGATACGCGTAAAACCCTCGAAGTTGCCGAAGATGTGGCGCTTGAAATCGAACGCAAACTATGCCGCGTCGCCGAGGTCGTTTATTTCGCCGTCGGTATGGAGTACAAGCATCTCGGAATGGCTTTCTGCATTGACATGTTCCGCGAGGCGGAGATACTGACGCACCTGCTGCGGCGATTCTTTACGGTGACGCCGGTCTGCTGCAAATTCGGCGGCCTGACCGGCGACGCCACCGGCCTGCCGGACGGTCCTTACAACGTGGTCTGCAATCCGGCGGGACAGGCCGAGGTGCTGAACCGAGGCGGCGCCGAACTGAATCTCATCGTGGGGCTCTGCGTGGGCTGCGATGTCATCTTCACGCGCCACAGCCGCGTGCCGGTGACTACGGTTTTCGTCAAGGACAGATCGCTCGCCAACAATCCCGTTGGCGCTCTGTATTCCAAATATTATCTGAAAAATCTGATGGAGGAAATCCGAACGAGGTGATCGGCCATGAAAAAGACGGTCCCCGAATCACTGGAAGACCTGGCACTGCTGCGCCGCTGGGGCGCGAAGATATGTCTTGAATCGCGGACCGAAAAGGAGATTGTCGCGTTTGAACATGACCGCGTATGCCGGGACGGTGTGCGCCTGTCGGTAACGTTCAGCGGCATGTGCGATCACGATCCTTTCTCTTTCAGCAAAACTTACGCCCGCGGGCACAATCCCTGTTGCGTCAAAGCTGCCGCAAGGGCTTTGATTATCGCAAACACGCGGTTGAAAAGGGATTACGACGACCTTGAAAAAACCGGCGTCGTTTTTAAGCGAATCATGTTCAACGCGGCGGAAGCATTTCCCGAAATGGAGCGTGCTATCCTCTCAAAGAATCAGCCCGGTGCGATGGAGTTTGCAATCCGGCTGGCGCGGCTGGGCGAGCCGGTGCATGCCGATATGCGTCTTTCCTACCGCCCCCTTGCGGATGAAAAAGCGCCGCCGAGACGGATGACGGCTTCGTTCACGTTCTTTCATGGGCGGCATTCGTATCGCGAGGAGAGAAGTTTCGGCACACTCAAAGAAGGCCTTCCCCGCGCGGAGACCGCCGCCCTCTTCTCATCGGCAAACCGGCGCATTGAGGCTATCCGGCTGCAGCTCTTGCAGACCGGAATCCGGATTAACACGGCTGTTTTTTCCATGCGGGATTTTGAGACGGAATGCGTTTTCCCCTACGTTCCGCTCTCATCGGCGGAAGAGAAACCGCTCCTTAATATATGCAACTGAACTTCAGGTGGCATTCCGGTCGAATTCCGTTAAAACGCCCCGTTTATATCCAGAACGTGTGAATTTCCGACTTCAACGCCGAGGGTCAAGCCTGAGAAATATTGTATTTGCGCATTTTGCGCCAGAGCGTGCCGCGGTGCATGCCGAGTTCGCGCGCGGCTGCCTCGCGGCTGCCGTTATGCCGCCGCAGGGTTTCCGTTATGACGGCGGCTTCGGAACTCTCGCCGTAGGGCTGCGTCCGCGTGTGTTCTTTGCGGCCGTTCCTGACGGTTTCAACGATTTTTTCAGGCAGATGCTCGATCTCAATCACGGCATTGCGGCACAACACGAAAGCGTGCTCGACCGCGTTTTCAAGCTCGCGCACGTTGCCGGGAAAATCGTATTGACGCAGCAGGTTCAAAGCCTCATCTGAAACCTTCTGAATGTTCTTGCCTGTGCGGCGCTGCAATCGCCTGATGAAATGCTCGATGAGAGCCGGCAGGTCCTCGAGGCGCTCTTTCAAAGGCGGGACGGTAATATTAATCACATTGATGCGGTAGAAAAGATCTTCACGGAATACGCCCTTGGCAATTATCGCTTCGATATCGCGGTTGGAGGATGCAATGATACGGGCGTCCGTGTATGAGACCCTGGTGGCGCCGAGAGGTTGGAATTCGCCGTTGTTGAGCACGCGCAGAAGTTTAACCTGAAGGGACATGGGCATCTCGCTGATTTCATCCAGGAGCAGCGTGCCGCCCTGCGCCAAAAGAAAATGGCCGGGCTTGTCGCGCTTGGCGTCGGTGAACGCGCCCTTGACGTAGCCGAACAGTTCGGATTCGAGCAGCGGCTCGGGCAGAGCGGCGCAGTTAAGGCGGATGTAGGGACCGTTGGCACGCGGGCTAAGATTGTGAATTGCCTGCGCGAACAACTCCTTTCCCGAACCGCTCGGACCCTGAATCAGAACGCTGCTTTCCGATCTGGCGATTTCAGGCAGGATGTCGAATATACGCAGCATTTTTTCATTATTGCTCACGATATCGCCCAGTTTCTTGTTGACGTCAATTTGTCTCTTAAGTCCCTCGACTTCGGACATATCCCGGAAGAATTCCACTGCTCCCACGAAGTTGCCTTTTTCATCCCGTAAAATCGTGGTGCTGACGCTGACCGGAATCTTGTTCCCGGTTTTCGTCATAATGGTGACCCGCTCGTTGTTCACGGGCGTATGCTCCTTGAGCGTTGACCGAAGAGCGCAGACCCTCTGGCACAGGTCAGTGCGGAAAATATCGAAACAATATTTGCCCACGGCCTCTTCGCGGGTAAAACCGGAGACGGTTTCGGCTGCTTTATTGAACGAGGTGATCCTGCACTCCGGGTCAGTGGTGAACACGCCGTCGCTGATGCTGTCGAAGATGATCGAATGAATTTTTTCAGGTTCCACTGCCGTCCAGCCTTACTCTTCGTTCTTCTCATAATTACACAATGCAAAAAACGTGCCATTTTTCACAAAGAAGCTTGAACCATGTAATGGACTGGATAACGCCGTTAATTCGACAGGGAAATCAGGTGGCAATATCGCGGTATTTCATAAATGAAATTGTATTTCTGAAACAATGTTTCATTCATGAAACATCGCGTCTTGTCGCTTTTGCGCGGAAAATTCGGTTTCAACTAAAAAATTCCTTGATAATTCGCTCTTTCGTCTTTTCATCCTGTTTGCCCGCGAGATGGCATTGAATTTGACTCTTGATTGAGCATGAAGCCCGTCACCATCGCCATACCAATCTACGGCAAGCGCATATCGCCAAGACTCGATTGCGCATCTGAATTGTTGCTTGTTGAATGGCGAGAGAACGGACCGGATTCGCGGCGGCTGATCAATATCTCAGGACAGAACATGATACAGATTATGAAAGTTTTATCCTGCAACGGAACCACGCACCTTGTCTGCGGCTGCGCGCCGGGATTCTGCCGGAGAATGGCGGAATCGTTAAATATCCGCCTGGTACACATGGACGGAGATATCGAGGATGCGTTGAACCGCATGAAAACTGAATTTTTTATATCAGCCGCGCCGTGCCGCAGACGAAGGCGCAACGGCAGAAGAGGCCGGTGGGCGCCGCCGAATTAAAGATGGAATTAAAGCAACAGGAGGTTGAATATGCCGAATAAAGATGGAACAGGACCTCGGGGACAGGGGCCGGGAACGGGCCGCGGCATGGGAAAATGCCGTCAGGGCGTCAAAAATCCCGCCGCCGATGAAAATGTCCGGAACACGAGAAAAAAAACCGGAACCGGATATCGAAAAGGCGGCGGCAAACTCGGTTCGGGAAGTAGAATTGGAAACACAGGACAGAAAGGACGTCGTTTCAACGTGTTCTCCAATCCCGAATGGTGGCAATAAAAATCTGAACGAAGGGAGGTGAACAAGTATGCCGGGATTTGACGGGACGGGTCCGATGGGCTTGGGTCCTCGGACGGGCGGTGGATTTGGTTACTGCGGACAGGGCAGCGGATTCGCGGGAGGGGTTCTTCGCGGGGTCGGCCGTGGCGGATTCCCGTGGGGTGGCGGCAGGGGCCGCGCATGGGGAGGCGGGCGCGGCATGGGACGGCGCTGGTTTGGATTTGGCCGTTTCGGCTTTCCTTTCGGTGCGTTCCCCGCGTGGACGCCGCAGGATGAGACGGCGTATCTGAGCAATCAGGCACTAGCACTGGAGAACGAACTCTCCGCCATCCGCGAGAGGCTCGCGGCGCTGGAGAAGGAATCGGACAGAAAAACGGTCTGATTCACCCTATAGTGACCTTTCGGGAGAGCGTACGGCTCCCGAAGGTCATCTTTTTGGAGGCTGAAATGAAAATCGCGATCACGAGTTCGGGCAAGGACCTCGACGCGCAGGTTGATCCACGGTTCGGCCGCGCCGCGGGTTTCATCATTTACGACTTGGAAACCGGCGCGTTCGAGTACAAAGACAATTCGCAGAACCTCAACGCGATGCAGGGCGCGGGCATCCAGAGCGCGAAACATATATCGGATTGCGGCGCGGGCGCGTTGATAACCGGCCACTGCGGCCCCAAGGCTTTCGCCGGGCTGAAGGCCGCCGGAGTGAAAATCTTCACCGGCGCGGCGGGGACCGTCGCAGAGGCCATTGGAAAATTCAAAGCAGGCACCCTCGTTGAAGCGAAAAACCCCGATGTGAAAGGCCACTGGATGTGATGTCTGTAGCAACTCGCAAAAGCGTGATTGCTGTCGCCAGCGGCAAGGGCGGAACGGGGAAAACCACTGTCGCGGTAAACCTTGCATTGACGCTCCGCGATGCCGGACATCAGGTGCGCCTGCTCGACTGCGATGTTGAAGCCCCGAACGCGCACATTTTCATGAAACCGCAGATTAAGGAATCAAAGACGGTTTCCGTGCCCGTGCCGATTGTGGACGAAAAGAAATGCAATGCCTGCGGCCGCTGCGGCGAGGTGTGCCGGTTCAGCGCCATTGTCGCACTTGGCGCAAAAGCGATGACGTTTTCTTCGTTGTGTCATGGATGTGGCAGTTGCGTTCTCTCATGTCCTGAACATGCGATCCGGGAAGGAGAACGCGAAGTCGGCACATTGGAAGCAGGAATGTCCAGCGGCGTTGAGTTCGCCCACGGCAGGCTTCGCGTCGGCGAAGCTATGTCGCCGCCGCTTATACGGGCAGTTAAGAAAATGGATTCCGACGCCGACGTAACGATCATAGACTGCCCGCCCGGAACGTCCTGCCCGGTGGTTCAGTCCGTTCGCGGCAGTGATTACGTCGCTCTGGTCACAGAGCCGACGCCGTTCGGTCTGTACGACCTGAAACTCGCGGTTGAGATGACCCGTGAAGTCGGGCTGCCGTTCGGCGTGATAATTAATCGCAACGGCGCGGGTGACCGCCGGGCGCACGACTTTTGCGCCGAAAACGACATTCCGATCATAGGAACGATTCCCGATGACCGCCGCATCGCCGAGGCGTATTCCAGAGGCGAACTTATCGTTGCCGCACTGCCGGAATATCGTGGGCGCTTCGAGCAGATCATAGAAGTTGTCATGGAACGAATAACGGTAAATCTCTGATGAAGAGGTTAACGCGGTCATGGATGGTCGCAATTTTTACACCGCTTCAAACATGGAAAGAGAGCGCAATCTGCAAATTCAAAAAAGTGAATCCGGGATCGCTGAAAAGTATCTGAAGTCTTGCCAAACGGATTTCTGGCAACAGACCTTCCGATTCGAACTCGACTGCATCTTGCAACGATTGTCCGGTGGCGAGGAAATCCTGAGCGTGGGTTGTGGCCCCGCGATTATTGAAAGCGCTTTGATTGAGCGTGGATTCCGCATAACCGGCATGGATGTCTCGCGCGAAGCGCTGAAACACGCTCCGGACGACGTCGGAACTGTGGCGGCGCGAGCCGAGGATATGCCCTTCCCTGAATCTTCCTTCGATGCCGTGATTTATGTGGCCTCCCTGCAATTCATCGAAAACTATAAGAAAGCGATCAAAGAGACAACCCGCGTGCTGCGACCTCACGGCAAACTTATTGTTCTGTTGCTCAACCCCGAGTCGGATTTTTTCAAGAAAAAACTCCATGAGCCGGATTCATACGTGCAGAAGATCATACATAAAGACCTGCGAGAGATTGAAGGCGTTATAAACGAACGTTTCAACGTCCACACGGAGTACAAACTCGGCGTAAAAAACGACTCCATATTCGAGAGCCGGGACGCCGCTGATGCGATTTTGTACATTGTAACTGGAGCAAAAAAGCATGAGAAGGAGGACAAGGACGCTTGAAGGAACTTGTAATCGTCAGCGGCAAGGGCGGCACCGGCAAGACGAGCATCGCGGCGTCGTTTGCAGCGCTCGCCCGGAACAAGGTCATCGCGGATTGCGACGTGGACGCCGCCGACCTGCATCTTGTTCTTGAACCGACGACGCTTCACAGGGAATCGTTCACGGGCGGCTCGGTCGCGGTTATTGACATGGATAAATGCGACCGTTGCGGCATCTGCCGTGACCTGTGCAGATTCGACGCGATAAGCGAAGATTACGAAGTTGATGCATTCGCCTGCGAGGGCTGCGCTGTCTGCTTTCACAACTGCCCGCGCGGCGCGGTGAAAATGATCGGCAGGACTGCGGGAGAATGGTTTGTTTCCGACACCCGGCACGGTCCGATGGTTCACGCGCGCCTCGTTCCCGGTGAGGAAAACTCCGGCAAACTGGTTTCCATCGTGCGCGGGAAATCGCGCGAAATCGCCGGAGAGAAAGAATTCGACCTTGTCCTGATAGACGGCTCTCCCGGTATCGGTTGCCCGGTCATCGCGTCCGTCACCGGGGCGACGCTCGTGCTGGCCGTGACTGAGCCGACGCTTTCCGGCATTCACGATCTCGACCGCATTCTCTCGCTTGCCGGGCATTTTAAGATTCCGGCCGCGGTGTGCGTGAACAAGCATGACATCAACCCGGAAATGACGGAAAGGATCGAGCACTACTGCGCGGAAAATAAGATTCCAATCGCGGGGCGTGTTTCATTCGACCCAGTCGTCACTAAAGCGCAGGTGATGGGCGTCAGCGTGGTTGAATTCTCAACCGGTCTCGCCGCGAGGGAAATTGAGAAAGTATGGAGGGAAGTAAACTATAGGCTTGATTCCTTGTGAGGTGAGGGCAATGCCGACTTACGAGTACGAATGTGGAAGTTGCGGGAAAATATATGAACACTACCATGCGAGCAGCGCGGAAAGGGACAAGGCGCCGCCCTGTCCGTTGTGCGGCGGCGCGGATGCGAAACGGCTGATGTCCGCTTTCGCCGTCAGTCATCTCAAGTCTTTCGGCGGCGGCCGCACATGCTGCGGCTCCGCAGAACCGAGTGGCGCCGGCTGCGACACGCCGGGTTCGTGCTGCTCAAAATAATGACTTGTGCGGACATGGAATTTGACTCAATGGAGGCGGCTTTGCATGAAGGACACAGGCGTATTTCTCGAATGGGTCAAAAACTTTTTAGGACCCGGCTTCAAGGAACTCGACGGCCGGGATAATTACTGGAATATAGGACCTGTGGAGAATGCTGAGGGGTATGGCAAGATATCAGGCATCTGCGGCGACACGATGGAGATATGGCTGAAGATTGCGGACGGCGCGATCACCGAAGCCCGGTTTTTGACGGACGGCTGCATGTCATCCCAACTCTGCGGGGCCGCCGCGGCATGGCTTGCCACGAGAGAAAAACTCATTGACGCGCTCGACATATCCCCGGCGGACGTCATACGCCTGCTGCTGTGTTTTGAGGGCGTCGAAAATCACTGCGCGATACTCGCCGTCAGCACGCTTTACCGCGCAATCGCCGATTACATTCTGAAAACAGGTTGCGATATGAGCGGCGAACATAAAACATTGGCTGAGGGACCATAAGATGAAAAGAGCGAAGAAAGAGAAATGCGGTTCAAAGAGCACTTGCGCCTCAAGCGCGGATGGCAGAGAGAACTCACTCGACGAATTTCTCGAAAATCAGGCGCTGCGCGACAGGATGTCGCGGATCAGAAACAAGCTGCTCGTCATGAGCGGCAAAGGCGGCGTAGGCAAAAGCACGGTCGCGGTGAATCTCGCGGTTGAACTGGCCTCGCGGGGGCTGCGCGTCGGGCTGCTGGACGCGGACTTTCACGGGCCGAGCATCGCCGGGCTTTTAGGACTTGAGGAGCACAAACTCACCGGTGACGAAAACGGTCTTGATCCGGTAAGGTTCGCCTTCGCGCGCAAAGCGGTGATCAAGGTCATGTCCATCGGCTTCCTTCTGAACAGGCGGGACGAGGCTGTGATCTGGCGCGGCCCCATGAAGATGGGAGCGATCAAACAATTTCTCAGGGATGTGGATTGGGGCGAACTGGACTATCTCATCATTGACTCGCCGCCCGGCACCGGCGACGAACCGCTCTCCGTGTGTCAAATCCTTGAGGGGCTTACCGGCGCCGTGATAGTAACGACGCCGCAGAAGATCGCCGTGGACGACGTCAGGAAATCAATCACCTTCTGCCGCCAATTGAAAACGAAAGTGCTCGGCGTGATCGAGAACATGAGCGGGCTTGTATGTCCGAAATGCGGCGAACATATTGATGTATTCTCGACTGGCGGCGGCGAACTCATGGCGCGAGAAATGGGCGTGCCGTTTCTCGGCCGTATCCCCATGGACCCGCGCGTCGTCGCCTCCGGGGATTCAGGCGCTCCCATCGTCATTACGGCGCCCGACTCCGATGTCTCAAAATCTTACGCGGTTCTCGCCGAGCCGCTTCTCATATTCGCGGATCATCATAAAGAAAATAATGCAAAAGAAAGGAGCACCACCGTGAATAGGAAAATCGCGGTCCCGACGGCCGACGGGAAACTCTGCATGCACTTCGGCCATTGCGACATCTTCACTTTATTCGACGTGTCGGGAAGCGGGATCGTCGAAAGCAGAACCGTTACGCCGCCGCCCCACGAGCCGGGCGTTATTCCGAAGTGGTTGAATTCACTCGGCGCGACGCACATCATCGCCGGGGGCATGGGTGCGCGGGCTCAGGATTTCTTCAGGCAATTCGGCATAGAAGTCGTGGTCGGCGCGCCGCCGCTGCCACCTGAGGAAGTGGTGAGACAATACCTCGCGGGCACGCTGGAGGCAGGTGAAAACGTCTGCGACCACTGATTGATTCGGCGCTCTTGTTCGGCTCGTTGACAAATAGCGCCGGAATAGTGGGGCAGGCAATTCCGGCTGATACTGCTGGCGCGGCGGCGTTCGCTCTTTATGAACATCTTTGCATGAAAGGGGGGCGCGTGTGAGACCTTCAGTTTGTCCGGTCAGACCGAGAAGCACGAGATTATTACGCCGCATACTGCGCCGTCTGCTCGGATTGTGTCCCTGATGGAAAGATACGGCTAATAAAAACGTTTGAACCGGTAAGAGAAAGTGAACTTTCGTACTTTTTGATTCCCGCTCCACGGAGGAAGCTTTAAAGGCAAATGAATTTTATGTATGTCCGATGCAAATCCGATCATGCGAAAAACAGTATGCGCGAAGCCCCTTGGAGTGCG
>JBFMFE010000321.1:0-4950 GCA_040752295.1 bacterium
AGGCGCCGCGTTCTCCGCGTCCGCGGCGGTCATCGCGGCGTTCGCGCGCGGCGCCATGACTATGCTGTTGTCGCCCTCGGGGTCGAGTATGATGCTCGCCACGCCGGTGCCGTTTTCACCGTCGCGGACGACGTAATCCACGTTCACTCCGGCGCGCCGGAGGCTCTCGATCTGCATGTCGCCGAACATGTCGCGTCCGAGACGCCCGATCATCCACGTGCGCGCGCCGAGGAGCGCCGCCTGCATCGCCTGGTTCGCGCCCTTGCCGCCGGTCGCCATGTGGAACGAAAGCCCGATGACGGTCTCGCCTTTCGCCGGGCGCCGCGGTGCTTCGAATATGAAATCCATCACGAAGCTTCCGACGACGGCGATCGAAGTCTGCATCCGCGCCTCCCGCGTTTGCGCCGTTGAACCGTTTCCACGACGACCGTTCGTGAAACGTGAGCGTTCCGTTCCATATTAGAGCCGTGCCCGGCGGGTGTCAATCCTGCCGAGCGGGCTGCTGCGCGGCGTCGGCGGTTGCGCAGAATGAACGGGAAAAGCCGCGCGGCGGGAGCGAAAGGAGCGGCGTGGATTTGGGGAATCGTCAGGGCGGCGGCGCCGGTTTGAATCCGCACAACCCGGCGTTTTTATACACAGCGCCGCCTGTTTCCGCACGTTAGGCGAAACATTCTTCCTTTGATAGAACCGTCGAACGTGCGCAATTGTTTATGACGCCGTCAACACACATAAACCTTGTGGAAATGAAAGAACACCGACCGGTTGTGCAAGGGCTTTCTTAGAAGCGATTTTCGCGCCCGTCGTCAGAACCCCGATGCTCATGACCCCCCGAACCTCTGCCGCCAGTGTCCCGCCCGTTTCCCCTTCCGCATACATTGCTGTTATAATATGAACGGCGGCGGGCGGGTCGTAATGAAATGAAAGCGCCCGCGCGGGTGACGGCGCGGTCGGGAACCGTGATGCGCGAAATCCGGCTCAACGGGATAAGCATAGGGGGCGGCGCGCCCTTTGTCCTGATCGCGGGTCCCTGCGTGATCGAGTCGGAAGCCGACTGCGTGCGCACGGCGAAGACGGTGAAGGACATCTGCGACGGACTCAAGGTTCCGTTCATATTCAAGACGTCGTACGACAAGGCGAACCGCTCCTCGATCCAGTCGTACCGCGGACCCGGTCCGAAAGCCGGCAGGAGGATAATCGCCCGGATCAAGAACGAACTCGGCGTGCCGGTTCTCTCGGACGTTCACAGCGTGTCGGACGTTGAATATTTCAAGGACGTACTGGACGTGGTGCAGATACCCGCGTTTCTGTGCAGGCAGACCGATCTCATCGTCGCCGCCGCTAAGACGGGACGGGCGGTGAACGTCAAGAAGGGACAGTTCCTCGCGCCGTGGGACATCAGGAACGTGATAGACAAGATCGTGAGCGCGGGCAACCGCGACATAATCATCACCGAACGAGGCTCGGTGTTCGGGTACAACAACCTCGTGGTGGACTTCAAGGGGCTGCCGCTGATGAGGCAGTTCGGGTACCCGGTGTGCTTCGACGCCACGCACAGCGTACAGCTTCCCGGGGGCGCGGGGACGTCCACCGGGGGGCAGAAGGAATTCGTCCCGCACCTTGTAAGGGCGGCGGTCGCCACAGGCGTGGACGCGCTGTTCATCGAGGTCCATGAGAACCCCGGGAACGCCCTCTCCGACTCCGAGAACATGATCAGTCCCGACGAGCTGGAAAAAATCCTTAAAAACGCGAAAATACTGGACGAGATCGTCAAGTCCAACTCGATGATATGAACGGGCGCGTCGTCCTGAAAAAACGTCTCATTCCCCCCGCCGCTCTCCTCGCCGCGGCGTGCTTGCTTTTAGCCGCCGGCTGCGGGGGAGGGGGAGGAGGCGGCGGCGTAACCACCACGCCGACGCCCTCCGCCAACCCACAGTTCCTTCTCGTGTCCAACCCCGACGCCGACGGGAAAATCTATACGACTCAGACGATAACCGTCACCGGACAGACGACACCCGGCTCGACCGTCACGGTGAACGGCGCGGCGGCTTCCGTGGACTCGGCGGGGAACTTCTCATACGCCGGTCTCGCCGTCACCGCCAATCCCTTCACCGTCACCGTTAAAGCCTCGGGGACCTCCACCTCCATCAGCGTTCCAAGGACCGTTTACTACCACAACCAGTCGGTGTGCACGCTGGTTTACGCCGCCGAAGACCCGCGCACGGGCGTGTCCAAAATCTTCGAGACCGATCCCGCCGTAGACCCGGACGTCAGCGGTTCCGCCCGAGTCATAACGAACGACGACCCGCTGGCGACGGACACCAGACCGGCGGTCAGCCCCGACCGCTCCAGTGTCGCCTTCATACGCTCGGTGAACGGCAGCCAGAACATCTACACAACGAGCTGCACGGGCACTGCCGCGGCGACAAGAATCACCAATACGAGCAACGTGTTCTACGAGTCCGTATCATGGAGCAAATCCGGGGCGTGGCTCGCGTACTCCGCCAACGCCAGCCTCGCAAACGACTACGACGTGTTCGTCATCCCCGCGTCGGCGGGACAGAGCTACTCGCAGGTGACGACGCACATGGCGGCGGACACGGGACCCTCTTGGACGCCCGACAACAGGATCGTCTTCGCCTCGAACCGCCCCCTCGACGGCTCGCCCGGCTCGACCATCAGCCAGACGCACCTGTGGGCGGCGGCGGACCCCTTCGACCCGAACGGTCCCAAGACCCTCCTCTACGCCCCCGATTCTCCCTCCGCGCCGTCGTGCAGCGCGGGCGCGGGAAAATGCTCCTCGTCCAACCCCGACGTGTCGGCGGCGGGAATCACGGCGTTCCAGTTCGCCTACCCGTGCTCGACACAGGGCGGCGGGGGAGACCCGCCGGCGCCGTCCGGCGACACGTGCTACCACATCTATTACCTCCCCGGCGGCGCGACGTTCCCGTCGGCGCTCACCTCGGCGACCGGCTACTACGTTCACCCGAGGTGGAAGGAAGGCGCCTCGTCGCTTGTGTTCATAGTAAGAAGCTCGGGCGTGGACAATTTCTACTCGTCCACCTTCACCGGAAGCGTTCCCGGCGCGTCCGCCGCGCTCGACATCGAGGGTTACACGCCCGACTGGTAGCGCTCCGCGGCGCAGATTCGTTCACATCCGCCGCCGCGGCGAAGGGTTTCGGGCGCGGGCGGGGGTCGTCAACAAGCGTCGCGGGGCGGCATGGGTTTTCGGATGGTAACTGTTTACCGATTTGAAGTGATGTGAGCGAAAGAGAAAGAAAAAGAGAATGATGAGGGTAAGGCTCCATGACGGAGAATGGAGCCAGTAAACCAGCGTCGCGGAGCGGCAGGGGTTTTCGGATGAGATATTCGCCGGGAAAACGACTTTTGAAGGCTTCAGGGGCTGTCGTTCTGCTGCCGCTTCTTGTTTTCGCCCGCGCCGGGCTGTGCGCCGGCGGGGCGGTTCTCACCATCACGATCATCGAGGGGGACGACGTGCGCGTCATGCGCGCGGGAGCGCAGGAGTGGGTCGCCGCCGAGGAAGAGATGCTTCTGGCGGAAGGGGACCGGCTGCGGACGGGGAGCGGCTCGCGCGCGGAGTGCCAGTTTGCAGACAACAGCATAATGAGGGTGAACGAGCTGAGTCTCGTGAAAGTCGCCGCCGGCGGCGGCGGTGAAACGGTTCTCGACGCGAGGTCGGGTGGGTTGTGGCTGAGGCTGAAGAAGCTCCCCCCCGGAAGCGCTTTCGAGGTGAAAACTCCGAGCGTTGTGGCGGGGGTCCGCGGGACGACGTTCTGGGTGGACGTGGACGAGGAGGAAGGAGACACGGTGTCGGTGGAGGAGGGTGAGATCGAGGTTCGGCGCGGGGAGCGGAAGGTCAGGCTGAAAAAGCTGATGGAGACGCGGCTCAGGGAGGGGCGGCTGCTGGACCCCTCGTTCTTCGATCCGGAAAAGAGAAAAAGATGGGAAAAATTCACGGAGAAGATAGTGCGCGAGCGGTTCGACAGACTGCATGGAGAGCTTGAAAAGTACAGGCGTGATGCGAAGGAAACGGCGGGAAAATCGGCGGAACTGGTCGAGGCGCTCAAAGAGACGGCGGAGAGATACGCATCCGCCGCGGCGGCGCTCACGGCAGCCCTGAGAAAGGTCGCGGGCATCGAGGCGGAATCGGAAAGGTTGAAGTCGGAACTCAAAAGACTCCCCCGCCGCCCCGGTCTCCGCAGGGAGAGACTGCTCGACGCGAAGAAAAAGATCGAAGGGCTTCTGGAGAAGTGCGGGGAAGCGGAACGCGATTTCGCTTCGGCGAAGGAAGAATTCGAGGGGTTCGCGGAGAGGGGCGGCGGGTTCGCCGCCGATCTCGAATCGCTCGCCGGGCTTCAGTCCTCCATACTGGGCAGGAACAGGAAGTTTCACAACCTCATCGAGAAGTTCCGCAGGGAGCGCGATTTCGACCCGCAGTGGGGACGGCTCGAGGATGTGTTCGGCAGGATCACGGCTCACGAGCAGAGAATCCTGGAGGAAACGGACAGGATAGAGGAGGCGCTGAAGGGGAGAGCCGTTAAAATCAACGAGTCGGCGAAGGACTTGAGGGAAAAGGTTTCGCTTATGCGGAAATCGTTCGCCGAAAACCGCGAGAAGATCGCCGGGTCGTTAAGAACCCTCAAAAAAACGGAACTTGAGCTGCAGAGACTGCTCGAACGCATCGAGAAACTTTTGTAATCCCGATTTTTTAATCGTCGCGCCGTGGAAGCGGAAAGTGCGAACGCCAGGATGTTGAAAAGGAGCGTGAGGCGAAAGAAGTCAAACAATTACCCGGAAATTTAAAGGTGAACTTTCGTACTTTTTGGTTCCCGCTCCACGGAGGAAGCTTTAAAGACAGATGAATTTTATTTATGTCCGATGCAAATCCGATCATGCGAAAATCAATATGCGCGAAACGCCTTGGAGTGCGGG
>JBFMFE010000322.1:0-68796 GCA_040752295.1 bacterium
AGCCCCACCGTCGCGACGTCCCCCTCAAGCAGTGCGTTCGTCGCCTGCGTCGTGCTGTGCGCCACGCAGGCTATGCTTTCGCCGCCGATGCCGCCTTTCTCGAGGAGTTCCCCGAGGCAGCGCCAGACACCTTCCGCCACCCCCGTGGGCGACGAGTGAGTCGTGGGCACGCACGAGGAGCACGCCGTCTCCAGCGTGCGGCCGTCCAGGGCGGCGCCGTGTGTGAAGGTGCCGCCGACGTCTATGCCGATGCGGAAAAGACGTTCTTCTTTCATCGTTTCGCCCGCAGGCGCCTCAAGCCGATGGCTTCCGCGGCGTATTTGTCGAGGAGCGTTCCGGGCGCGAAAAGCGAGAACGGGAACACCATCCAGAACCGCTTCCCGGGATTGTGCCTGAGAAAGAGTCTTCGCGCTTCGAGCGTCGTGCCGGCTTCGTCCACGATCTCGAGTTTCACGAGCGGGAACCGTTCCGCGAGCGCGTTCATGATTTCCTTATGTCCGACGCCGTTTCCGATCGCTATTGTGTCCACGCCCGCGCACCGTTCCATCCACTCGGAGATTTTGTCGCCCGCGTTTTCCGCGCTCACCGCGGCTCTCTCGCGCACGGCGCCGGAGCGCTCCATCAGCGCCAGTCCGCACTTTTGCCTCCCCGGGTCAACGGCGATGAAGTCCGTCAATCGAACGTCCTCCTCGCGAGGGTGAACACGTGGACGGCTTCCGCTCCGCGTTCCATGAGCATCCGCGAGCATTCGTCCGCGGTCGCCCCCGTCGTGTACACGTCGTCCACGAGCATTATGCGGCGCCCTTCGACCGCCGCGCGTCCGCGCACGGCGAACGCGCCGCGGACGTTCCTGCGGCGCTCCTCGTACTTTTTGAGTTTCCACTGCGGTTTTCCGTGGCGCGTTCTGACGAGCGCCTTTCGCACCGGAACCCTCATGGCGCGGCCCAGTCCCGCCGCCAGCAGTTCCGACTGGTTGTATTTGCGCGCCATCAGGCGGCGCCAGTGCATGGGCACGGGGACGATGCAGTTCAGTGAGCCAGCCTCCGGGAAAAGGGCGGGGCGTTCCACCCAGTACTCGGACATCCGAGCCGCGAAGAAACGCCAGTAGTGACGGCGTCCCGAGAACTTGTATTTCTTCATAGCTTCGGCGGCGGCGCCCGTGTATTTCAGCGCCGAGCGGCACGTCGTGAACTGCCGCGGGTTCCGCCTGCACTGGGAGCATGGGACGTTGCTCAAGGCGCCGGGAGGGAGTTCCTTCCCGCACACCGGGCACACCGTGTCCCCCATGCGCCGGATGGTGTCCGCGCACGCGGGGCACATCGTTCCGCCGCCCTGTTTTCCGCAAGCCATGCATCGGGGGGGAAGGACGAAGTCCCACAGCGCGGAGAACAGGCCGGGCAGAGTGACTTTACCGCCGTCGGGTTCTTTCCGCTCTTTCAGCAATTTTCCTGATTAACGCCGTGCTCGAGAAACCCGGCAGCGGGGGGATGATCACCAGCCTGCCGCCGTTGTCCTCGACCTCTTTTCTTCCGACCACGTCTTCGGGTCTGTAGTCGCCGCCTTTCACGAGGACGTGGGGCATCACCGTTCTCACGAGGCGCAGGGGGGTGTCCTCGTTGAAGATCACGACGTAATCCACGAAGGGGAACGACGAGAGTATCTCCGCGCGTTCTTCCTGGGGGAAGACGGGACGCGGCGGTCCCTTGAGCCTCCTGACCGAGTCGTCGCCGTTGATTCCCACCACGAGGAGGTCGCCTTCCCGGCGGGCGCTGTAGAGGCAGTAGATGTGTCCCGGGTGGATGAGGTCGAAACAGCCGTTCGTGAAGGAGATCGTTCTGCCGCGTGCTTTTTCGCGCCTTGAGATTTCCCCTATCTCACCCCGGGAAACGAGTTTCAGCTCCAAGTTGACTCCATGAACGAGAGAATTTCGTCCGCGGCGGCGGTGGTGGTGCCGCGTTTGCGGACGACGACGCCGGCGGCGAAGTTGGCGAACTCGACGGCGTCCTCGAGCGCCGCGCCGGAGCTGAGGGCGAGCGTGACGGCGGAGATCACCGTGTCGCCCGCGCCCGTCACGTCATACACCTGGGTCGCCACGGCGGGGAAGAGCACCATGTCCTTCCTGTTGCTGAACAGCGCCATGCCGTCCTCCCCGAGCGTGACCAGCACGCCCGCGGCGCTCAGCTCTTTTCTTATGATTTCGCCGGCTTCCCTGAGGCTTTCCCGGTCTTTTATCTCGACGCCCGATATCAGGGACGCCTCGCTCTTGTTGGGCGTCGCGAGAGTGATGCCCTTGAACAGGGGGGCGTTCTCGGGCTTCATGTCCACGACGATTATCCTGTCGTGCTCCTTGGCGAGGGTTATCAGTCCGTTGATAAGGAACGGGTTGATGACGCCTTTGCGGTAATCGGAGACCGCGATGCCGTGTATCGAAGGCATAATCCCGGAAGCGATTTTGAGAATTTTCGCCGACACTTTTTCGTTGAGGTTATCGGTAACCTCGTAATCGGCGCGCATGACCTGTTGTCCGTGGGCGATGATGCGCACCTTGCACGTGGTGGGGCGTGACGGATCGGTCACGAGCGAATCCGGGCGTATCCCCGCGTCACGGAGAACGTTGCGGAGTATTTTCCCGTTCTCGTCTTTCCCCACGGCGCCCATCAGCGTCGCGGATGCCCCGAGCGCCGCTATGTTCGCCACGGTGTTCGCCGCCCCGCCGGGGTGGAAGGTGCGCCGTTCTATCTCCACCACGGGGACCGGCGCCTCCGGCGATATGCGGGTCGCCTTGCCCCATACGTATTCGTCGAGCATCACGTCGCCCACCACTAAAATGCGGCGCTTCCCGAACTTCTTCGCGAGCCTTCTGAACTTTTCTATCTTTTTTGCCTTCATCATGACCCGGTGTCGCTCATTGCGCCCCGGAAGAGCGCGGACGTGCACCCCCCGCCGTTATGGATTCCGGACGATTCGAAATCAGAGATGTTTTACATCAAAAATCCGCCGGCGCGCAACACTCGCCTCCGCCGCCGGGCGCCGCGGAACAGCCGCCGCCGGGCTACCTGCGGTTCGAAAGGCGCGTGTCGAGGAGAAGAGCCAGCGTCGCGGCGAAGATCAGGAGGGGCAGTAGCGGAGTGTACTCTCTGGCGAAAACGACGTCCACCGCTTCGTCTTTACCCCATCGCCACGGGACGAGAACGACGTTGAAACCCGGCATTTTCTTCCTCAAAGCGCTCTCCGACGCTCTTTCAAGGCTGCCCTCTTCGGGCGCGTGGTTGACCGCCGCGGCGTCGAGCCGCCTGCCGGTCGCGGACGCCGCGATTTCATAGATGCCGGGAGCGACGGCGGCTCTCTCATCCGAGAGTGTGAATTTTTTTCTTTCCCCGTCAACGGCCGCGAGAGGGACCCTCACGCCGCCGCCGGGCGCCCTGAGTTCGATTTCCTCCCCGATCCTTTTATCGAAGGCGACGGAAAAGTCCGCGCCGTACTGAAAAGCGCCCCCGTGCCGCGTGCCCGTTCCGCCGACGTGTCTGCATGCGCCGATCAGCCAGGGGACGAAAACGGGCTGGAGCGCGAGACTCGTCTGGCGCGGGTTCATCCCGCGGGAGACGAGCAGCACCGTCCCCCGTCCAAGCCGGCTTTCCACGATAAGAGGCTCGCCGCCCTGGAGCGTCGCCAGTATCCTCGCGCCGGGTCCAGCGGCGCTCACGGAGCCGGCGCCGGAGAACCTCGCCGTCATCAGCTCGGCGAGTCCCTCCCCGAGGTGAGAGAAGATGGGATGGTCCCGGGCGAGCGTTTCCACGCGGATGAACCGGTCGCCCGCTCCCGGCGCCCCTTCGCCCTGCGCGGCGGGGCGGGTTCTTATCCCCGCGCCGGCGGGGAAAAGCGTCTCCGCGATTGACTTTGCGGAAGGGTCGCCGCCGCGGGTGAAAACCAGCGCCCCGCCGCCCCTCGTCACGAAGTCGCGCAGGCGTTTCAAGCCCTTCAGGTCAACGCCCGCGTCCGAAGGCAGCACGGCTGCGTCGTACTCGCGGAGCGGGACGTACGGCAGTTCCGCGGCGGAGCGCAGGCTCGCCCTCACCCATTGAAACCCCGGTCCCGCGGCGTTCGCCGCCCGGAAAGCCCTGACGATGTAGTAGGCGTCGGACGCCGGGTTCTCCGCGGCGTCGCGCCCCGCCGCCACGAGCGTTCTCAACGCTTCCCTCGCCTCGAGCCGGAAGTACCACCGGTTGTCCGCTTCGAGCGCGTCCGGGGCGAGGCGCGCCTCGCCGTGGTGAACTCCCGGCTTCGCGAGAGTCACGCTGAAACACACGCGCCCGCTCCCGCCGCTTCGCGGACCCGCCGTCCGCTCCCCCCGGTTTACCCCGTCCACGATCAGCGACAGCGTCGCCCGGGCGCCGCCGCTCCCTCTTACCTCGAAGCACAATGGGGCGGGCACGCCGAGTATAAGGCTGCCCGGAGACGGCGCGGGCGCGACGGTGAGATTCTCTCTCGGGGTTCCTCCAGATGCGTCCACGATCATCGCCGTCACCGGGAACCCGGGACGGGGCAGCGGCTTGAACCGGAACGCGTTTTTCTGGACGTCGCCGGCGATCACGATTTTCCTCTCGGTCGCCGTGGACGCCGACAGCTTTCGCACGGCGTCCTTCAGGGCGGTCGAGAGGTCGTTATCGCAGTAATCCGGCCCGCTCCCGCGCAGGACCTTCATCGCCGCGGCGTTCCCGCTTCCCGCGGTCGAATAGACCCTCCCTGCGTTTTTCCCGCAGAGGAAGGTTATAAAGATTTCCTCGCCGCCGGCGGCGTCGCCGATGATCCCGCCCGCGAATTCCTTCGCGCGGTCGTACGTGGTCGCCCCCCTCGAACGCCATCTCATGCTCATGGAGTTGTCCATGATGATGAACACGGCGGTTGAGGCGCGGCTCGCGCCCGCGCCCCACGGCTTTCCCCTCGCCAGCGGCATCGCGAAGGACAGCGTGATCAGCGCCACGCCGGACACGCGGCACAGCAGCGCCAGCAGGTGGTGAAGCGTGACGGACCGCATGCTCCGCCGGCGCGCCGTCCGCAGGAACATCAGCGAGGAGAACGGCACCTGCGCGTACCTCTGCCGCGTGAAAAGGTGGAGAACAACCGGTATGCCCGTCAGCAGCAATCCGGCGAGAAACACCGGCTGGAAGAAATGAAGCACCCTCTACCGCCTCTTTCTGAGTTCCCTTCTGGAAAGAAATTCCATCAGCGTTTTTTCCACCGGCGTGGACGTCGAGGTCGCGCTGAAATCTATTCCAGCCTGCCGGCAGAAATCCGTGTAACCGCCGATGAATTTCCTGAGGTTTCTGATGTACTGTCTTCGGACCGCGGCGGGTTCGACCGTCATCGCCCGCCGAGTTTCCATGTCCGTGAACCGGGACGACCGGGAATAGGGGAAGGTCAGTTCCGCCTCGTCCATCACGTGGAAGACCGCAACGTCGTGCCCTGACCTCTTCATGAGCATGAGGGTGCGGGTTACGGGCGCGGTTTCTTCGAGAAGGTCGCTTATGAGAACGACGAACGACCGGCGCTTGAGCTGGGAGGCGAGGTTTTCGAGCGAGCGGGCGACGGCGGTTTCCCCTCCCCCCGTTCCGCCCTCTATCGCGGCTAAAATGCGGTAGAGGTGCTCCCGGGCGTTGCGCGGCTCTATCGTGACGATTGGGGACGAGTCGAACGAGAGAAATCCCACCGCGTCCCCCTGTTTCAGGAACAGGTACGCGATCGCCACGGCGAGCACGCTGGCGTAGTCCAGCTTTGTCTCCCCCGCGGCGTTGCTCCCGAACCGCATCGAAGCGCTGGAATCCAGCAGAATCCTCGCCTGGAGCGAGGTCTCTTCCTCGTGCTGTTTCACGAAGTACCGGTCGGATTTCGCGTACAGCTTCCAGTCAACGTGACGCAGGTCGTCTCCAGGGGTGTATTCCCTGTGTTCGAGAAACTCGACGTTGAACCCCCGCCCGCGGCTCCTGTGCAGTCCCGTGAGAAGCCCTTCCACGACGGTGCGTGCGCGAAGCTCCATCCGCGATATCTTCTCGAGTATATCGGGCGAGAGGTAACGGGTTTTTTCGATCATCTCTTCATCGCCCGCGGCGCCTGGTTTTTATCCCGCATGCCCCGCCTGCGGCGCCGCCGCGCGCCGCGTTTCTCCGGTGTGATTTTGAATCAGCCCTTTTAAAACAATATAATAAATAAAAAGGGCGTGAGCGGAAACAATCCGTGGGGAGTTGACCTGAAAATCGCAGAGACCGTCGGAATCGTGGGCGTTCCTCCGTGGGAAATGATGCGGGAACGCATCGAAAAGGGCGACGAAATCGTAGACCTGGATGAGCCGGTACCGGGTTTTCCCGTGCGCGACGGGTACCTTCCGACGAATTACTGCGCCATCCTCAAGCGGGTGGTCTCGAACATCTTTTCCCTCCGGGAAGCCGGAAGGCTCCACCGTGTGATCGCCTGCGTTGGCGACGATAAGTGCGACGGCATGAGACACATAGCGCGGTGGCTCTCGACCGCCACGGATATACCCGTCGAACGGGTTCGAAACGACAGCGCCAGCGGGTACGGAACGCCGATCTGCGAGAGTCACCTTCCGCTGCGCGCCAAGTTCGAGCTGATCGTGGAGGGCGTTTTCAGGACGCCCCGCCCGCCGGAACCCCTCCGCAAGGCGGCGCCGCGATGCGGTTTCTGGGGCGTGCCCCCGGCGGATTTCGACGTCCTCGAGCTTTTTCCCGACGGCACTCACGTGTACGGCTGGACGAGATGCATGGAGAACAAGACGCCGGGCGATTTCGAACTCGAATGCCTCGTGGACCCCGGCGTCCCGACCGTTTTCTTCGTTCAATCCTTCTGCCAGAAATCGGCGCTCGCGTTCAACCTCGCAAAGAAACACGGCGGGTTGTTCGTGGAGGTGGATTCGCGCCTGTCCCGCTCGGCGAGGGCCAAGATAGAGGCATTCATCCGTTTCAACGCCGCGGCTGCCGACACGCGGTGAAGAGAATCGGGGGCGGAGTTCAGGAGACCCGGACAATGAAAAGGGTCGTGGTTGACGGCGGCACGTGTTACACGAAGCTGCACTATCTCGATTCCGGACGGCGCCGGATCGTTCCCACCCGGCGTTTTTTTCAAAGCCGGAACGATTACCGCGTGGCCGCCGCCACCGGACATAACGCGCACAGAACCGCCCGGAGGAGGGTGAACGAACTCGTCGCCCTCGCCGAGGGAACGATGCGGCTCGTGCCCGACGACGATTTCACCGTTCTGGACTGCGGCGCGCGCGACGTCAAGTACGTGACTATTAAAGGACGGCGCGTCGCCGCCATGGACTGGAACACCGAGTGCGGGGCGTTCGCGGGGCAGATGATCGATCTGCTTCAGCGATATTTCGGCATACAGCCCGACCGCCTGCCGCGGGACAGTAAGCGCATCCCGGTCGTGTGCGGCGTTTTAGGCATGACGTATCTTTTCGACCGCGTTTCCCAGGGCGCAACGCACGAGGAGGCTTTCGCCGAGTTCCTGCGCGGCGTCTCTCATAACTGCGAATCGCTCGTCGGGAAACCGGACAGGCTGTACGTGTCCGGGGGATTGTGCATGAACAGGGCGTTCCTCGAGAGCTTCTCATGCGAGGTCGTACCGCTGGGCAGGTTCGTTCTCGTCGAGGGACTGCTTTCGGTTGTGGGGCGGCGCGGTCTCGGGTTTGATGGACCTTGACGGCGGGTATTTAAAAGCAGCGGAAGGGTTGAGACGGGGGGGGTGAGGAGATGCCGGTTCGAAAGCGGCGGATTTTCAAGCGGCGTTCGTACTCGAAGAGGGTGATTGCTTCGAGGGGGTTGGCGTGGGTCGCTCTTTTTGTCGCGGCGCTGCTTCTTCTTTTCATCTTCGCCGCGTACGTCTGGCCCCCGCTCGCGGGAGAAAAATTTCTCACGAGTCCCTCTTCAGGCAAGAAGTACACTCCCGGCGAGGCTGTAAAAAAGACGGTGGACAGAATCAGAGGGCTGGATTAGGCTGGGTTCTTCAGCGTTCCGGGTTCGCGCGGTCGGGTATCAGTCGTCCTCGAAGATCGCCACGGCGCGGCACCACCCGGCGCTGCCCCCGGCGACTTTTATGGGAAACGCCGCTACCCTGAATCCGTAGGGTCTGGGTATCGCGCCGAGGTTGGTCAGCTTTTCGATGTGGCAGTATTCCCGCTCCCGCCCCGCGAAGTGACCGGGCCACAGGGCGCCGGGCGCGCTGGCTTTGTGGTCCGCGAGCATGTGGAGGAACGGGCGGTCCCAGCCGTAGCCGTCGGTTCCCATGACGCGGACTCCCTGCTCTATGAGCCAGAGGGTCGCTTCCCGGCTCATTCCCGGATGCGCGCCCAGGTATTCGAGCGAGCCCCACTTCCGGTCGGCGCCCGTGCGGATGAGAACTATGTCCCCTGGCTGGATGGCATAGTCAATCTTTTCGAGAGCCTCCTGAAGGTCCCTGACCGTGACGTATTCTCCCGGTTTTTTGGAGGTGAGGTCGAGGACGACGCCGTTCCCGAAGCACCATTCGAGCGGAACCTGATCAATCGTCTTTGAGGGTTCTCCTTCCGCGGTGGGACCGAAGTGGAAGGGAGCGTCCAGGTGCGTCCCGGCGTGCGTGATGCCCTGCACCTCTTCCCACGCAAGCCCCATTCCGTCCGGGAAATCGTCGGGAGGGACCTCCTGCGCGGCGCCGAGTTTTTCCGCCCCGTCGCGGTGTGAAAACCTTGTGATTTTAGCGGGGAACGGCTCCGACGGAGAATCGTGCTCGAGCGGCACCGAAAGGTCTATGATCCTTGTTCTACCCATCGTCACGCATCCCTTCGTTTGAATTTCCGCTGCCGCCGCCACCGCGGTCCTGTTGTGTTGAATCGTTCCTTATTTACCCGGCTGGGCGGTCCGCGGCGGTTCCGGTTTCGCGCGTCCGGCGGTTTCAGGCTCCATCAGCCTCTTCGCTTCGTCCACCGCTTTCTCGTCCTCGAGGTAAAAATCCTCGCGGAGTGCGGCAGCCCGCAGGATGTATGCCCGTATCGCTTTCTGCCGCTCTTCGGAACAGCCGAACCTGCAGCCGCTCCTCATGCGGTCGAGCGACCGCACGAGGGGGACGTCGCTGTCGAAGTATCCCTTCATTTCCTCCATCCTGACGTCCTCGCCGGTTATTTTTTTCTCAACGTGGAGTTTCACCATGTTTTCCTCGAAGTCCGCTCCGCGCACGAGGATGGGCGCCTCTTCGATGTTTTCGTCGAGCCAATCGTGGAGTTGCCCGTTGAACCGGGGTGTGTATTCTCCCAGCAGCCAGTGAACGGGGAGGGGGAGTATCCCGAGCCGGGCGCCCGCCAGGTATACATAAGGATACTTTTTCTCCCACTTGATCCCGACGTCAATTATGACGCTCAGATTGGTCGTCATTCTGCTCTTTTCGCCGAGTGCGCGTATGTTTTCATCGAGGGACTTCTGTTTCATCTTGTTGATGATGAACTTCCTCAGGTTTTCAAAGGATATCTCGCAGCGGAATCTTATGATGCCTTTCTTCAAATAAATGTACGGGTAAATGATGGGAAAGCCTTCGCGCACCGGAAAGTACTGGTCGAGAAGCGCGTTTGCTTCCAGTTCCGTCACGACGAAGTCCATTTCCAGTTCGCCGCCTTGAAAAAGGTTTCTCTGGATGTTCTCGAACTGTATTTTCAGGTTTTCCCTCGCGACGGGATATATGTACTGGCGCACGTCGCTCTTGACGCGAACCGCCGGGGGCGGGGAGGTGATAAAGAGGTAAACCGTGGCGACGGCGAAAAAAACCAGGACAGTGAGACATCCGAAGATTTTGAAGAGCGGCTTCATTGCTTTGGTTCGTTTTTGCGAAATTCGGATGCAAAAATCATTTTTGTTTCGGAAAGACGAAACAATAACTACGGAATCCCGAAATATTGTTTCGGATTTCCACCGCTGTCATCCCCCGGCGCCTGCGACGTTGAGCCTGCCGATAAGCAGCGACGGAAACACGTTGCCGGCGTCGTCCCTGTAGTCCTTCGATATCTCCTCTATTCCCGCTATGACGTCGAGCACGTTACCGCCGATCATTGTGTTGGCGACCGGATAGGCAAGCTCGCCTTTTTCTATCTTCCAGCCGTAGTCAACCGTCGCCGAAAAGTCCCCGGTGGCGGGATTCGGGCTGAGAGACGATGATTCGATGTAGATCGCCTCGTTCAGGGGGGAGATGATCTCTTTTTCCGTCCTGGCGCCCGTGGACGCGCGGATGTTGGTGTGACCGATTCCCACGCTTGAATGGTAGCCGCCCCGGGAGGCGTGGGCTGTGTTAGGCTCGCCCGATTTTCCCGACGTGTAGGAGTTGTGGAAGAACCCCGCCAGTGTTCCGCCGTCAACGAAGACGAAACGCCGGTGAGGCACGCCTTCCCCGTCGAACGGCGAGGAGCCGATCCCGCCCGGAACGGTTCCGTCGTCGGCGATTGACAGTGTGTCCGCGGCGATTTTCTTACCCTTTTTCCCGACGAGATACGATCTTTTTCTCTGAACGTTCTCGGCGCTCGCCGCCCCGCACAGTTCTTCGAACAGCTCCGCCGACGCGAGGGGACCGAGGACGACGGTGTATGCGCCCGACCTGATCTTTCTTGAGTCGAGATACGAGAGCGCCCGCCGTACCGTTCTTCGGGCGAGTTCCGCGCGGGATTCCACGCCGCCGAGTGAGCGCGCGCGGGAGAAATCGTAGAAGGACGCCGCGGAGCCGTTTCTGCGTATCACGGCGAAGACGTAGACGTGCGCCGAGGTGAAGCGTTCCTCCGCGGCGGCGCCCAGAGAGTTGACCACGCAGGCGGACCCTGCGGCGAGCCTCACGCCCGCGCGGATGATCGCGTCGGGTGCGGTCTCCTTCCCGGCTTCGATGATCTCCTCCGCCCATTGAATCGCCGTCCGGTGCTTCAGGTCCGCGATTTCACGGTCGTAAAGCCCCGCCACCTCTACGTGTTTCATGGGAGGGGGGAGTGTGCGGAAATCGGGGTCGGGCTGCGCGTGCCTTGCCATCCCGGCGGCTTCCACGCCCGCTGCTTTGACCTCTTCTTCCGCGATGCGCGAGACACGCGAAAATCCGACGCCGCCCCCGCGGAACGCCCGCACACAAAGCCCCGGGTCCTCTTTCGCGTCGCAGCAGCGCAGACTGCCGGCTTCAACTTCAACCTCTATCACCCTTGAATTTTGAACGAACGCCTCCGCCTGATCGGCGCCCGCGGAAAGCGAAGCCCTGCACCCAATCTCGCCGTATTCGATAAGACCCTGCAGGAACGGAGCGTCGTTCATTTCAAGCCCGGATTCAGAGAACGTCGGAGAGCTTCACGCGGTAGAGTCTTCCTTCCGTGACGATCCAGAGATTGCCGCTCCCCGCCGTAAAATCCCTGGATTTCATCAGGACGTCCGCCGCCTTTCCGCCTAATCTCTTTATTTCCCCTTTTTCGGGGTCGAGTACGATTGCCGTCGCGGACGACGCGGCTAAGAAATTCGTTCCCGCCGCAGCCGCCGCGTGAAAATCGCCCCGCAGACTGATGTCCTGTTTCGATGAATAAGACTTCCACTTCCCGGTTCGTGTGTCGAGGACGCACACCCCCCCCTTCGTCTTCACCGTTTTCACGGGTATGAGTCCCGATTCGATGTCTTTCTGGAGCGGCGCCCTCGCTTTCTCGTCCGTCGCGTAGGTGAACCACCTGTTCTCCTTTTCCACGTAAACCTTGATCTCGTCCCTCGAAAGCTCCATTCTGTCGCCGAGGTATCCGGTCGTACCGCCGCTCGTCGCGATAAGGACGTGGGCGCCGGTCTTTTCGATCGCGTTGATTCTCACCCCGCACCCGTGGTCTCTGGGCAGGAAATACCGGTACTTCCCGCTCGCGGCGTCTATCTTCAGCAAGCCCGCGCTCACGCCGAGCCAGATGTTCCCGGCGTCCGCGAGCATCGCCGTTACGGGTTTTGTGTGGTTGTATCCGGTCCGTTTCAGCGTCGTGCGGTCGAACACGGAGACGCCCTCGCGGTCCGGTCCGCCTTCGCCGGTAACGTAAAGCCTTTTTCCCTCGACGGCGATCTTGTCGCCGCCTATGATGTTGAGGTCGTAGAGTTCTTTCCACTCCCCGGTGCGGGGCGTGAACCGGCACGTTCCTCCCTCGTCTCCGGTGCGGAACCATACGCCCTCCCCGTCCTCGGCAAGGGAGAGTACGTCGCCCGCGGGGCATCCCTCGAGGCTTGTGTCAGCCTCGAACGTGCGCCACCCGCCCGCGCCCCGCTCGAGCACGCTGACCGCGTCTCGGTGCCCCGCCCACACCGCTCCGGCGCCGGCGTATATCGCCGTCACCGGCTTCGGTATCCCCGCCGCGGGCAGTCTGACGTGTTCCACAACCGGTTCGGCTGCCCCGGGAGGCGCAGCCGCGGGAGAACCGGGTGAAGGCAGGGAGGCGGCGGCGACGGCGGCGAACAGGAGTATGAGAGGGAGTCTTGCTCTCATCGGACCCATCGGGGATGCGCTCATTCAGCTTTCTCCCGGTTCGGGGATGCCCGCCAGCTCGCGGGCGAACCGCTTTTTTTCCTCGATGTTTCCCCTGCGCAGGATCATAAGTCTCTGCGCCTGCGGCGAGCCGGCGCCGTGCATGGACTCGGTGAGCGTCGTGCCGCCTGTCATGCACTCGATCAGCCTCCCGATGCGGATACGGTGTTCCGCCGGAAAGCCGTTTTTCGATTTGAAGTACTTGTCAATGAATTTTCCGAGTTTCGGGTGATTCATATCCCGCTCGGAGGGCGTCGTCGCGATGAAGCCGCCGGCTACGTCGTGCACGAGCCTCGCCACTTCGTAGACGAAGCGCGTGGTGTTCATTTTCACGACGTTGGCGAGCAGCCTGTCCGCGACGTAGGCGCCCGATGGTGTCGGCGCGCCCTCGTACGAGCACGCGAGCGAGCATGAGTGAAGCGTTTCGGCGAGGTGGATCATCTCCGTGACCTTGTCGCGCACGTGGGATGCCCCGTCGGTTCCCTGGTACTCTGCGACGAGCGCGGCGGCGCCGATCATCACGTCGCAGATTCCCGCCTTGCAGCCGCCGTAGTTCTGGCGGTGGGCGGTCGCGAACCGGTCCACGAACGACCCGGAGAACCGGTGTTCGCCGCAGAGGAAGACCCTTTCCCACGGGACGAAGACGTCCTCGAAGAATATCGCCGCCTCGCCGCCCACCGGTCCGTAGGCTGCGTTTCCCAGGTCGAGTGTCCCGTTCTCGGCGCGCCGCGCGTCGTTCGTCTGCCGCCCGAAGACCATCACCACGCCGGAGGTGTTCGCGGGTATCGAAAAAGAAACGGCGAAGTCCTTTTCCTCCTCCCCCATCCCGGTGGTGGGCATGACGAGCACGTCGTGCGAGTTCACCGCGCCGGTTATGTGCATCTTGCATCCGCGCACGATGACGCCGTCCGCGCGGCGTCCGGTCACACGGACGAACATATCGGGGTCGGTCTGCTTCGAGGGGCGCAGCGAGCGGTCGCCCTTCGCGTCCGTCATCGCGCCGGCTATCATGATGTTCTCTTCCTGCACGTGTTCGAGATAGTTCCTGAGCCGCTGGTGATACTCGGTCCCGAGTTCGCCGTCTATTTCGTACGTGACGCTGTAGAGCGTGTTCAGTCCGTCGTGCCCGACGCACCGCTGGAAACAACTGCCGGTCTTCCGCCCCATCGCGCGCATCATCTTCACCTTGGCGACAAGGTCGTCAGTGCTCTGGTGGATATGGGTGAACCTGCTGATCTTTTTTCCGGTCAGGTGGGATTTTGCGGTCAGCAGGTCTCCGAGTCCGGGGTCCCCGGTGAGATCGTAAAGGAGCGCCGCGCAGTTCACGTGGGGTCTGGTGAAAGGATTCGTCGTCACGTCGTCCACCTTCTCGCCGAGCACGTAGACCTCGGTTCCGAGCGCTTTGAGGCTCTGCCTGTAATCGTCGCCCGTCTTTATCTTCATGCCGCCCTCCCCGTCCGGAAACCTGTACCTGCGTGGTTTCGCCCGTTTTTTCCCCGCATTTCCGTGGGATTGTTCATTATTTAAAGTATATAACCCGGAAACGGGGCGGCAACACCGCAGTTTAACGCTCCGGCAACGTCAGCTGTCCGCGGTCAGGGCGTAGTCGGCGTATGGGGTGGGTCCCTTCGGCGCGTCTTTCCAGTAGTTCTTCCAGCCGGGATGTGTGACGTACCATATCGGCGGAAGCTGCCCGTTGCGCGCGTACCATTTCAACGTCGCGTACATTCCCGTCTCGGGGTCGGGGTACTTGAACTCGTAGCCGGTTGCTTTCAATTTTGAGTTGTCGAACCGGTTGTCGAAGAACATATAGGGTATTTCGTCCTTTTCCACGTTGTACAGCGGGAGCCTCACCCCGTGGGGCATCAGCTTTCCGAATGCGAGGACCATGAGCATCGGCATTTTCAGGAAGGGAGGGCGGACGTGGAGGGCCCTGGCGACCCTTACCATTGAGTCCTTCGTCGTGCCGGGGCGGTCGTCCGCGACGTTGAACGATTCGCCGTTGATTCCGGACCTGGGCGATCTCATTCGTTCGGCGAGGTGGAGCGCGGCGCCGACGATGTCGTCCACGTGGACGTAATGGGCTATGTGCTCTCCGGAGCCGGGTATCGGGACCACGGGAAACGCGAAGCTCCACGACATGGGAACGAATCCCTTCGCCAGCCCGTAAGCGCTCCTCGGTCCGTAGACCGCCGCCGGGCGGAGTGCCGCGACACGAAGCCCCTTTTCAACGTAGGAGAGCGCCATCAGTTCCTGTTCCCACTTCGAGCGCGCGTAGTGGTTCATCGGGTTCTTCGGGTGAGTCTCTGCGATAAGCCCTTTCACGCGCGGTCTGCCGTAGACCATCGCCGTGCTCCACACGATTGTGGCGTCGGGCGGCTCGCCGGCGTCCATCGCCACGTCGAGCAGGTTCTTCGTGCCCATCACGTTCACGTTGTACAGGTGCTTCCACGGCGCGCTCAGATTGAACACCGCCGCCGGGTGGAAGAGATACCGCACCCTTTTTTTCTTGAAGAGCGCGCGGAGCGATTCTTTCTTCGCCAGGTCGGCGGGTATTATTTCGAGTTTTACGCCCCCGAACCTTTTGTGGTTTTCCTCGATGTACTTTTTTCTTTCCCGCACGTACCGGAAATCCGAGTTTTCGAGGTCGGTGGCGATCACCGAACAGCCCTTTTCCGTGAGAAGGTCCACGGCTGTCGAGCCGTTGAATCCCGCCGCTCCAGTGACGAGAACGGTGCCGTTTTCTTCCCCGCTCCGGGGCGTCCCCGCCCTTTTCGCCGCCTTCTTCCTTCCGGGCGCCGCCGGATGTCGCATCTTGTCTGAGGTTCCTTTCGCCATATAACGCCGCCGCTTTCGAACCGGCTCGAGTGAGGGCTGATGCAGTATTATACCACCGGATCGCGCGTGGAAGCCCGTTCCTGCTCTGGTATGATATAATGCGCTCCGGCTCGTAGAACCGGAGGAAACGGAGGGACGCCATGATAAAGACAAGGATAACGGAGATGTTAGGGATAAAATACCCCATTCTTCAGGGCGGGATGCAGTGGCTCGCCAAAGCGGAACTGGTGTCCGCGGTGGCGAACGCGGGCGGTTTCGGGTTCATAACCGCCGTGTCTTTTGCCTCGGCGAAGGAATTGAGGAACGAGATCGGAAAGACGCGCGGTATGACGGACAAACCGTTCGGCGTGAACATATCCATGCTGCCCGTGATGATGCCCGGCGATATGACCGAACAATACGTTGACGCGGCGTGCGAGGAGGGGATACCCGCCGTGGAGACCGCCGGCAGGAGTCCCGAACCATACGTGGCGAGGCTGAAGCAGGCGGGAGTCAAGCTGATCCACAAGGTCCCGGCGGTGCGGTTTGCGAAGAAGGCGGAGTCCGTGGGTGCGGACGCGGTGACGATAGTGGGGTTCGAGTGCGGCGGACATCCGGGGATGGATGACGTGCCGACGTCCATACTTGTGCCGAAAGCGGTTGACGAACTGAACGTTCCGGTCATAGCCGGTGGCGGTTTCTGCGACGGCAGGGGTCTTGTGGCGGCGCTTGCGTGGGGGGCGGAGGCGATCCTGATGGGGACGCGGTTCATGGCTTCGAGGGAAAGCCCGATGCACGAGAACTTCAAGAGGTGGATGGTGGAGGCGAAGGAGACGGACACGATGATCGTGGAGCGTTCGATACGGAACGCGGCGCGCGTGATCGTCAACGACGCGGCGAAAACGGTGGCGAAAATGGAAGGCGAGGGCGCCACGCTCGAGGAACTGCTGCCCGTCATCAGCGGCAGGGTGGGGCTTGAAGCCTATCTCGGCGGCGACGTCAACCGCGGAGTCATCGCCTGCGGCGAGGTCGTCGGCAGGATAAGCGAAATCAAAACGGTAAAAGAGATCGTCGAGGGGATAGTCGCGGAGGCGGAGCAGGTGATGGAAAGGCTCGGAGGCGTCATACGCGCGAGGTGACCCGGACCGCGGCTGTCTCGACCGGGCGGTTTACCATGGGCTTTGAAGTGAGAAAGACGGCGGTCGTCGGCGCGGGAGTTATGGGCGGCGAGATCGCGTACGTCCTCTCGGCGGGCGGTTTTCCCGTCATGCTGAAAGACGTGGACGCAGCCCGTCTCGAAGCGGGCGTGGAAAAGGCGCGCGCGATATATTCCTTCAGGGTGAAGCGCCGCCGCATCGCTCAGGATGAGATGGACAGCCGGATGTCGCTCATCAAGCCCCGTCTCGATTACGAAGGCTTCGAATCCGCAGACCTCGTGATCGAGGCGGTTCCCGAGGACCTGGAACTGAAGAAGAGGGTTTTTGCCGAACTGGACGGAATATGTCCGCCGCCCGCCGTCCTCGCCTCCAACACGTCCGCGCTTTCGATAACGGCGCTGGCGTCGGCGGCGGAACACCGTCAGAGGATCGCGGGATTCCACTTCTTCAGCCCCGCCTCCATGATGCGCCTCGTGGAAGTGATCGGCGGCGAAAGCACATCGGAGGAAACGGTCGGAAGACTGCGCGGCTTCGCCGCCGCCATCGGTAAAACGCCGGTTCGGGTGCGTGATTCCGCCGGGTTCATAGTCAACCGTCTCCTGTGCGCGGCGATGTTGGAAGCCCTCCGTTGTGAGGAAGAGGGGCTTGCCTCGCGCGCGGAGATTGACTCGTTCCTCGTGAAACCCGACGCTGGTCTGCCGACCGGGCTGTTCAGGATGGCGGACCAGCTCGGCGTGGACCTCGTGGTTCACGTGATGGAGACGATTGAGAAGGAGCACGGCGCAAGGTTCCGCCCACCGGAAATCCTGAAGCGTCTCGTGCGGGAAGGGAACCTGGGCGTCAAGACCGGGAAGGGTTTTTATGAATATGGACGATAGAAGACGGGAGATCGTGGAGCGGATACTGACAGCCGCAGCCGCGGAGGCGAAGCGGCTGGCGGGGGAGGGCGTGGCGTCGGAGGAAGACGTTGACACCGCAATGCGGCTTGGCGCGCTTTTCAAAAAGCCACCGTTCGAATACATACGGGAAATCGGCGGCGAGGACGCCTTTGCCGAACGGCTGAAAGGGTACGCCGCAAAATACGGCGGGAGATTCAAAATCTGACCGTCCGCGGGGACGTCCGCGGACGTGGTTCCGAAGGGAGAGGTCGAGCAATGGAGGACGTGGTAATCGTAAGCGTGGCGAGGACACCGATCGGTTCTTTCGGGGGAGTTTTCAAGGACGTGACGGCGAGCGAGCTTGGAGTCGCCGCGGCGAAGGAGGCGATAAGGCGCGCCGGGCTGGAAAACGACGCGGGCATCATCGGGGACGTGATCTTCGGCAACTGCCTTATGCGCACCGACGAGATCAACATAGGACGGCACATCGGGTTGACGTCCGGCATTCCGTTCACGACCCCCGGCATGACCGTGCAGAGACAGTGCAGTTCGGGGATGCAGGCGATCGTTATCGGGTTCTACGAGATAGCGTGCGGCGACGCCGAGGCGGTGCTGGCGGGCGGCGTGGAGTCAATGAGCAGCACGCCGTATTACCTCAAGACCGCCCGGTGGGGCGCGCGGCTGCGCGATTCCGCCATGACGTGCGGCGTCATGGAGGGGCTGACAGATCCCTACACCGGTCTCATCATGGGGCTGACGGCTGAAAACCTTGCGGAGAAGTACGGCATCACGCGCGAGGAGCAGGACGAGCTTGCCTTTACGAGCCATCGGCGGGCGTGCGCCGCGATCGAGTCGGGCAGGTTCAGAGACGAAATCGTCCCGGTCCCGGTCAAGCAGCGCAAGGGCGACCCGAAAATGGTTGACACCGACGAGCACCCGCGCCCCGACACCTCGCTCGAAAAACTCTCCAAACTCCCGCCGGCGTTCAAAAAGGACGGCACGGTCACCGCCGGCAACTCGTCCGGGATAAACGACGGCGCCGCCGCCGTCGTCCTCATGTCCGCCGGGCGCGCGTCGAGGATGGGTGTAAAACCGCTCGCCCGCATCGTCTCGCACGCCGCCGCGGGCTGCGAGCCGGAACTGATGGGGTACGGTCCCGTCCCCGCCACGAAAAAAGCGCTCGAAAGGGCGAGTCTCTCACTCGACGATATTCAGCTCATCGAGCTTAACGAGGCTTTCGCCGCTCAGTACCTCACGTGCGAGAAACTGCTGGGGCTGGACCGTGGGATCACCAACGTCAACGGGAGCGGCATCGCGCTCGGTCACCCGGTCGGGTGCACCGGGGCGCGCATCGTCGTCAGCCTGATTCACGAGATGATGAAAAGGAATCTCAAGACGGGGCTTGCGACGCTGTGCGTGGGAGGTGGGATGGGGAAGGCGATGGTGATCGAACGGGTCTGACGACCGAAGCTCCGGGAACGGCGGCGCGTGATTCCACGAGACCGTCCCGCGGCGGTGTCGCGGTTCAGAAGTTTTTGTTCTTCCGGTTTGGGGAGGCGTCTTTTTCAGGACCGGCCTTATTGGATTTTGAGTATTTCCGTGATTCGCCGCCGGGAGCGGAGGCGCCGTACATTTTTTTCCTGATGGATTCGAGCCTCTGGCGGATCGCCGACTCGCTTCCCATGTCCGTGGGGACGTAGTAGACGGCGCCCTCAAGCCCCGGGGGGAAATATTCCTGTTCGACGAAGTGTCCGGGGAAGTCGTGGGGATAGAGGTAGCTGTCGGCTGAGGTTTTTTCCTTTGTGAAATCGTAGTTACGCAGGTGCAGCGGCACCGCCTCGAGGGGTTTTTCGAGGACGTCCTTTTTCGCTGATTTCAGCGCGCGGTAGGCGGCGTTGCTCTTCGGGCACGACGCGAGGAACACGCAGCAGAACGCGAGCGGGATTTCCGCCTCGGGCATGCCGACGTACTCCACGGCCGCGGAGGCGGCGACCGCCACCGAAATCGCCTGCGGTGAGGCGCACCCGACGTCCTCGGCGGCGAAGATAACCATCCGCCTGGCGATGAACTCGGGCGCCTCGCCGCCTTCAAGCAGGCGGACCATCCAGTAGAGGGCGGCGTCGGGGTTGCTTCCCCTCATGCTCTTGATGAACGCGGACACCACGTCGTAGCGGTCGGTCCTGAGGCGGTCGTAGTCCATGGCGCGGTGCGCTGCGACCTCCCGCACGTGCGCGCTCGAGATTCGGTTTCCCCTGCCCGTGAGCATGACGGAGAGTTCGAGCAGGTTGAGGAGCACTCTCGCGTCGCCGTTGGCGAGAAGGAGGAGTTCTTCCGCGGCATCCGCGCCCAGCGCTCGCGGCGCGTACGCGCCTTCTTTCTCCAGTTGAGCGAGCGCCCTGTCGAGGAGCTTCTTCTGCGCCGGGTCGCCGAGCCTCTCGAAGTGGAAGAGGGAAATGCGGGACCTGATCGCCGGGTTGAGGACGAAATAGGGGTTTTCGGTGGTCGCGCCTATCAGCGTGATCAGACCGCTTTCGAGGTGCGGCAGGAAGGCGTCCTGCTGCGCGCGGTTGAAGCGGTGAAACTCGTCCACGAAGAGAATCGTGCGGCGCCCCGATTCGCCGAGCCTGTCGCCTGCTTCTTTCACGACGCGGCGGATATCGCTGAGCTGTGACGTCACGGCGCTGTACGCCTCGAAGTGCGCGTCGTTGCCTGCGGCGATGAGCCGTGCGAGGCTTGTCTTTCCGGTGCCGGGCGCCCCCCAGAAGACCATCGAGACGAGGAACCCCTTCTCGATGATGAGCCGCAGGGGTTTGCCTTCGTCGAGAAGGTGTTCCTGCCCCACGAAATCCTCAAGGGTTTTGGGGCGCATCCGCGTTGCGAGGGGGTTGGCGCGATTCAGTTCCTTCCTCATCGCCTCGTCGAAGATTCCGGGTTCCCTTTTCACGCGGACGTTCTCCGGTTCCCGTCCGGGCTTGAACGTTCTATTTTATTCCCGCGTTCGCGGTTCGTGCGTCCAGGCGGGATGAAATGTCCATGATGTATTCCGTCTGTTCGGGGACGCCGGATATGACAAGACGGCGGCGTTCTTCGCCGGTTTTTCTTGCGAAGAACGCCGCGAACCGGGCTTTCGCCGGCTGCGTTTTACCCTCGACGACCCTGTCGAGGGCGTAGTGGATGTGTGGGAACATCGAGATGCCCGAGTTCCCGACAAGCCCGATGGTCTGCCCGCGCTCCACGCGGTCGCCCTCGGTGATCTTGAGAGAGCCTTGCATGAGGTGATAGATCTCGCTGACCTCGCCGTTTCCGTGGTCAATCCGGACGAAGTTCGCCTTTCCCATTTTCGTCGTCATGGGTCCGTGGTCCGGCATGTCGTTTTCGGCTCGCACGATGTCGCCGGGCGCGGGCGCGACGACCTCCCGTCCCCAGGCGAAATAGCTCTCGTTCCGGTTGCTGTTTCCCTTCGACATGGCGCCGTCAATCATCACCACTAAGTCCCAGGCGAATTCGTTTCCCGTGCCCTCCTGGTGTGAGATCACGCCCCGGTTGCCCTGCACGACGAACATTTCGCCCCTGAAGGGAAAGGTCAGGATCGTTTTCTGACCGTCGCCAGCGTCGTTTTCGAGGATGGGGAGGAAGTCGGTTGAGGACAGTCTGCCGGACAGCGCGCATTCGAAGACGGTTCCGGCGTCGCCGGCGTCGAGCGCGTCGAGGAAATCTTTTATCCGGGGGTACCTGTTGGCGGAGAGCCAATCGGCAATCTTCGCCAGCGCGGACTCTTCTTTTTCCGTGAGCGCGCCGTCGGCGGCGGCGATGTTTTCGAGCGCGTCGGCGAACCCGCCCGAGGTCGAGCGGATCGGCTCGAAGAGCTTCAGCTTGCAGGGGCATATCGCCTGAAGATCAGCCGGCGAAGCGAGCAGGGAGCAGGCGCACAGCGCGAGGGCGAGCCTGAGGTGGAAGCCGTGTCCTCGTGGCGGGGCGCTTTTTTTCATTTATGTTTCTGGTCGCAGAGATCGAGGCAGATGTTTTTGTCTTCTTCTTTTTTCTCTTTATCGCAGTTCTTTCTGCATTTCTTGAGTTCGCCTCTTTTTTTTGCCAGCGCTTTAAGCTCCAGCATATAGGCTTCGTGTTCCCTTATCCATCCTCTTTTGAGCGATCTCTGGTAGGAGTCCTCGAGGGATTTCATAAGCTCGGGCGAGGCCTCGGCGAAACCCACCCCGGCTGTTTTCATGATGTTGAAGACCACTCCCATTTCGGGGTCGTTGTGCGCGTTGAACAGGATCGCCTTGAACTTGTTCATCACGTCTTGATCGAGGTTTTCTCTGTACACTGGGAACACGCCGTTCGTCATCGCCTCCGTGCAGACGAGCGGAACGACGTTGGGGTTGCTGCTCTTTATAACCTGGTAGAGCGTTTCCGACATGAGGAAGGTTTCGAAGCTTCCCATCACGACGCCCGTCGGGAGGGCGAAGAAGCTGTCCACGGGAACGAGCAGCTTGAAGAACTGCGTAGGAGGCTCGTCTATTCCGTTTTCGTACATCAAAGCCCGCATGGTGGTCCAGTCGAGCTGCGTGCCGCCCGCTATTCTCTTCCCCCGGAGGTCCTCAAGTTTTTTGATGCTGGTCCCTTTTTTGATGAAAAGACAGTTTTTCTGGGTTATCTTTCCTCCCACCGTGAGGAGGGCGACGGGTTTGATCGGGACGTTCTGCTGACGCGCCTCGCGGTAATGGTGGTAATCCATCCAGGAGAAATCCCCTCCCTCCTTGAGCCGTTCCACCGTCTTGTCCATCGCCTCGTCCTGGCTGTCCTTCGGTGAGCCTACCATCTCGTAGTCGAAGGAAAGCCCGGTCTGCTTCTCTATTTTTTTTATCAGTTCCTCCCCTATCTGCTTTATCGTATCGAGCGAGAAGCCCACGCCCTCGATATTGAATGTGGGGGCTATGAAGAGAAGCTTTGTTTTTTCCTGGAGTAATGCCGGCGCGGAAAGTCCCAGCGCTGATGCTGTCATGAGAACCAGGAAGGATTTTATTCGCGTCATCATTTCCGACACCCCCGGGGCGTTTGCGAGACCCGTCTGTTCAAATGAGCAGGCTTTCCCTTTATTCGATCTGAAATGTCCTGATCCATGATAGCGACCCGTTTTTGCGGTGTCAAACGGCGGGGCGCGCCCCCCCCGCGGCGCGGTTGTTTTTCGCCGCGGCGGTTTCTCAAACCCTTCCCGCGCGTTGTATAATACTCACTACCTTTTATGAGAAAAACCGCGCCTGTATTACACCCGTCGTTCCCGCGGACTGTTTGGGAAAGGAGACCGTCATGAAGAAACTGTTTGCGCCGGTTTTACTGACGCTGGCGTTTTCCAGCGGCGTTTTCGCCGCGAAGGTAGCCATGGAAGAGTTGAACGGCTCGGACCTCGGCATGGGCGTCGGCGCGAGGGCGATAGGGATGGGGGGCGCGTTCGCCGCGCTTGCGGACGACGCCTCCGCTATGTACTGGAACCCCGCGGGGCTGACGCGGCTCGACACGAACGAGACGATGCTGATGGCGGACCAGGACCCCATTCGTTACACCTTCAAGGCGATGGTGTTCCGTCCGAAGGAGTGGAGGAGAAAGAAGTCCAGTCCCGCTTTCGGCGCGGCGCGCACCAACAGGCTCAAGTACAGGGGTGAGGGCGACTGGAGAAACGACACCTTCGCGCAGCATCTCATAGACCTGAGCATGATTGACGTGGACCTCGACGAGCCGAAGTGGGCGGGGACCGGCGGCATTGACTCGCGGACGTGGGACTCCAGATTTTCTTTCGCCTGGACCTTCCCGTCAATGGAGCGTCTTTCGATGGGCGTGAGCTACGTTGATTTCAAGTGCGTGACCACCTTTTACGCCGGATGGCTCCAGAACGCGTGCCAGGTCGTGGCATACGACGCGTGGGACCTCGGGCTGCTGTACCGCGCCGGCGGGAAGATGCAGTATGGATTGACGCACCGTAACCTCTTCGAACAGACCAAGCCGAAGTATCTCACGGTCGCCGCCGCTCTTTTCAAGAACGAGGACACCACTTTCACGCTCGACGTCGAGCGCATTTTCGGCAACTACAGCAGTAACCTGCGGAAGGTCCGGTTTCTGATGGTTCGGGCGGGGATGGAGCGCCGTCTCGACCAGCGCTGGGCGCTGCGCGCCGGGCTTATCTTTCCCCTTCAGGCGCATACGTCCACGCTCGGCGACCTCAAGGCGAACCTCCCCAGTCCCGGGTTCGGCGGCGCGTTCGGCGTCGGATACACGTACAAAACCACCTCGCTGGACCTCGCCGTGTTCGGCGACCCCGGAAGGAGCTACGTCGAGCATGACGCAAGGATAAATTACTCGCTCACCCTGACGCAGAGGATGTGAATTCCGCGCCCTTCTGCCCGGCGCGCCGGTCGCGGCGCCGGTTCGGCTTCCATGTCCGGCTCATCATCAGCCCCCGAAGATCGTCTCCCCTTATGGCGCGGGCTTATGTACGCGTCGGGCAACCTGTCGAGCCAGTTCCTCCAGTGGGCTTTCGTGATGTACCTCGCTTTTTACTACTCTCCCGGCGGCGGCACGGGATTCAGGGAACTTCTCCCCATAGGACTCACGACGGCGGTCCTCGCCGTCGGGCGCTTCCTCGACGGATTCCTCGAGCCGGTCGTGGGTTACTGGAGCGACCGCACCCGCACACGGTGGGGACGCCGCATCCCTTTCATAATGTTCGGGGGATTTCCGATGTGCCTTTTCTTCCTTCTCATGTGGTATCCGCCTTTCCCCGACAGCCTCCCGCTCACCACCCTGCATCTCGTCGTCACCAACACCGCGTTCTGGTTCTGCATAACGCTCGTGTTCTGCCCGTACCTCGCCCTCCTTCCCGAGATAGCGAGGTCAAGCCAGGACAGGGTCTTCATATCGCAGCTCATGCAGGTTTTTCTCATGCTGGGCACCGGCTTGGTGATGATACTGCCCTCCGTTTTCAAGAGGAACGATTATGGACACACGGGGATGTACGCCGTCGTCGCGCTTCTCGCGCTTGTCGCCATCTACATGCCCGTGGTCGGTGTGCCGGAAAAAAGGTTCACGCGCGCCAGGGGGGACGAGGACGACTATACCATTCTCCAGGCGCTGAAATGGACCTTCACCAACAGGGCTTTCCTCGTTTACGTGATCAGTTCCCTCTTCATGCTCCTCGGGTTTCAGACGATACTGAACACGTTCATGTACGTCATCACCGTTTTTCTCGGGAAGCCCCAGTCGTTCACCGCCGTCGTGTTCGGCATCATTGCCGTATCGGTTTTCGTGTCTTTCTTTTTCATCCACAGGTTCGCATCAAGATATTCCAAGAAACTGATGCTTTCGGTTTCCTACCTCGCGCTCTGCGCCGCGCTGCCGATGCTGTATCTGCTCGACGCCGAGACCGTTTTCGGAATGCCCACCATCACGGTCGCCTGCGTGTTTTTCTTCATCATGGGCGTGCCCGTGGCGGGCATCATATGCCTGGGGCTGCCCATCATCGCCGACATCGCCGATTACGATGAGAAGGTGACGGGGAAGCGCAGGGAAGCCATTTTCTTCGGCGCCCAGGGGATTCTCCAGAAATACACGATTTCGCTCACGTATCTGACGCAGGGTTTTCTGTTCGGGAGGTTCGGATATTCAGTTGACAACCCCTTCGGGATCAGGTTGATCGGACCCGTCACGGCGGTGTTCGTGCTTTTAGGGCTGGTAATTTTTCTGTGCTATCCCCTCGACGAAAAGACGCTCACACTCAAGCCGACGATTCCGTTCCGCTGGAAAAAGACCCGGTGACGCGCGCTTGCCGCCCGCACGTACGGTACGGTTTATGTTCCCTGCGGGCGCCGGGGGCATGTGCCCCCGGTACTGGATTTCGAAATTTCCCTCGAGTTTAAAAAATTTGCTTTTTCAGGAAAAAGGTTTAGAATTTGATACCGGAGGGAATATAACATTCAGTGATCTGTAGAAGATCAGTTTTTGCGTCTCTTATAGTTATTTTCTGCGCGACCGGCGTTTTCGCGGGCGAATTCACGCGTACGTTTTCACAGGGTTGGCAGCTTGTAACCTTTCCTTTTACGTTCGAGAACGCGGGCGACGCCTGCAAGTTGCTCGGCGAACGTGATTTCGCCCTTTTCGGGGTCAGGGACGGCAGGTACATCCCCTGCACGGAGGTCGCCGGGATAAACCCGGGGCAGGGTTACTGGGTCCATCTGCCGGCGGGCACGTCAGCGCTCTCCGGAACCCCGGTAAGCGCCGCCGGCGGTTTCACCATACCGGTATCACCCGGGTGGAACCTTATAGGGAACCCATTCCTTTCCGAAATTGACTTGGTACAGTCGGCGAGCGTCGGCGGCGTGAGCCTGGAGAACGCGGACGGCGTTTCAGCCGTGGTTTTCGGGTACGACGCCGCGGAAAAGAGATACGCGGCGACCACGGTGCTGAAGCCGTGGGAGGGATATTTTCTCTATTCCCGCGTCGCCGCGGTCCTCGAACTGTCGCCCCCGACCGATTCCGGCACGCCCGAACCCGCGGCGCCCCAGGTTGTGACGATCCGGATAGAAAGCGCCCCCGATGGAACCGGGCGGGAAGTCGGTCCGCTTGACCTTCTGCCCGGTGAGGAAGTTACCTTCTGGGCTGCCGGATACGATAAAGCCGGCGGATACCTGGGTGGCGTCGAAGCGCAATGGGCGGCGGAAGGGACGCTCGGAGCGCTGTCGGCGGCGAGCGGGGTTTCGGTGAGTTACCGCGCGGATTCCGGCGGGAGGGCGGGGACCGTCGCGGCGGCATACGGTCAGGCGGCGGACTCGACGGGAAGAGTCGTGGTGGTGGATGATTCACCTCTTTCCGCTTATCCCTTCGGCGAGGAAGACCCCGTGGCGCGCGATGACGCCGGCGTTCCGTACATTTCGGATCAGCTTCTGGTAGCCGTCGCGCCCGGCACTGCCGACGCGCGCGTGGAGGAACTGGCGGGCGGAATCGGCGCGAAGGTCGTGGGCAGGAACTCCGCTGCTGGCGTGTACCAGTTTAAACTCGAATCCACGACGCCGCAGGACGCCGCCGCCGCCCTCGACGGGCTTCCCGAAATCAGAACGGCATCGCCCAATTACCTTTTGGCTCCCAGCGCCGTTCCCGCCGACCCCGTCTTCGACGCCGCGGCGCCGTATATCGAGAGATGGGGTTTTGAAAAAGTAGGAATGACATCGGTGTGGAAGGAGTACGCCCCCGTCGGCGACCCCGTCATCGCTGTTCTCGACACCGGCGTGGACGCTTCTCACCCTGAGCTTGCCGGGAGGGTATCCGGCGGCGTCAATCTTATCTCGCCCGCTGCCGGCACGGGGGACGTTTACGGGCACGGCACGCCGATAGCGGGCGTGGCGGCAGCGAAGGGCGACAACGCGGCGGGCATCGCCGGGATGTGCTGGAACTGCCGGATAATGCCCGTCAAGGTGTGCACCGACGCCGGCACGTGCCCGCTGTTCACCGTGCTCGACGGCATAACGTACGCGGTGAACAACGGGGCGAGGATTGTCAACATCAGCGTGGGCGCCGATTTCCCGTCGGGTTCTCCCGTGGAGCAAATAGTCCGAGCGATCACGCGCGACGCCTATTACCGCGGCGCTCTTGTCGTTGCCGCGGCGGGCAACGGCGGACACGACTCCGGCACTTTCCTGCCGGGCGCCGACAGGTATGTTATGTCCGCGGGGGCGTCGGACGAGGACGACCAGCGCGCCTCATTTTCGAACTACGGGACGAGAGTGGACGTCGCCGCGCCTGGAAAGCAGGTTTACACCACCGGCGCGGGCGGCGGCTATGTTTACCGGAGCGGGACATCGTTCTCCGCCGCGTTCGTATCGGGTCTCGCCGGGATAGTGCTTTCAATCCACCCGGACATGAGCGTTAACACTCTCAAAAGTTATATTTCATCCAACGTTGACGTGATATCCACGGACCGCCCCATCGGCGGAAGGATCAACGCCGGGAAGGTTCTTCAGTCGCTGATGAGTTCAAACCTGCCGCCGGTCATTTCGAGCCTTGTCGCGGAAAGGCTGCTGGTGAGGACGGGGGAGACCGTTCAACTGACGCTTGCGGCGGGCGATCCCGACGGCGACCCGCTGAACGTGGAGTGGAATCCTACCGCCGGGACCGTCGCGCCGGCAGGCGCATGGTCGCCGGCGTGGCAGGCGCCCGCCTCCCGTGGGGAGATTGTCATCGCCGTCACCGTCAGGGACACGCAGGGTGCGGTGGACGCGGCGGAGATACGCATCGCGGTGCTGGACGGCGCCGCCGCTGAGGTGAGGATCGAGCCGGATTCGCCGACGGTGGGGCAGGGCGGCACGGTCGCGCTTTCCGCATACGCATACGACGCGCCCGCACTGGGCGGTACGGCGTCTCCCGTGAGAGTCTATCCCGTATGGAGCGTGACCGGGGGAGTGGGGACTGTTTCGGCGGACGGCGTTTTTGCGGCGACGAACGCGGGGACGGGCATGGTGACGGCGGCGATTGACGGTCTGACCGGGACGACTTCGGTAACGGTCACGCCGGGTACTTCGCCGTCGCTCACGCCGGCGGCGACGAACGTTCCCTGCGGCAACGACTGGCCCATGATGGGCTGCAACCTCTCGCGCAACGACCAGTCGTCGCTCGAACTGCCCGGACCGATGACGGTACGCCAGGTATTCTCAACGGTCGCCAACATGATGGCTGGTCCGTTGATGGTCAACGGCAGGGCTTACGCCGTGGACCTTGGCGGGAACCTGTACTGCATCGATCAGAATACCTGGACACAGATATGGACGGTTCCTCTGGCGGGTGGAATTCCCTACAGGTCGCCTGTGGCGGCGAACGGCGCGGTGTACGTACTCAACAACGGAGGAATTCTATACAAACGCAACCTCGACGGCACACCCGTCTGGCAGTACAGCCCCGCTTCGGGGTACGGCGTGGGTTACTCGACGCTGGCAGCCACCTCCGATTCAGTGTATTACGTATCGTACAACTTCAGCGGACTCGACGGAGAGGTCATAGCCCTGAACGACGCGGATGGGTCGGAGAAGTGGCCCCCCCTCAACATCTTGTACCCGTCGCAGTACGTAAGCATCGCGGTGGAGACCGTCGGCGCAACGGAGATGCTTTTTGTCGGGAAGAGGAGACACGACATTGACAAGCTCAGATACATGGCGGTGAACGCCTCGACCGGCGCGATCGTGTGGGAGCAGGAAGTTGTGATCATCGGGGGATCGTCTTTCAGGGGCTCGCCGGTTGTGGAGGGTAACGCCCTTTACGCCCTCGAGGAATCCGGGAACATCGTGAAATTCGATGCGACAACGGGGAGTGTAATTTGGGTTCATGATCTCGGGCAGTGGGTTTACGGTGACATGGCATACAGGGATTCGGTTCTTTACGTCGGCACCATAGACGGGTACGTGCACGCGATTCTTGACAGCGGCTTGACGTCGTCGGAGCTGTGGGTTTCGGAAAAGTTTGGAGGCGTTGCCGGCGCCGAGTTTTTCGGTGCGCCGGCGATAACCGGCAGTTACGTCATCGCGGGCGGAGTGGGAGCGGGCGCGCCCGGAACGTTCAAAATCCTCAACCGTGCGGACGGGAGCACGTACCAGACAATCCTGTTCAGCTGCAACTATTCCGACTCGCCCGCGGTCGGTTTTTATCCCACAAGCGGCGAAACCGAAATCTACATGACGTGCGACGGTCCCAAGTACGTGATCGCGTTTGAAAGAAACTACCCTCCGAACATAATTTCCCTCAGCTACACCCCGCCGGGGCAGGTCGTCCCCGGCGGCAGTACGGACGTGTTCGTTCAGGTTGAAGACCCGAACCAATCGGGAGGCACTCCATGCTCCGACATTTTCGCGGTGGAGATTGACCTCGGGCTGGTGGGGGGGGCGACGGCGACGCTTCTTGACGACGGGTTCCCGCCCGACGCCGCGGCGGACGACTGCCTGTTCACCGCGACGATAACCGTCGAGCCGGGCACGTCCGCGGGGCTTAAGCCACTGCTCGTCACCGCGTACGATTACGGAAACTTCACCGATGCCACCGACACTCCGAACCTGGAGGTGCTCCAATCCGCGCCGACCGTCGTGAGCGTCACGTTCACGCCGCCGGACGTCGTGAACAACGGCGCGGACACCACGCAGGTCTCCGTCGTTGTCGAAGACCTGAACGACTCGATAAACGCCGTCATGGTTGACCTCGACGAGATAAACGGCGCCTCCGGCACTGAGTGGCTCGACATCACCGCCGGCTGCGGCGCGTTCTCGACCACCACCCACCAGGTCACGTGCACCTTCGCCGGAATAACCGCCGACCCCAGCACGACGCTCGGTTTCAAGACCATCCCCGGCAGAGCGATTGACGATTTGTACGACGTCTCCGGCTCACCCACTCCCAACAACTTGGAGGTGATCGACCTCGGCTCGTTCAGGGTGACCGCAAGCCCGACGTCCCTTCCTGTGAACACCGACACGACCATAACCATCGAAGCCTACGATGACAACGGCAGCCTGATAGACACGTACGTCAACGCCGTCGCGATAGACCTCTCCCAGACCGGTGCCGCAACGGGGACGACGCTGACCTGGAGCGGGGCGGGAGTGACCAACAACGGGGACGGCACGGGCTTCATCGCCACGGGAACGTTCGTCGCGGGCGTTGCGACCGTCAAGTTGAAAAACATACGCGCCAACGAAACGATAACCGCCGCCGCCACCAACCCCTCGGACGGGTCAACGGGCAACACGTCCCTGACCGGCACCAATGTAACGTGGACGCCGGGTCCGCTCGCTAAATTCGTGGTCACGGCCAATCCCACGACCCCGGTCATCGGAACGGCAGCCACCGTCTCCATCAAGGCGTATGACGCGTACGACAACTTCATAGGCACGTACGAAAACGACGACGGCCCGATAGACCTCCAGGCGGAACTCGCGGGGTTTCCATGCCCGAGCGCGACGATGTGGTGGACGGCTGTTGCGCCGGCGACCATCACCGACCTCGGAGGCGGCTGCGCCACGCTCGAGATGAACAGCTTCGGCGGCGACGGGGAGGCGCTCGTCAATATCTATAACACCACCGCCGAGGGTCCCGCGAAGATAACCGCCGCGCACAGCCTCTCCGGAGCGACCGGCAACACCAATGAAACCGGAACCGACGTCACCTGGGGCACCGGCGTGCTCGATCACTTCGACGTTTACGCGAACCCGTACGCGTCCGTGCCCGCCGGCGCGACGACCACGGTGTACGTCGAGGCGCACGACGCCTTCCACAACGTCATCACGACCTTCGACAAAGACATGAACATAACGCAGACCGGCGGCACCGCGTCGGCGATAACTTACTCCGGCGCGAACATAGTGGACCTGGGGGGCGGCAACGGAAAAATCCTCGGCGCGGCTTTCGTGAGCGGCCTCGCCGAGTTCTACCCGGCGGACACAAAGGCGACCGAAACGGTGCGCTTCACGGCGACCGAGCCGACGTCGGGCGCGTCGGGGAACACCGGCGCAGGCGAAAACCCGCCAACCAACACGGACGTCACCTGGGTGCCGGGCGCGCTCGCGAAATACATCATACGCGATTCTCCCAACGGCGGGGGAAGCGAGCAGGGCAACAAGATCATGGCGGCGGGCGCCTCTCTCACGCTTTATGCCGCCGGCTACGACCAGTACGACAACCTGCGAGGCGACGACCCCGCGTGCTGGAGCGTCACCGGAACGCTCGACCCGATAGCGACGGGTCCTTTCAGCGTCAACACCTTCATCCCGGCACACGAGGGACCGGAAGGCACCATACACGTGGACGCGCCGGCGGCGCCGGGCGACTGCTCGGCGTTCGACCCCGGCGTCGTCACCGATGACACCGGCACCATCAAGGTCGGCAGCGACAAGCCCCTGCCCCCGACGCTCACCGCGGTGGGCGGAACGCTCGAAATAAGACTATCCTGGTCTGGTCCCTTCCAGTACGAGGACGGAACAAGCGTCACCCCGGGGGAACTCGCCACGTTCACGTTCAACGTGTACCGCTCCCTGAGCGCGTCCGGCGTCTGCGATCCGGGGAACCTTTACGTCACGGGAGTGGGACCCGCGACGAGCACGTACACCGACACCGCCGTCACGTCCTGGGTCACCTACTACTACGTCGTCACCGCAGTCAACCCCAATGCCCTGCCCACCCCGGAGGAGAGCGAGTGTTCCAACGTGGCGAGCGCCGTCGCGATGGAGCCTGCCTGGACGCTCCTGAGAAAATGCGGGGAAAACCCGACCGAATACCTGCCGCCGTGGCACACCGACAGGTTCAACCGACCGATGGACGCCGTCGTTGATCCCGCCGGTTTCATTTACGTGGCGGATATGGACAACCACCGTATTAAGAAGATAGACATGAACTGCGTTTACATAACCCACTGGGGAACCCTTGGTCCCGAAGACGGGAATTTCCGCCAGCCCATGGGCATCGCCTATTCCGGCGGCGAACTCTACGTGGTGGACAACTACAACCGTGTGCAGGTGTTCGACACTAACGGCGTATTCCTGCGCAAATGGGACGTTTCCGCGCCCGTAGCCATCGAGGCCGCCGCGGGGGCGCTGTTCGTGACGACGAGCAACTGGAAGATAAAAAAGTACGACAGCGTCGGGACGCTGCTGGACACATTCACCCTCAAAGACCCGAAGGGCATTGCCGCCGACGCCTCCGGGAACCTCTACGTTGCGACATGGGACGACAGCACCATAAGGAAGCTGGACTCGTCCGGCGCCGCCGTCGCGACGTACGGCGCCTTCGGCTCGGCGTACGGCCAAACAAGGTATCCTTTCGACGTGGACCTCGACTCCGCGGGAAACATGATCATAGCGGACGGGACCTATAACAACAGAGTGCAGATATGGAAGCCGGACGGCTCTATTGACAACGTCATCCACCCGAAGTCGAACGATTACGCGACGCTGAACGGTCCGATGGGGGTGGCGGTCGCCTCCACCGGCGAACTGGTAGTGATGGACACGGACAACAGCCGAGTGCTCATATTTCAGCCGCCGCCGTGAGGTTTCGCGGGGACCCCCGCCCCTCGAGCGATTCCCGGGGACGTTCACGGCGACACTGTCGCCGCGTTCCCGAACCCTCCCGCTCCGAAAAAGTTGCAGGTAGTGGTTTTTTCTCCGGTCGCTCAAGTTTTCGCGCCTTATACCGATTAAATAATAGAAGGCGGGATAGACGCCGAGGGCGAAAAGGATTTCGCCCCCATCCGTGACTACAGGGAGGTAGTTGAGATGATCTCCATTAATACAAATACCACGGCGCAGTACGTATTTAATCAGACCCGGCTCAACAACCTTGTTTTCGGCGAGAAGACCGAGCGGCTGACGTCGGGCGCCAGGGTGAACAGGGGGGTGGACGACCCCTCCGGGCTTGCCATAAGCGTGGGGATGACGGCACAGATTCGCGGACTGCTCACCGACATAGCCAACGTGCAGGACGGGATTTACATGCTCAACTTTCTCGACGGAGTTTTCGACGTTACCCAGGACATACTGATGCGGATGAAGGACATCGCGCTGCGGCTCGCGAACGAGGCGGTCGTGAGCACGGTCGTTGATCCCACGGAGGTTGTCCCCTCGCAGGCGCGGATGCTGTACGACGAATACTACGGACTTGCGCAATTAGTGGTGAAGTTCTTCAACACACAGGTGGGAGGACAGCGGTTCCTCCCCTATATCCAGTTTAACGGGAAGCCCATACTGATGAACGATTTTTACATAGAGCCTGGCACGGGCAACCTCATACCGCATTATCATCTGCCTTCCGGGGAAGACCTTCAGGTCGGACCCGATAACGATTCGAGCCACAGGATAGAGGTCAAGACCATGTGGATGGAACAGGTTTTCGACGATTTCGAGGCGTTCTTCCAGCCCCCCCTTCCGAATTTCACCATGAGCTGGTTCAGCGGGTTCGGACGCACGCAGGCGTCGAACATAGCCGATAAGATTGACAAGATCAGCGAGGCGCGCGTCGAGGTGGGCACGATAATAAACCGGCTGAGAAAAACGCTCAACGACATCTCCGCGCAGTACATAAACGTCTCCGCCGGGAGGTCCCGGATACTGGACGCCGACATGGCGGTGGAGATAACCGAGCTTGCAAAGAATCAGATCAGGACGCAGACCACCGTCGCGATGGCAAGCCAGGCGAACGCCGTGCCGCTGATAGCCATGCCACTTCTGGAAGCCATCTACGCGGGTCTCGCGCCGACGCCCGAAACGGAAACCTCGCAGTAGTTTCGATAAATCCTCCTCCATGAGTTTGTGCGCCGGCGCCTCCTCGAGTGCCAGCTTTTTTTCGATTGAAGCGTTTGTGGCTTTCTTGCGTGATGGGCGATCCTTACGCCGCACGCCCGGTTTTTCAGCGGGCTGGTTTCCCGGAAGGCGGACCGGAACGGGTTTTCTTCTTGTCTTCCGTCCTTTTCTGGAACAACAGCACGTTGTAGTGCACGATGTTGGGGACGTAAGTGTGGGGGTAGCCATAGGGACGGAGTTTCTCCGCCGGGTTCTCCCATATTTTTTCCCCCCGGAGAACGAACCCCGCCGTTTCAGCCCGCTGCGCGAGCATCGGCGCCGTCTGTATGTATCCCCCGTCCATGAACAGGTTCCTGGTGAACATTGCGAGGTGTTTTCCCGGCTTGAGCACCCTGCGGCACGGCGGCAGAATCTGCCCCGCTAAATCGGCGAAAGCCTCCACGGCGCGCCGTCCGTCGTCACCGGCGGCGGTGAACCACTCCCTCTCCTTCCCCGGGTGGGGAGGGTCGAGAATGACGAAATCAACGGAATCGTCGGGGATGTGCCGGATGAGATGCCGGCAGTCGCCGTGGACGATCTTGTGTTTTTCTATCCCTTCCGCGGTGCAGAGCGTGTTGTACAACTGGATCCATTCCTGGTTTATCTCGAATCCGATGGATTCCCTGCCGAGAATCGCCGCCGCCGCCAGCGCGGCGCCCGTGCCCGCAAAGGGGTCGAGGACGAGGTCGCCGGGCATGGTGAAGAAGGCTATGAGCTGCCCCATAAGGTAGGGACTCTTGTAATCGGGGTGTCTCCGGCGCAGGTTGTGCGCGAGATTCTTCGGCAGTCTGGAAGGGAAGACGGTGCGGGTGAAGCGCAGCCACTCGCCGCTCGTCAGGTCGTTGAACCTGTTGCGGGGATCGGGTTCTCGTCCCGGCTTGCGGCGGGCGAGGAAGGGAAAGTCGTCTTCCTCCTCCCTCCTGCGGGCGTCTTCGAGTCTGAACACCTCGAGCAGGTAGAGGAGGTCGCGGCAGGATTCCGCCCTCGCGCATTGCGGGCACATGAATATGGGGCTTCGGCAGTGGAAGACGTGTTCGCCTTTTTTTTCTTCCATGGGCGACCCGGCGGGTCTTTTCCGGTCCTGTCCGCTGCCGGAAATCCTGCGCGCCGCAGGGCGAAGATGACTGCCCCCCGGCGCTTCAGGTGATCGCGCCCTTTTTGAAGTCGGTGGTCTCTCCCACGTAGAGGTCGTTGATGGAGAGCAGGTTGAGGACTTTTCCCGCGACGTCGCGTTTGGGGTCGGCGTAGCAGTGAAGCAGTTCCACTATGGGGTTTTCGGGTCGTCCGGGATTGTTTTCCTTGACGCGCGCCCTGAAGACCGGTTCGGTGGTTTTCACGTGATAGAGGTCAACGGTTTCGCCGACTTCGTAAAGGTTGAGAATCCGCTCGAAACAGAGGAACAGTTCGCGGTCGAACGTGTTGTGCTGGATGTTGCCGGAGAGGTCGGATTTTTTTTCGGAGTTCTGGTAGAGGTATTCGAGTACCTTGCTCCTTGCGAACTTTTTTCGCCAGGGGCGGTCGTTCACGAGGGAATCGAAGACGTCAATGACTCCGAGGATTCTTGAGAACGCGTGAAAGTTGTTTTTTCCCTTCGGGTACCCCGAGCCGTCCAGCCGCTCGTGGTGGTTTTCGATCACGCTTATGGCGAGCGGCCGGTTGCTGAAGAAGGTGTGGTAGCTCACCACGTTCATGGATACTTCGACGTGCTTTTTGAGGACGTCGTGGTCCTCTTTCGAGATGACCTCCTTCTTGGCGAGGATTTCCGGCATACCGTCGTGGAGGTAGCCGACGTCGTGCATGAAGGCGCCGAGCGCGCCGCTGAGCATCTCGTCGTCCTCGAAGAAAAAAACGGCGTCCTTTTTCGCGCGGAAGTCCTTCGAGTATTTCAGCCTGGAGCTTACCGCGCCTTTTTTCTTCAGCTCGGCGTTGTGCTTCGCGACCGTCGCGAGAAAATAAAGCCCGCAGTTCGCCATGTGGTGATAGATGTAGCTCTCCTCCATCCGGGTGTCGTTGAGGTTGAGGCTCACCGAGTCTATGCGACGGGGCGAGAACTCGTTCTCGAGCAGGTCCCTGCACATCTTCATGAATTCCTCGAGCCTCTGCACCGTTATGATGGATTCCGAGAATTTTTTCAGGTCTTTGATTTCCCAGCTCGGTCGTTCCGGGTCCACCCTGGTCAGCGCGCCTTTCTTCATCAGGATGGTATTGCGGCTCACGTTTTTGATCTTGAGTATTTCGCGCTGGGGGTCTTTTTCCGTCATGATGTCCGCGAGGACGTTTGCGACCTCGTTTTTTATCTTCAGGAACTTCTCGCGCTGGGTGATTTCTTCCGCTTCGCCCTCTTCCCCTTCTATTATCTGTTTCACCTCTTCGTCTTCGCCCGCGATCCAGATTTCCTCGAATCCGAGCTTTTTCAGCATCGCCACGACGCGATCGTTCACCTCGACGCCCGCGTTGAAGCCCTTGACGCCGGTTCCGAGTATAACGGGGCGCGCGAGGACGATCCGTTCGTTCGTGCTGATCTCGTCAAGCGATATCTTCTGCATCAGCTTTTCGCCCTTCTTAAAGGCGTGACGCGCTCTCAGCCGCGGCGCCGTTCATTATGAAAATTCTTATAAAAAAAGCCGCCGCTTTCAACACGCGGTTTTCTACCTTCCGCCCGGACGTTCCCCGGTCCACGTACCCCGTACGCCCCGGAGGATGATCTTTTCGTACGGTTCAACCCATTTCGATGCGAATGTACTCGATGGTCCTCCTCAGCCCCTCCTCGAGCGGGACCGCCGGGCGCCAGCCGAGCGTCGCTCGCGCTTTCGAGACGTCCGGCTGCCTGCATTTGGGGTCGTCATCGGGAAGCGGCTGACGTTCAAGCCTGCTCCTTGAACCGGTCAGCCCGATTATCATTTCCGCAAGCTCAAGGATGGTGTGCTCGTCCGGGTTGCCGAGGTTTACCGGTTCCGCGAGATCGCTGTCGAGCAGTCTCATGATCCCGTCCACCATGTCGTCTATGTAGCAGAAGCTCCGTGTCTGCGCGCCGGAGCCGAATACGGGGATCGGTTCGCCGCGGATGGCTCTGGTGATGAAGGTTGGTATCGCCCTCCCGTCGTCGAGCCTCATGCGGGGACCGTACGTGTTGAAAATCCGCGCGATCCGCGTGCTGACGCCGTGCACCTTGTGGTACGCCGTCGTCATCGCCTCCGCGAACCGCTTGGCCTCGTCGTAAACACCCCGCGGACCCACGGGATTCACGTTGCCCCGGTAACTCTCTCTCTGTGGATGCTCGAGGGGATCGCCGTACACCTCGGATGTGGAGGCGAGAAGGAACTTCGACCCTTTCGCCCTCGCAAGCCCGAGCGCCTTGTGCGTTCCCAGCGCTCCCACCTTCAACGTCTGAATGGGAAGTTTTATGTAATCTATCGGACTTGCGGGACTCGCGAAATGCAGGATCGCGTCAACCCCGCCTGCCACCGATATGAAATTGGTGATGTCGTACTGAATCATGGTGAACCGCGCGCCCAGCAGGTGCGCCACGTTATCCGCGCGCCCGGTGATGAGGTTGTCAAGGCACACCACCTCGTGCCCCTCCTTCAACAGCCGCTCGCAGAGGTGGGACCCGATGAACCCCGCTCCGCCGGTGACGACCACTCTCATTGCCTTGCTCTCCGCGCGCCGGGCGGACGTGCTCTACCGCGCCCGCGCCTTGAGATGTACAGGCGGCCGAAATAGACGGCGGCTATCGCCGCCACCACGGCGATCGTGCCCAGCTTGAACCCGGCGCTCTCGAAAAATTCCTCGACCGCCCTGAGTTCCATATCCTTCGAAAAATGGGAAACGAGACTGCCGATGATCGCGTACCTCGCGCCGCGCGCGAGAAGCGACACCGCCACGAACCGCCGGAAGTGTATGACGCACACGCCGCCGGCGATTGTGAAAACCTTGTAGGGAATCGGCGTGAACGCGGCGATCCCTATCGCCCACGCGTCGTACTTCTGAAGGAGCTGCTCCACGCGTTCCACCTTGCGCCTCTCGAACATCCTCAGGAGAAGTGGGCGCCCCCCCTTGACGCCTATGAAATAGCCGAACATGGCGCCGAGCACCGACGCCGCCGTCCCCACGCCGGCGTACGACATCGCCTCCGGGAATGTTCTTTTGAAGCACAGGGGTATCAGGAGCGTCTCGACGGGCAGGAGGAAGAACGACGCCTCCATGAACGAAAGCGCGAAGAGCGCGGCGAACCCCGCGCCGCCGCTGATCATCGCCAGGTTCAGCCAGAACTTTGCCGTGAGGATTTTCATACGGAATCCGAGCCTTTAATACTATGTTGCGCGATCCCGAATGTCAATTTCCCCGCCGCGCGGAAACGGGCGCGGTTCCCCCGCCGGCGCGGCTGTGAGGAACCCGAACATGCGGGTGTAATCTACTGTCGCGTCAACCATAAAGTGACGTATTCGAGCCTGTTATATAATTGTAGGGCGGGGTCGCCGTACCCCGCCGAACAGAACAGCAGGGCGTGATAAATCGAATGTCGAATATCGAACAAGAAACCGCGGAATATCGAAGGAAAATGCAGGAAAAACTTCATCATTCGACATTCCTTGTTCGTTATTCGATATTCGTTTTTCAGCGCGACATATGACCGTTGACATGACACTACGGTGAAACAGGGGTTTCACAGGGCGATGACGGACAGCCGGATTTACGCAGTGGTTGTTTTTGCGCTTGCGAACGCCTCGGCGGGATACGGAGCGCACAGGGTGGCGCGCCGCGTTTTTCCCGACTCGGCGGGCGCCGCCCCGCTTGCCGTTTTCGCCGTCGTGTACTGCGCGACGATAGTAGTTCTCGAAGCGGCTCTCGGTTTCGCCGGCGCGCTCGCGCCGGAATCCGTTCTTGTCTGCGCCGCGCTCGCTGCCGTCGTCATCCATGCCGCGACGGGGCGCGCCGGAAAGCGCACCCCGCCGCAAACGCCGGGACCGCCGCCCTCCGTCCGCGCGGGTGTTCCGGCTCAATCCACACTTCGAGGCATGATCCCGTTTCCGCCCTCGGGCGCCGCCCACTCGTGCGTCGCCGCCGCGCTGGCAGCCCTGTTCGCCCTCATCGCCGCGTGGGCGTTCGCCGCCCCGCCGCCCGCCGGCGGCGACGCCTTCATCTATCACCTCTTTTTCCCGGCGGCGTGGCTCCACAGCGGGAAAATCGAGATAGTGCCGCTGCCTTTCGGGGCGCAGGCTGCCTCGTACTATCCCCTCAATACGGAACTGCTCTTCCTCTGGCTGATGCTCCCGTTTCACGAGGACTTCCTCACCAACGCACTCCAGGTCCCGTTCCTGGTTCTCTGCGGCGCGCTGGTTTTCGAACTCGCCCGCAGCATGTGCGCGGAACGCCGGGATGCGCCGCTCATCGGCGCGTACGTCGCCGTTCTCATACCCGCCGCCGTGCAGCAGGCGGTCGTCGCCCGCGTGGACGTCGTGTTCTCAGCGTGGTTCCTCGCTGCTGTTCTCTTCCTTCTCGAATGGCGACGCTCCCGTGAATTGAGGCGCCTGTGCCTCGCAGGAATCGCCTTCGGACTCTTCCTCGGGACAAAGTCCGTCGCCGTGCTCTACGGGACGCTGCCCGCCGCGGTTTTCCTGTGGTCGCTCCGCGGGGCGGGTCTGAGAAGATCGCTTCAATACGTCCTGCTGTTCGGCGTTCTGTCCATCGCCTCGGGCGGTTTCTGGTACGTGCGCAACTGGGTCGTCACCGGCAATCCCTTCTACCCGCTCCGCGTCGGGGTCGCCGGGTTCACCGTATTCTCCGGCGCCTACGGGAGGGACGCGATGAAAATCTTTCACGTAACCGACCCCGGCGAGATGCTCCGGATTCTCGATTTCTTTCTCGGGTACCCGCTCGCCGTTTTTCTTGCGGGGTGCGGCGCGATCTCCCTCGTCCTCGTGCTGCGGAGGGGACTTGAGGCGTCCCGCCGGGTCATTCCCGTTCTGCTGCTTCCCCCCGCGCTCGCCGCGCTCTTCTGGTACGTTAACCCTCACAACAATCTTACGAACGGCAGGTTCCTGTTCCCCGCGTTCTTTCTGTCCTGCGTTTATCCGTGCGTTGCGCTCGATGGTCTCGGAAGAAAGGGACGGGGCGTTCTGTGGGCGTTCGCCGCCGCAGCCGTTGCCGCGAGCACACTTCGCCATGATCACGCGCTGAGGATAGCGTGGGAGGTTATGACGACGGTCGCCGGGGCGAACCAGGGGTTGTTGGGTCCGGCGAGGGGAGCGGTGTCGCTCACGGCGGCGTCGGTCGCGGTTTTTTTCGTTTTTCTGTGGGCGAGGGCGGCATTCCCTCTCAAGTCCGCCTGCGCCGTTCTTGCCGGCGCTCTTCTTGTCCCTGCGCTTTTGCTTTCGTGGGATTATCACGCGCGGTACAAGTACCGGTGGTACACGGCGTTTCCCGTGGGCAGGGCGTGGGGGTTGATTGACGCGAACGCCGGCGCCGGCGCGCGAATCGCACACTGCGGGAACGAGCGCGCTTACGGCCTTTTCGGAACGGGACTCCGCAACCGCGTCTTCTACGCGAACGTGGATGAACACGCCGACTGGAATTTTCACGATTATCACCTCAGGGTTCCCGGAAACCTCGAACCGGGCGCGGACACGGAGCGTCCGCAGTTCCACAGGGAGCGCGCGGATTTCACTGCCTGGCTGAGAAACCTGCGCGCCGGAGGAGCGGACTACCTGTTCTGCACCACGCTCGATCCGATCGCGCGCCGGTTCATGAGCCATTCTCCCGAAGGGTTCACGATCGAGGCGCAATGGGCTTCGGCGCGTCCGGACGTGTTCAGGGAAGTCTTCAGAAGCGAGGAAGTCCGGATTTTCCGCGTTCTCGAGAAGTGAATTTTCACGGCGGGCGCGGGCGGATGCAGGTGAAATACCCCGGATGTTGATAATCAGCGGATATCTCACATAATAAGAAACGGAAAGAGGCGGGTTCGCAGCGGTGGTGCTCCGGGTCATGCGCGTCGCGGGGAAATGGCTGTACGTTCCGTACCGCAGGTTCTGGTCGTCCGAGACGGCGGTGCTGACGGCCCTCGCGCTGGTTATTGGCGTCGGCTCCGGTTTCGGCGCCATCGTATTCCGGATGATGATCGAGTTTTTCCGTTCCCTGTCGTTCGACAGAGGGGGGACGCTGCTCGGTTTCATGGGGCGGCACTACGTGATTGTCGTGCCCGCCGCGGGCGGACTGATCGTGGGCGCTGTCATCCGGCTGGTCGGCAGGGAGATGAGGGGTCACGGCGTGCCCGAGGTGATGGAAGCGGTTGCCCTGCGCGGCGGACGCATCCGTCCCGTCGTGGTCATCGGCAAGACCCTGGCGTCGTCCGTCTGCATCGGCACGGGGGGTTCGGTGGGGCGGGAAGGACCGATCGTCCAGATCGGGTCGGCGCTGGGTTCGACGATAGGGCAGGCGCTGCGGCTTTCCGAGAGGCGCATCAAGAACCTCGTCGCGTGCGGCGCGGCGGGTGGCATCGCCGCGACGTTCAACGCGCCGATCGCCGGGGTCGTGTTCGCGCTCGAGGTCATCCTGCGCGATTTCACCATCAGGACGTTCAGCACCATCGTGGTCGCCTCCGTGATCGCCACCGTCATCAGCAGGATTTTCCTCGGAAACTTTCCCGCCTTTCAGATTCCCCACTATTCACTCGTCAGCCCCTGGGAACTGGCTCTGTATCTCGTTCTGGGTCTCCTCGCCGCGTTCACCGCGCTGCTTTACGTGCGGTCGCTTTACGCCTGCGAGGACGTCTTCGGCGCCTTCAGGTTCCCGGAGCACCTCAAGCCCGCCGCGGGCGGGCTTATAGTCGGCGCCCTCGGGTTGTACCTGCCGCAGGTCTTCGGCGTGGGCTACGGCACAATCGAACTCGCCCTCGTCGGAAAGATGACTTTCGGCTTGCTCGTTGTTCTCGTGTTCGCGAAGATTCTGGCGGTGTCGGTCACCATCGGTTCGGGAGGTTCGGGAGGGGTGTTTGCGCCGGCGCTGTTCATAGGCGCGATGTTAGGCGGCGCGTTCGGCGCCGTCGCCAAAGCCTGGTTTCCCGGCGTTACGGCGGAGAGCGGCGCTTACGCGCTCGTCGGAATGGGGGCGCTGTTCGCGGGCGCCGCGCGTGCGCCCGTGACGTCAATTCTGATACTCTTCGAGATGACGCAGGACTACCGCATAATTCTCCCCCTGATGTTCGCCACGGTCGTCAGCACCGTCGTCGCCGACCTCGTTGACCCCGAAAGCATCTACACCCACAAGCTCAAGCGCCGGGGCGTGGACCTCTATTCGCGCAGAGACCTCGAACTCCTCGGCGCGATACGCGTCGAGGAAGCCATGAAGCCGGTCTCGAAACTAACCACTGTGCCGCCGGACATGCCGCTCGACGAGATCGCGCGGCTGTTCCGCGAGACGTTCCATCACGGCTTCGCGGTGGTGGACGCCGCGGGCAGGCTGTACGGCGTCATCACCCTTCACGACCTGGAGCAGGCGCTCAAATCGAAAAGGCGCTCGGGAACGGTCGCGGACATATGCGTCAGGCACGTCGTGACCGCCTACCCGGACGACACCCTCGAGGACGTAATGAGGCGTTTCGGCGCGATGGACATCGGCCGGATTCCGGTCGTGGACCGGGCGAACCCCGGACGCCTCGTGGGAATGCTCCGGTGGAGCGACATCGTGCGCGCCTACTCGCAGGTCATGCTCGACACCGGAGAACGCAGGGATCACATGGAACGGCTGCGCCTCGAGACCGCAACCAGCGCGCATCTCGTCGAGTTCGTTCTCGGAAGAAACGACGGGGCGGTCGGCAAAACTCTCAGGGAGCTTCACGTCCCCCCCGACTGCGTTATCGCTTCCATCCTCCGCGGCAGGCACGTCGTCGTCCCCAGGGGGGACACCGAGTTGAGGGAAGGCGACAAGGTCGTCGCCATGGCTGCGCCCGATGCCGAGAAAGCATTGAAAAAATGCCTCCGCGCGGGCGAGCACGGCCCCGGCGAACGCCGGAGCTGACTGCGCCGGCGAGCGCCTCACCCCGCGCACGCGCGCCTCATCCGCGCGCCCCGCCCGGAATCCGTCTCGCAAATTCGAGGAGCGCCTCCCTCGAAGTGTACCTGAACGCGAAGTTGAAGTCCCTTTTTATTTTCCCGTTGCTGACTTCCCACGGATAAGAGATGAGGTCCACGAATCCCGCGATGGGCGGCGTCAGCCTCAGCCTCTCGATGCGCCGCGCGGCGCCCGCGAGTATGCCCCTCGGCACTAAAACAGGCGTTCCACCGCAGATGTGTATCACGTCCCTGTACGGCACGCCGCCGTCGCCGGTCACGTTGTATATCCCCTCGCATTCCCGCTCCATGAGAAGGCGCGTCGCGCGAGCGAGGTCGTCCTCGTGCACGAATTGAAGGGGCGGGTTCTGAAAAACCGGCGCGGGGATGAGACGGACCACCCGCAGCAGGAACGAGAGTATGTTTCCCATCGAGGGTCCCGTGATCACCGAGGGGCGGATTATCACGAACCTGGTATCTCCGTGGTTCCTCCGGTATTCTTCGACCATGTCCTCTATCTCCACCTTGTCCCTCGTGTAAAACAGCCCCTGCGTCATGCGTGCCGGCACGTCTTCCGTGAAGGGTTCATCGTTCTCGGGAAAAGCCCCGTAGACCGTTGTGCTGCTTGCGAGGACGAACTTCCTCACGCCCGCTTTCACGCAGCAGTCGAGCAGGTTCCGCGTCCCGACGATGTTCACGTCCCTTATCTTTCTGTCCGGTGAGAACACGTTCAGGGCGAACGCGAGGTGGACGACCGTGTCAATCCGCTCGCTTTCGAGCGTCTTCCGGAGACCGGGGTCGCGGACGTCCGCCCTGCGGAAATCGAGTAACGGGCGCCGCCGCGCGGGCTTTTTCACGTCAATCCCGACGAGCTTTTCCGGGGGTTTTTCCCCTGAGAAAGAACGGACGAGCGCCGCGCCCCAGTATCCGCTGACGCCGGTGATCAGGAAACGGCTGTGCTTTTTCTTTCTCACTTTTCCGCGGGGAACGGTTCTCACCCCGTGTTATTCCCGTCTTCGGAACGGCTCGCGATGAATTCAGGTTCCGCCGGATTTACAAACCCGTTTCACGATTCGGCGCGCACCACCTTCAGGTGGCACTTCCCTGCGCCGTCGGCGATGGTCTCGCCGATGAGCAGCCTGCCCCCCAGCCGCCCGACCAGTTCCCTGTCCGCCGACATGCCCGCGAGGCAGACCTCCTTCCCGTTCTTTTCGCTCAATCCCGCCGGGCATTCGAGCATGAAAACCTCGACCCCGCCGCTCGTCACCTTCCCAACCTCGTACCGGCAGTTCAGAGCCTCGAGGACCTTCAGCCATTCGCCCGCCGCGGCGACGGGACCGTCGGCTGTTTTCATCCCGAACATTTCCATCTCCGCGAGCGCCGCGCCCGCGAGTCTCCCCGTCCGCTCCATGAGGAGCCGCCCGAGGGACGTTCTCCCCGCGAGGCGCACCATCGCGCCCACGGTCCGCCAGAGCAGGTCCGGGTTGCGCGAAAGCAATCTCTCCGCCGCGCCGAAGTCCTTCGCCATCTCCTCCCTGTCCGGGCGCTTCAACTTTCCCTTTCCCATGTTTTCCCCTCCTTCCGGCGTGTTTTTTCGAACGCCGGGGCGTCCGGTGTCAAGTGTATCATCCGCATTGTTATTCTGTAAACATCGGGAGGGGATCGAGAACTGCAAATATCCGTTGCCGATGGTTTTTTGTCCGCGGATCGTGTATCATTCAATGAGCGTAAAATCAATAAAGACCGACGAAAAAGGAGCGGCGAACGAGGGAGAGGAATCATGAGGATTTTTCAGCAGGCATTGTTGTGGGCTGCATTTTTTTCGTTCTTCGGGGCACTGTCGCGCGCCGAGCTTATCCCTTCGTACATAGACAGGCTGAGGGGCGTCGTCATCGCCAGGGGCGAGGCTGAGGGGACGCCCGGCGCGTCGCACGCTCAGCTTCGCTCGCTCGCCATCGAGGACGCGCGCAGGAACGTCACGATCGTTCTCGAGAGGGAGAGCCTGACCGACAGGGAAACCATAGGGGAGCACCTCTCGGCGTACCCCGAGAAGCGCCAGGTCCTGAGGCTGTTCGTCGAATCCGCGACGATAATCAACCAGAACGTCGCCGCGGACGGGAAGGTGGAGGTGACGATCAGCCTGCCCATCGGGGGCGAGGGGGGGCTTGACTCGGTGAAGGGGTGGCTCAGAGGGGAGCGGACCGGGCCGCCCGGGTTCCAGGCGTTCGCGGGCGGCACGGAAGGCGAGCCGTTCCGCACGGGCGCCCTCGCTCCGTCGAGGAAGGAGAAATTGAAGAAGACGAGGGAGCCGAAGCGCCTCGTTTTCATGACGCTCGAAAACAGGACGGGCTTTGAGGGAATTGACGCGGGCGAGGAGTTCACCCGGCGTCTCAAGGAACGTTTCAGGAGGGACCGGAGATTCGTCATCCTGCCGCCCGAAGAGTCGGCAAAAGCGCTCGAAGAGAGCGACATGACGGTTGAGGAACTGATGAACTCCGACGTGACGGACAGGGTGCGGGTGCGGGGCGCGGACGGCGTCATCGTCGGCGCCGTTTCTAAATACGAGTCGAAAGTCAACAAGATCGGTCCCGGCGGACTGGGGTACCTCGAAGTCTGGTTCAACGCGGCGGTTGACATGCGCATACTCGACGCCGCCGCAAAGAGGTGGGTCTTCTACGAGGAAATACCCGTTTCGCTCAAGGACACCACGTTCACCCTGAAATCCGCTGACGACGCCGATAAGTTCATCCAGATGACCAGCCTGGACTCGGAGCGCGGGCTTGCCGCAAGGGCGTTCAACGAACTGATAGCAAAAGCCGAGAAGGTCGTCAGAACGTCTTTCCCGCTTGAAGGGTACGTGTTGAGAACGCTCGGCGACAGGGTGTACATCAACCTCACCGTCGCCGACGGCGTCAGGGAGGACGACGTGCTCACGGTGTACCGCATCGGAGAGACGCTCGTGGACCCGGTCACGGGAGAGGAAATTGACGAAATAAGGGACATCATTGGAACGATCAGGGTGACGGCGGTCTGGGACACGTACTCGCAGGCGGCGGTCGAAGAGATCGGCAGGATGATAGTCGAGGGCGACGTCGTGACGCTCAGGTGAAGTCTTCCGGAGACGTGAAAATAACTCAGCCGGGCGGCGGTTTCTGAAATGACCGATGCGAAAGCAACCCGAGCCGTACGCGCGACGGCGGCGGCGTTTTTCCTCGCGCTGTGCGTTTTTGCGGCGGCAGCGCCTCCGGGCGCCGCAGAGCGGATATTTCTCGAGAACCGCTATGAACGGGGCGACGTGTACGTCTATTCGCTTAAGATGACGGGCAGGGGCAGTTCCATGGTTCTGGGGGCTGCCGACCCGGCGTTGAGAAATCAGGAGTTCTTCATGGAAATCAGGAACGGGATGGAGATGAAGGTGCTGGAAGTCGCCGAGGACGGCGCCGCCGCCATCGAAGGGAGGGTGACGGACTGGTCGGTGAGTTTCAACGACGCGGTAATATCTTCGCCGGAGAAGGCGGAGAAGCTTCCCGCGGACTCTCCCATGAAAAAGCTCACCGAGCCGTTCCTCATGAAGGTCGCAAAGGACGGCAGGGTGCTCGAATTCAGCGGCTCCATCGTGGAGTCCGAGCTGTTTCCCATCAGGACAGGCGAGGCGCTGGGCGGGTGGTCGCACGCCGTGTTTCCGGACCATCCCGTCAGCGTCGGCGAGACATGGAAGGGGCAGATGCCTCTTTTTCCCGGGGGAGGGAAGGACGCGCCCGCCGTTAACGTGGAGTATGTTCTGGAGGGGATCGAAAGCGTGAAGGGACTCGCGTGCGCCGTCATCGAGGCGAGGACGGACGCGGACGTGCCCGAAATCAATGAAAAATTCTTCTCGGCGCCCCCTTTCGCAGGCGCAGGCGTTGAAATGAAAAAACTCAAACAGAAACTGAACGGTAAAATCTACTTCGCCCACGCGGAGGGCATAATGGTCGCCTACGAGTTCTCCATGCGGCAGGAAAGCGAAATGAGGGTCAGGAATCCCCTGTCGCGGAAGAAGCCCATCGAGATGAAAGTCGTGATGGACATGGAGGGGCTTTTGAACCTCGAGTGAAACTCGGAGCTGAACCTGCCGCGTCGTGAACCCGCGGACCGGGGTTTTCGGACGCGCCGAAAAAAAACCGGAGCTGCGCCGATGAAATCCATTCATGAATGGGAAGAAAGAACTCTGGCGGAGTACGCCGTGAAAAGCGCAGGGACGCGCGGCAGGGAGTACGCGGAGGAGGAGCACCCGTATCGCAGTCCCTTCCAGCGGGACCGCGACAGGGTGATACACTCGTCGGCTTTCCGCCGGCTCGAATTCAAGACGCAGGTGTTCGTGCCCTTCGAGAGCGACTACTACCGGACGCGGTTGACGCACACCATCGAGGTCGCGCAGATATCGCGGACATGCGCCAAGCGCCTGCGCCTCAACGAGGAGCTTACCGAGGCGGTGGCGCTCGCCCACGACATCGGTCATCCGCCCTTCGGACACACCGGGGAGGAAGTGCTCCACCACTTGATGAGAAAGCACGGCGGCTTCGAGCACAACCGCCAGGGGCTGAGGATCGTGGAGAAGCTGGAGTCGCGCTACCCCGGGTTTCCGGGATTGAACCTGACCTGGGAGGTGCGCGAGGGCGTTTCGAAGCACCGCACATCCTTCGACGTGCCGGAACTGGGATTCGTCAGGGGCACGCTGCCCTCGCTGGAGGCGCAGGTCGTGAACAGGGCTGACGAGATCACCTACATATCTCACGACACGGACGATGGACTCAAATCCGGAATCCTCGGGGAAGACGAACTGAGGGGGCTCGAAATATGCAAGCCGATTTTTAAGGTCATTGACGGCAACCCGGCGCTTGCCGGCAACGTCAAGATGAGACGCTACCAGCTCATTCGGATGCTCATAGACGCGATGGTGTCCGATCTCGTCGGGGAAACGGAGAGGAACGTCGGGCGGATGGGCTTCCGGTCGGTGGACGACGTGAGACGGGCGGACGGGGAAGCGGTGTGTTTCAGCGGGGGAATGGAGCGGAAGGCGGGCGAACTGCGCGACTGCCTCTATGAGCGGTTTTACAAACATCGCCGGATCAGGCGGATGGCGGGGTTTGCGAAGAAGTACGTAACGGGACTTTTCGAGTATTACCTTAAAAACCTCCGGGAGGTTTCCGAGGATTTCAGAGGGGGGGCGGCGGACGAGCCGCCACACAGAATCGTCTGCGACTACGTCGCGGGCATGACCGACAGGTTCGCCGTCAGGGACTACAAGAGAATTGCGAAGCGCGGGAGAAAGAGGAGGTAAAAGGCGGGGAACTGTGTTCGGGCGCTGCGCGAAACCGGCTGATGTGCCGCCGCCGCGGCAGGCTCACAGTATCCCGAATTCCGAGAGCTCTTTTATTATTTCGCTCACAGCCGCGTCGTGGAGCGGCTCCAACGGCTGCGACATGATCGGAGAACAGATGCCGATAAGCGACAGGGCGACCTTCAACCCCTTCACGTAGGAACTCCAGGGCTGCCGCCCGTGCGTGTAGATACGCCTCAGCCGGTTGAAAGCCGATTGCATCTTGTCGAGGGATTTCAGGTCTCTCTTCTTCGCCGCGTTATACAGCCCCGCGAGGAACGCCGGTATGAGGTTGGACGTGCCGAGGACGCACCCGTGTGCGCCCTTGACGAGGGCTTCCGCCGCGATGCCTTCGGCGCCGCAGAACACGCGGAAGTTCCCCCGGCGTTTGAACGTCCTGATCAGCTCGGTCATCTTCGAGGCTTCCGGGCGGCTGTCTTTGACTCCGATGATCGCCGGGTCGGCGCTTAACTTTTTCAGCGTCGCCGGCGTCACGGACGACCCGCCTGTGAAAGGCGGGTTGTTGTATATCATCACCGGGAGTTCGATTTCGTCGGCGATGCGGACGAAGAATTTTTCCATCTCGCCTTCTTCGAGCGGGAAGTAGTAGGGCGGAATGACCACGGCGGCGTCGGCTCCTGCCTTCCGCGCGGCGGCGCCGTTTTTGATCACCTGCTGGAAGTCCGTGTCGGCGATGCCGGCGAGCACCGGGACTCTTCCCCCGGTTTCCTCGACGGTCACCTCGATTACGTTTCTCCTTGTCTCGCGCGTCAGGTGCGGGAACTCGCCCGTTGTTCCGAGGGGGAAGACGCCGTGGACGCCGCCGTCGAGGACGTAGCGCACGAGCCTGCGGAGGGCTTTTGTGTCGAGCCGGTCGGGTTTCGACAGAGGCGTGACGAGCGGCGTTATGATTCCCTCGAGCCTCTGCAGTTTTGACATGTACCTATGATATACGCTTCCGTTTCTTTTGCCAATCCTGAACAAGGGGGAGGACGAGCGAAAGGACGGCGAGGGCGATGAAGACCGCGGCGATGGGGCTGGCGATCATTCCGGCGACGTCGCCGGGGTGCGCGCGGAGGGCGTTGCGGAGGTTTTCCTCGGCGATGGGACCGAGGATCACGCCGAGGACGAGGGGTCCCATCGGGAAGCCCTGGAGTCTGAGCAGGTAGCCGGCGACCCCCGCGGCAAGCATGAGGGTGACGGAAAACATGGTGTTGGTCATGGAGAACGAGCCGACGACGCAGAGCACGACGACGAGCGGCCAGAGGAAATGGCGCGGGATGTTAACGGCTCGCGCGAAGAGCGGGGCGCCGATCAGGCGTATGGGCAGGACTAACAGGTTGGTGATCAGCAGACCGGCGAAGAGCGCGTTCACGAAACCGGCGTTCTCCTCGAAGAGGCGCGGCCCCGGACGCAGTCCGTGAACGATGAGCGCGCCCAGCAGGATCGCCGTCACCGAGTCGCCGGGGATGCCGAGCGTGAGCATCGGGATCATCGCGCCGCCGGTGACGGCGTTGTTCGCGGTCTCGGCGGCGGCGACTCCCTCGATTGAACCGCTTCCGAATTCCTCGGGCTTCTTCGAAATTTTCCTTGCCTGGTCGTACGCCATGAAGGAGGCGATGTCGCCGCCCGCGCCGGGGATCGCCCCCACGAGCGTGCCGATGGCGCTGGAAAGCGAGATCGCAGGGACGAGGCGCTTGAGATCGGCAGGACCGGGGAAGACGTTTCTTATCCCTTCCGCGACCCCGGCATTGCCGCGCGGCGCGCCCGCCTGAATCAGCGCCTCGGACATCGCGAAAACCCCGATGAGCAATGGAATGTACGAAATCCCCTCGTACAGGTCAGGTTCCCCGAAGGTGAATCTCGGGTAAGCGTCGATCGGGTCGAAACCGACGGTTGATATGAACATGCCGGCGGCGCCCATTATCAGTCCCTTCGTGAGTGAGCCTTCGGACACGCCTGCGATGATGCTCAGCCCGAAGAGGGCGAGGGCGAACATTTCGAAGTAGCCTATCCTGAGGGCGAAGCCGGCGATCTGCGCCGCGACGAGGGCGAGGACGATCGCGCTTGCGACGCCGCCGCACGTCGAGGCGATGGCGGATACGTTCAGGGCGAGCGAGGCTTTGCCCTGCTGCGCCAGAGGGTAGCCGTCGAAGCACGTCGCGGCGGCGGCGGGTGTGCCGGGCGTGTGGATCAGTATCGCCGAGATGGCGCCGCCGTGCATCGTCCCGATGTATACACCCACCAGCATCATGAGTCCGGGCATGGGATCGAGCGCGAAGGTGAACGGCACGAGGAGTGCGACGGACATTGTGGCGGTCAGCCCGGGGAGCGCGCCGGCGACGATGCCGCCGACAAGCCCCGCAAGCATGAGCGCCGTGGTCTGAAGCGTGAGTACCGATGAGAGGGCTTCGAGCATGTTTCCGGTGAGTGCTCCGTGCAGTCTCCCGGCGAGCGCCTCCCTAATAGCCGAAAGGCAGCGGTTGAAGCGGCACTTTCAGGAGGGCGCCGAAGAACAGGTATACGCCAATCGCCCCGGCGGCGGAAAACGCTAAGTTCCCGATGGGCTTCTCCCCCCTCATCCATTGCGTGGAAACGAAGAGAAACAGGGTGGTTGAAGGCAGGAACCCGAGGGGGTTCATCGCCATGACGTACGCGATCGCGAGGAGGAGGAACAGGACGGGGGAGAACGGGGCGGCGGTTTTTTCACCGCCCCCTTCGTCGGGGCGTTTACGTGAGAGAATCGTCTGCAGCAGGAGCGCCGCGCCGAGCGCGCCGAGGAAAATGCCGATCAGGCGTGGAAAAAAGGAGGGACCCGGCGTCCCCTCAGTTCCCGCCGGCATGAGGGAAGCTTCCCGCAGCGCCCAGACCGATAAAGCGATGAAAAGCAGCGCCGTGGTTGATTGTGCCGCCTTTTTCATGCCGCCCGGGTGGTTCCGCCCTCTTTCCGGGGTCTGACGTAGCGCTATCTGATCTCAAGCTTTTCGATTGTTTTCCTGAAACCCTCGCTCTGCTCCCTGACGAAGGCGAGGAAATCCTCGCCATCGAGCCAGCCGAGCCGGACGCTCTGGTTTTTCATCTTTTTCTGGAATTCGGGGTTGTCGTATGCCTTTCTGAAACCCTCTATCAGCGTTTTTTTCACCGTCTCGGGCGTTCCTTTCGGCGCCGCCATGCCGCCCCACGCGCCGACGCTCACGGCGCTGCCGGTTTCGGCGGCGGCGGGCACGTCGGGGAAGTTGGGGTCGCGTTCTTCGTCAAGGACGGCGAGCATACGGAGTTTTCCCGCCTCGACGTTGGTCTGGACCTCGGCGGGGGCGACGGTCACGGCGTCTATGTGCCCTCCGAGGAGCGATTTGACCGCGGGCGCCGCGCCCTTGTGCGGGATGTGGAGAAAATCGGTCCCGAGGCTCTGCTCCAGCCGTGCGGCGGCAAGGTGCCATATTGAAAAGGCGCCCGAGTTGCCGACTCTTATCCTGCCGGGATTCGCAGCGGCGTAAGCGGCGAAGTCGCGGAAGCTTTTCCACGGCGCGCCGGAGTTCACCGTTAGGGCGGCGGGTGTGTGGTTGATGCGGAAGAGGAGGTCGAAGTCATCGTACGAGACGGGGGCGAGTCCGCGGTGGGGGAGGATGGCGATTTCGACGACCACGTACGTGACGGTGTAGCCGTCGGGCTTCGCTTTCGCCCCGGCGCTCATGCCCACCGCCCCCGCCCCGCCCGTCTTGTTGACCACGATTACGGGGACGCCGAGTTCCTTTTCGGCGTAGTACGATATGGTGCGCGTCACGAGGTCGGAGGTTCCCCCCGGCGCGGGAGGGCAGATGACCGTGATGGGTTTCGACGGAAACTTTTTTTCCTTACGGGAACAGCCCGCGGGTAGGAGTAGTGCGGCGGCGGCGGCAACAGGGAGAAGCAGCGCTGCGGTTCGTCGTCGCGTGCGGATCACGTCCTTGGGCGTCATTTTTTATAGGGTTTTTGCATGATCCACTCTTTATTGAAAGCGGCGTGCTTGATGTTCGTCCGCTTGTAGGTGTAGGTGACGTGGATGACGCCGTCCCTCGATTGAATCAGCGAGGGATACGAGAACTCGCCGAACGTTTTTTCGAGGTCGCGCTTGAACGTCCAGGTTTTTCCCTCGTCGGTGGAAAGCGCGGCGGAGAGGGGCGTCCGGTCGTAGAACGAATCGTTGTAGATGAGGACGAGGCTCCCGTCGCGCAGGCGCGCGAGGTCTACCGCGGCGTTCGGGTTTGGGAAGGCGGTCGGCTCCGGGCTGCTCCATTTTTCGCCGCCGTCGGTGGAGACGGTTTTCATGATGAAGCCTTCTTTTGCGCCGGTCCTCATGTAGGCGAGAATGGCGCCGTCCGAGAGCTGGACGCTGGAAGGTTGAATTATGCCCCCGCCAGCCCTGAGGTTGATGCCGGTTTTCTTCCAGGTTTTTCCGCCGTCGGTCGTGAGGATGAAGCCGGGCGTGAACAGCACCTCGTTGTAGATGGGAAGTATGAACGTCCCGTCGTTGAGTATCAGCGGGTGGTTGCGTGTCATCCATCCCTTCTGCCCGATGAGCGTGTTTTCGCCGCTCCACGTTTTCCCCTCATCGTCGGACGTGCGGTAGTGCACCTTGCAGTCGTTCCATGTGCTGCCGTACATCACGACGTAGAAGAACCAGACCCTGCCGTCGCCGTCGGCGAAGAGAACGGGATTGCCCTCGGAAAGCCCCGGCGCGTCGTGCAGGATTTCGGGACTGGACCATTTCTCCGCGCCGGGCGCGAGGCGCGAGCAGAAGATGGCGACGTCGGTCGCCTTTTCCGCCGCCCCCGCGTACCATGCGGCGAAAAGCGCGCCGCCGGGCAGCTCCGTTACCGTGGAGCCGTGACACGAGGGGTAGCCGGGGATCTCGTCGAATATCAACTGCTCTTTGAAAAACGGCTTATCCATCGCGCCTTCCTCCCCGGCGAACGTCGGCGCGGCGGGCAGACGCCCCGTCAGAGCGGCGAGCAGGAAAAGAAAGCCTGCGAATCGTGCCGTCCACGTGTTCATCAGCGCCATCACGTCCGGTTCGATGCGGTTCACAATTATATCAGAAAGCCGGTTTGAATCGCCGTCACTTTTTTTCTTCCGTTTCCGCGAGGAAAGCGGGTTCCAGCGGGAACAGGATGCGCACGTGGGTGACGTCCGCGAGGGCGTCGTCCACGCGCCCCTTCACCTCCGGCATACGCTGCCATTTCCCCCCCTCGATGCGCACCTGGACGATGTACATGTCGAGCATCTCCTCGATGGTCCTCCCCGAGGTTCCCATCGGGAAGTAAACGGGGCGCAGGTACAGGGAAAAAAGCGGCGCCGCGCCCTCTGTCGAGGGGGCTTCCACCGACGTGGGACCCACGACCATCCACTGCGTCAGCAGACGGGCGTTTTTCATCTCGGGACTCATGGCGTGATTCTCGGGGATGATCTGGAATCCGCCGACTTCGCCCGGTGGCGACGTGGACACGCAGATGACGCCCGTGTGGTTCGCGCGGATGCGCCCGACGTCGGCGTAAAGCGAACCCGCGAACCGCCCGACGCCGGCGACCGGCTTGAGCACCATCCCGATCACCCTCGCGCCGCCCCCGGCGTAGCGCACAAGTATGCGCCCGCCGAAGCGGTTCTCGAAGACGATTTCCGACGGGAGCCGGACCGGGCGCAGCACCTTTATCTGGATCGTGTCCCCCTCGCGCGGCTGGTACAGCGCCGGGATCGGAACCCATTTGCCCCCGTCCTTTAAGAAGACGGGGTTTCCGACGAACGGCGATAACCCGCCGCCGAATATCCCGGTCCCGGCAGGAATGTCGGTCATTATCGAGGACGAGGCGCTGTAGTAGGATTTGTAATCCGCGGGTTTTTCGTACATTTCCGCGGGCAGTATGCTGAGAACGGCGCCCCGGTCGCCGGACTGCCGAACCTTGACGTGGACCGCGTTGACGGCGACGGCAGCCACGGACCGCTGCCACGCCCACCCGCTCGCGGTGTAGCCGCTCTCGTTCAACCGCCCCGCCGCGGCGAGGACTGTGCCCGCTCGCTTCGTTTCCCCGCTCCGCTTGACGTAAACCCCGCCTCCCGCCCGGTTTTCGATCACGATGCTGAACAGTTCCTCCAGCGCGGGATAGTTCTCTTCCGCCGCAGCCTCCGGCGCGCCGCGCGCGTTTTCGAGAACGGCGAACGACGCGGCGGAACACAGGACGCAGAGGACGGCGACCGCGGCGCACGCTGTCTTCATTTCACGTCCTTTGCCGTTTCGCCGTCGTTCCGTCTCCGGTTTTTCCATTTCAGCGCGGATTTTCCGCGTTTCTTCAGGGTTGCGTGTGGTTTTCTTTCCGGCGTCGTCCATCCGACCCGAACCGCCGGTGATTATCCCGTGCGTGGTTTTCGCTTTCGGTCCGTCGGCGCTCTACAGAAACATGGCGCCCGCGACCAGCAGCCCCGCCGCCGCCAGTCCCCACATGTACGGGAGGGTTTTGCGCGTGAACACCATCACGTCCTTTCCGAGGTATCCCGCGAGCCAGGCGTTGTGCGTGTTCGTGGGGTCGCTCACGCCCTGGATCATTCCCACCGAGAGCAGGGCGCCCATGATCGCCGCCGGGGGTAGCGTGCCGGTGGCGAGCATGACCCCGGCAAGCCCCGCGCCCATACCGTATATGTTGAGCGGTCCCCGGTAGAGCGCGAGGGGAGCGAGAAGCGAGAACACGGCGACGTATCCCGGGAGGGTCTGCGGCATGGCGCGTTTCAGTATCGGTTCCATGAAGCCGCCGACGGCGGGGTGAGTCACGGCGTTCAGGATCATGCCGATGCCGACGAGGAGGGCGATGGCGGGCGCCGACGCGGAGACGCCCTCGATGGCGCACCTCGTCAGCCGCTGCACGTTCCCGCCGTCGGTCCTGAACGTCGTGACGACCCCGAAGACTATCCCGGCGAAGAGCGCCGCGTTTATGGGAAAATAGTACGGGTTCGGGGGTTTTTCGAGGAGGTTGTAAACGTTGAACGGCACGAGGAGAAGGATCGGGACGACGGGGGTGAGAAGCGCGAGCGGGTTAAGGCGCGGCGGTTCCTCGACCGGTCCGGTCATCGCCCAGAACGATGACACCCCCCGGCGCAGGTTGACGATCAGGAACAGAGATGCGACGGCGGCGAAGACCGCCCCGAACACCGCCGCGAAACGGAACACCTCCGCCTGCGTCAGCCCGAGCACGCCGATGTAGACCGCCCAGTTCGCCGGGTTGAAAGTCCCCCCCAGGCTGAGTCCGAGCAGAAACAGGCACCCCGCAGCCTCCGCGCCCACTCCCGCCGAAAGCATTATCGGCATCACGAGCGTCGCCACCATGATCACCGCGCCCAGCCCCCCCAGCGTCGTGAAAAGCACCGCTGTGGCGCCCGTGAGAAGGAAGCAGACCGCGACCGGGCTGTCGCCGCCCAGCTCCGAAGCCCATCGTATCATCGCCTTCGATACGCCGGACGCCTTCAGCAGTTCCGCCAGGACGGCGCCGAGGATTATCGTCACCATCACGTTCGCCAGACGCACCGTCCCTTCGGCGATCACGACGCCGAAGAAGTCCTTCGCGAGAACCACGGCGTGGGACCCCGGATAGACCGGTCGGACGCCGTAGTGGAATATTCCCCCGGCGATGAAGAGCGCCGCCGCCATGAGGGGCAGCGCGATGAGCGCCGGAAGTTTCCCGAGGTACATCAGCGCCGCGAACGCGAGGAACACGGCGACCAGAGCGAGTCCTATCATCATGCGGGTGTGCCTTTCACCGGGCGCTTCCGCGGGTTTCCGGCGGGGCGTTTTTAACGTGGGAATGCCACTGCGGCTTTCGGGGCGCGTCCGTCCCGGCGCCGGGGGCGCTCCCCGTCCGCTGCGGGTTTTTCCGCACGATCACCCTGTTTATCCTGCGCTTGTTCATGCTCTCGACGGTGAAAGTCATGTCTTTGAACACGACGCTTTCCCCCGGTTTGGGGACCTTTCCGAGCGTCGTGAATATGAAGCCGCCGAGGGTGTCGAAATCTTCGCTCTCGGGAAGGCGCGATTCGAGTACGTCGTTGAGTTCGGAGACGGGAATCCGTGCGTTGACGTGGAGCGTGTTTTCGTCAATCCAGCGGTACAGGGGTTCCTCGGTGTCGTATTCGTCCCTGATTTCGCCCACGATTTCTTCGAGCAGGTCTTCGAGTGTGACAAGCCCGCTCGTGACACCGTGTTCGTCCACGACGATCGCCATGTGGACGCGCCTCTTCTGGAATTTCCTGAGAAGGTCGTCAATCTTTTTCGTTTCGGGCACGAAGTAAGGCTCGCGCATGACGGCGTCCACCGACTCGTCCGCTCTGCCCTCGATCAGGGCGCGTATGAGGTCTTTGGAGTTGACGATCCCCACTATGTTCTCGAGCGTGCCGCTGTAGATGGGGACCCTCGAGTGCCCCACGTTTTCGACGAACGAAGCCATCTTCCCGATGGTGATTTCCCTGGGCGCGCACGCCATGTCGGGTCTGGGCACCATGACCTCTTTCACGTAGGTGTCGCCGAACTCGAATATGCTGTGGATCATCTCCCGCTCGTCCTTCTCGATCACGCCCTCCTCTTCGCCGGTGGTTACCATGCCGAGGATTTCCGCCTCCGTGACGAACGGTCCCTCGCGCGCGGGCTTCCCGCCGAACAGCCTGATGATCCGGTTGCTGGCTGTCATCATGATCCACGTGAAGGGGGTTATCAGCCGGTCCACGAGCACGAGGGGTCTGATCGCCGCCATGGAGTACCGCTCCGGGTTGTGCACGGCGAGTATCTTCGGGATGATCTCCCCGAACGTGATGAACACCACCGCCACCGTCATGATGCTTATGGTCGGCTCCACCCACCCGGGAGGGCGCAGGTCGTGCGCGGAAACGACTGAATGGACGATCTTCGTCATGACCCACTCGGCGCTGATCGCGACGAAGTTGATGCCGATCAGCATCGTGGTGAGCAGCTTGTTGGGGTTGTCCAGCCAGAGCTTAATCGCGCCCTCGCGCCGGTGGTCCTTCCTCGCGATCTCCTTGAGCCTGTGGCGGCTCATCGCCACGAGCGCCGTCTCGACCGAGGAAAAGAACGCGCCGCTCAGAAACAGGCACACCAGTATTACGACGAGGTAAAAAGGAATCGTTTCCAAACCTGTGATCAACAGTGAATATAACCCATCCCCCGCGGGAATGTCAAATCGGGGCGGTCCGGCGCGGCGGGCGGCGCGGAACCTGTCTCGCTGCTTCGGCGCTTTACCGGCAGCGGTCTTTCCCGCCGCCCTTCAGGTCAGTCCCCTGTAAGCGTTGACTTTAAGAGCCATACCGATATATTGCAAAAACGAATGTCGAATAACGAATTTCGAATTATGAAGTCCTCCTTCGTCTCCGTTGTCCTTCGACATTCTGCGGTTCCTTGTTCGATATTCGATGTTCTGTTAAGTTAACGCTTATGGGTCAGTCCCCGAATTTCTCTTTGACCGCCCTGAACGACGCGTCCGCTGCTTCAAGTGTGATCTCCACGTCTTTTTCGGTGTGCGCCGTGGAGACGAACCAGTTGTGGTGCGGGTGGACGAAAATCCCGCGCCTGTTCATTTCCGCGCAGAACGCCTGGTTGCGGAACAGGTCGTTGTCGTTCGTGAACCTCGCGTACGGCATGGTGGGGTTTCCCGAGAGGGCGAACGTCAGCCCGCGCTCCTTCGCCAGTCCTTCAAGCCCTTCCCACAGGAGCTTTCCGATGCGGTACATCGTCTCGACGCCGTCGTTCTCCTTCAGTTCCTTTATGGTCGCCATTGACGCCGCCATCGGGACGGAGCTGAACCAGTAGCTCCCGGTGGCGAACACCTTCGACGCCGCGTTTTTGAACTCTTTTCTCCCGAGGCAGGCGGAGAGCGGGTAGCCGTTGGCGAGCGCCTTGCAGTGCACCGAGAGGTCGGGGCGGAACCTGAAGAGTTCCTGCGAACCCTGCAGGTGGAGGCGGTAGCACGTGCGCACGTCGTCGAGTATCAGCACGATCCCCTTGCGGTTGCACACCGCCTGGACTTCCGTCCAGAACCCCGTCTGCGGCAGCACGCTGTCGCTCCAGTTGGGAAAATGGTACGGCGTCATGATCGCGCCCGCGATCTGTCCTTCGTGTTCGTCCACCAGTTTTTTGAACGTCACGATGTCGTTCCACTTGAATGTGAGGATGTTCTCGCGGTCGCCGGGGACGAGTCCGGCGTGTCCGGGCGTGCACCATGCGTGCGCGCCGTGGTACGTCCCCTCGACCATGATTATCTTCCGCCTGCCCGTGTGCGCCCGCGCGACCTGAAGCGCCCAGGTGGTCATGTCGGAACCGTTTTTCGCGAACAGCGCCCAGTCCGCGAACGGGATCAGCTCCACGAGGAACTCAGCAAGTTCCACCATGATCCCGCCCGGGACGCTGGCGCAGTCGCCGAGCTTCCTCTGTTTTTCCGCCGCCTCCTCGACGCGCGGGTTGTTGTATCCCACCACCATGGGTCCGTACGCGCACAACCAGTCTATGAACTCGTTTCCGTCCACGTCGCGGAATCGCGCGCCCTGCGCGCTCGCTGCGTAGTACGGGGTCGCTCCCGGCGTCCTGATGATCGGCGACAGGTGCCCGTAGATTCCCCCGGGAATGACCCGCGCGGCTCTCTCGAAAAGAGCCATGGATTTATCGAACGCGCACTTTCCGCCGCCGCCTCTTTCTTCTCCGTCGCTCATTGTTCACTCCATGTATTCGCCGAGCCTGTCGAGCGCCGCGTTCAGCGTGTCTATCAGCGGTATGTAACCCTCCAGGCGGATCGAGCCGTTACCGAGCGCGGCGTACGCGTCGAGTCCGCCGAGCGCGAGTTCGTGGAGAACCCCGGCGTCGGCGAACTTCATGTAACAGTTCGCCCTCTCGGCGCGCCCGGTCCGCGCCTCGAGCCGCCCGTCGCTCAGTACAACGTGCGTCGCCGGACCGTCGGGGAGCACCTCGAACTGGGCGACACCGTTCCGCGCCTTCACGACGAGGGGGCTGACCTCCGGATCGTTTTCCCCCACCGCCTTTATCCCCCTCGTCATCGCGTAAAGGGTCATCCTGACGTGGAGCTTGAACGTTTTCGCGTCCTTCAGCATTTCCTCCGTCGGGCGCATCACCTGCTCGAGCCGTTTCGCAAGCCGGGAAAACCCCCTCAATGCCCCGACGTTCCAGAAGCCCGTCCACAGCACCGGGAGACCCTTTCCTCTGAACATCGCGTTCAGCTTGCCGTGCGAGGGAAACCAGAAACCGACGCTGGGAAAACGCCCCTTTCCGGCGACCGCCGTGGCTTTGCCGTCGCGGAACTGGATGAACGCGGCGGGTCCGCCCCGAACGGCGAACCGGAAGCTGCACCGCCACCCGCGCGCGATCGCGCCCGCCTCGGCGTCCCCGCTCACGAGTTCCCCGATGAGCGGAAGCACGGCGTGAAGATTGATGTGCGCCAGCGTCTTCTCGTCCTTCATGACGTTCAGGGCGCTATTATAGGCTGATGCAGGCTTTTTTGCACGCGTATGATACGCAGGACCGCCACGCGCGCGAAGTATCGCCCGGCTTCCCGAAACCCGAATCCGTTGCGTTTCGGAGCCGGGCGTTCATGCTTTCCCGACCCTTATGTCCACGTTCTGCGGGTTCTTGCAGCCCCTGAGAGTCGTCACCATCCCCCTGACGGTGTTCCCGATGAACGCCTTGACGAACGGCTTCAGGTTTATCGTCTTTCCGTTGACCCGGAGCCGGACCTCGTTTTTCATCTCCGGCACGGGGAACCTTTCGTTGATGAATCCGGCGAGCCTGGCGGTCTCCTTTCTTCCGAAGACGGGCGCGCCGGTTGCGACTTTCCCGTCGGATACCACGGCGATAAGCTCTCCTTCCCCCGCTTCCGGCGCCGCTCCCTTCGCGTCGCGTATGATCTCGATCTTGGGCGTGTCCGCGCTCCTGTACCCCTCGGTCAGTATGATGTCGGCGCCCGCGAAGTACCATGACGCTACCTCGCCGGGTGAGAGTTCCTTCCCGGTTTTCCTGAAAAAAGCGAGGTGTGTCGGCGAGGCGACACAGACCTCGTCGGCGCCCGCCTCGGCGTGTCGCCAGCTGTCTTTGCCTTCCACGTCGAAACCGCCCTCGTGCGCGTGGTGTTTGATTGTGCCCGCGGTCCTTCCGAGCTTTGCGAGTTCTTTGATCAGCGCCGTTATGAGTTCGGTCTTGCCCGAACCGGGGGCGCCGATTATCGAAACAAGCGGAATCATGCGCGATCACTCCTCAAGGGGCTATTTTAACCGGGGCGGGCGTCCAATCAAACCGCCCGACGCCGCGGCGGCGGCTTCCAATCGCGGCGGGGTTCCCGATGGATCATCGCGGCGCCCGGGCGTATTCGAACGGAAGTGAGCCTTTTATCCCCCCGACCGCTTTGTCCACGATGATAACGACCCTGCATTCCTTAAGCTCCTTGCTGTGGTTCTCCTTCATCTTCCGCGCCGTTTCCTTGTTGACAACGAGGTTGGTTTTCAGCTTCCCTTCCGCCCGGACGCCTCCGAGGAGGACCCGGGCGGCGAAGGCGGTTCGCGGTGCGATAAGCAGGCAGAGGGGGTCGAGCCGTTCCCGAGGGTTCAGTCCCGTGCTTTCTTCCACCGTGACGTACGTTGCCACGCCGTTTTTCACCGCCGCTTTAAGGTCCGCCGCCACGATGTCGTGCACCGTTTCCCCCTCCTCGCTCACGATTCGCGGAAGGAGAGCCGGAATCAGCCCGGTTCCCCGCGCGTCGAGCAGCGCTCCGTCGTACGCCCCGCTCCACAACTGCTCGACGAGAGTCCCTTTTTCGCCCGCGGGTTCCTCGCCGCCGCCCGTTTCTTCATTTTCAATCCCGTCCGCGCCGGGCGGCTTCCTTCCCGTTTCCTCCTCGATGAAGATGCTCCCCAGCCCCTTAACGCCTTTGAGCGGGACTTCCATTTCGACCCACGCGACCCGTCTTCCGTCCAGTTCTTCCTCGCCGGCGCCTGTTTCCCTCGCGCCCTGAATGAAGGCGCGTACCTTTCTCTTCAAACCCGCGTAGTCTTTCACCCTTCGCTCGTCGTTGACCGGGATTCCTTCCACCGCCGGGGGGATCGCGCCCATGGCTCGGACCCTTGCGGCGCGCGCGGTCGCGCCCGTGCCGTGCGCGCGCACGGCGCCGTCGGTCCAGTTCACCACCGCGTAGGTCCCCAGGTCGAAGCCTGTCCTTTCGACCCTCGCTTCGTATCGAAGCGCCTGCTGCGCGACGCTCGCGGCGAGTCCCGCGGCGGAGACCGCAATGAAAGCGAGCAGAAACCTTCTCATCGCGTGCGCAGCTTTTCCCATGAGTTAAGGAGGGCGCCGCGGCGGTTCACTTCACCTGTGTCTCGACCAGGCTGCCCGAGAAACCCGTGATTTCGAGCTTGAACCTTCCGAGGTCGAGTTCGGAGAGCTTTTCCGCGAAAACCTCGGGGCTGAACTCGGATTCGGCTTCGAGCGTGGACAGTCCGCCCGACTCGAACCCGCGCTGCACGACGCCACGCGTTCCCCTCATTCCCGCAACGGCGTCCTTGATCTTTTTGAATTGAATGAAATCCGCGCCGGAGACTTTGATCAGTATGACGTTTCTTGCTTCGCCCCCTTCGCCCGCCATGATTCCGACGAGCGAGCGCACGAGCTTCTCGCCGGCGGACTGTATGGCGCGCTTGCTGCCGATGTCGTCCGAAATGCCGATCCCGGGTGCGATCGCCTGGTCGTCGGCGAGGATGACGCCCGTGGTGACGTTCACCACCCTCGCCGTGAGCGCGGCGGTGCACGAGGAAAGCCCTTCGTCTTCCTCCTCGTCGTAGGGGTTGATGTCGCTCGTGCACTCCTCGACCGCGGCTTCGCCGATTATGAGGAACTCCGAGTCGTAGCGCTGGGCGACGAGCTGCGCCGAGCGTTCGTTCCCCCGCACCGCCTCGCGCGCCATGTCGCGCTCCTGAATCCGCTCGATCGCCGTTGAATCCAGCGGATTGGTAAAGCAGGATTCCTTGAGGCGCTTGACGATCTCGGATTCGGCGAACGGACGTTCGCTGCGCCTCCCGAGGACCGTCTCGCTCATCAGCACCATCACCCGCGGCTTGTGCCACCGCTCCTGCAGAAAGCAGAGACTCCCCATCTTCTTTATGATTTCCCTCACGGCGTCCACCGGCAGGGTCTCCGCCCTGATGACAGTTTTGTAAAGGGTTCCCGTCTGCTCCTCGCCGGTGATCTCGTAGCTTTTCACGAATCCCTCGGCGCGGGCGTACACCTCGTCCAGCGCTTCCTCCAGACCTTCCACCACGGTTGTGGATTCTATGTAGGTCCCCACGCCCTGCTCGACGGCTTTCCTCTTCGCGTCCTCGAGCGCCTCATCCCGCGCAGCGGCAGTGTCTCCGCCCCGTATCGTCGCGACGCCCTCCACTTCCACTGTGACCGCCTCCTCCGCCGCTGAAGTGGCGCCGCGGAGTGTTCCGGCGGCGACGATCAGGACGAGAACGGCGGCGATGGTCAGCGCGTAATCGTGTCTTTTCATTCCATCCCCCCGCTTTTTCCGGGCAAACCCCTGCCCGGTCTTTTTACTTCCCGTAATATACTTTCGGTTCCGCCTCCGCCTTTTAACCCTTTCCCTGCCCCCAAACTCCCGGACGTTATCGAATGTTTTCAGGGCATTTTATACGCGGAACGCCGTCCGTTCAAGGCGCAGCCGGGGCGTCGGCGGTTCAGCGAAGCGCGCGGAACGGCGTATGTTATTGCCGAGATTTGTGAGAACGGGTTAATATAACCGCAGCATGAGTCGCGAAACGGGCGCGCGGAGGCGAAAAGCGGTTTTTGAAGCAGATTCCATCCGCGTCGCGGCAGACGCGGGAGCGGAGGGATTGTTCGTCTTTCAGGTCAGGCGCCGCGGATGGCATGACGTCGTGATGTTTGACGCGGGCGCGCGCGGCGGTGAACGCGGCGCGCCGGGCGCGGTGTTGGAGGCAGGCTCGTCGTGTGGCGCGATCCCCTTGAAGCTTGAGAAAGTCCACAGGGAGGGCAAGGACGCGAGGATAGTCTTCACGGGTAACCGGAGGGGCATCGCCGTAACGCAGGAGTTGATGCTCAGAAGGGGCTGGAAGTGGATCGAGGTCAACTCCTCGTGCAGCTTCGAAAAGGACGCCCTGCTCAGGTCGTTTTTCTCCAATTTTCTTTTCGTGCCGGGCGGCGGGGTTTACAGCGACTACGCGCCTCTCAAATACTGCTGGATTCCCAACATAAGAAAGACACGGCGGCACGTTTCTCCGGACCAGGTGTTCCGCTCTCCTGCGGTGATACTGTGTACGGAAAAATTCTCCGTTTCGCTCGTCCCCGACCTGGATCATCTCGGGCGCCGCCGCCCGATGGAGACTTGTCTCGACCTGCGCCTCGCCGGACTCGGCGGGGACGACGAGGCGCCTGCGCTGGGGTTCGGTTTCAGGAGGTACCGCCCCGACGGTCACACCTACTTCGCCCCCACGGGACAGGGTGCCCGTGTCGGCGCCGGAGAGGAGCGCAGGCTGCGGTTTTTCCTGTACGCTGCTGCGAGCGGTCCCGAGGACGCCCTGCGGGAGACGCTCGGGTTCACGTGGCGGAGATGGGGGAGGGCGCACATGGGCGGCGTCGAGCCTCAGACGGTTCCCTTCGAGCGCTGCGCGGAATACGGCGCGGACTTCGCGGTTCGTCGCGGCAGGATATGGCGCGACTTCGAGTTCGACGGGACGCCGTGCGGCGGCACCCTCGCGTTCCATTTCCCGGGAAAGCGTTATCCGAAGACGATGGACGCGGCGCAGACGCGCCGGTTCTTCCGGTTGAGCGGGGCGCGGGACCGTGTGTTCCGGTTTTCGGTCGAAAGGTTGATGCCCCTGCCCGCGATGAACGACGTGCTGGAGGAGTTCATATACAACACGCGGATGAGCGTTCCGCCGGTGATACTGTTCCAGGCATGGTTCAACAACCTCAGGACCGCCTGCGGGCTTTACCGGTTCGGCAGGCGGTGGGGCGACGCGCGGCTTGTTGAGCGTGCGCGGCTGATTCGCAGCCTCGCGCTCGCCGCCCCGGCGTGGAAGGGCTTGTTCGCGACCGTCTGCTGCGCCGCGCGCGACGGCGTCTTCTGGTACGAGGGAACGAGGGGGTTCCGCCCAACGACAGAGTACCACCTCCCCGACAACGCGTGGACCGGATGCTGGATGTTGAGGTGGCACCGCGAGCTTGAGCGCGACGCCCGCCTCGTGAGGCGCTGCGCGGACCTGGGCGACGCCCTCCTCGGGATGCAGAAGGATGATGGCTCCATCCCCTCGTGGGTTCGTGTGCGCGGCGGAAAGCTCACTCCTTCCCCCCTACTCGAGAGAAGCGCGCAGACCGCCGCGCCGGCGATGTTTCTGGCGCGCCTCTCCTCCGTCACCGGCGTTAAGAAGTACCTTCAAGCGGCGGTCCGCGCGGGGGACTTTCTCCGCCGCGAAGTCATACCCGGCGACAGATGGTTCGACTTCGAGACGTTCTTTTCGTGCTCCAAGAAGTCTCTCGACATGACGGACGCATACTTTCCCATTCCGCCGCAGAACAACCTGTGTCTTTTCTGGGCGGCGGAACTCTTCCGTGAGCTGTACGGAGCGACGGGCGACGCCGGCTGTCTTCGCACCGGCAGGAACCTCCTCGACAGGCTCTGTCTCTACCAGCAGGTCTGGAACGCGCCCCACCTCGATATCAACACGTTCGGCGGCTTCGGGGTGATGAACACGGACGCCGAGTGGAACGACGCGCGCCAGAGCATGTTCGCGGAGACACTGATGGATTATTATGCGGCGACCGGCGTGAGGGAATATTTCGAGCGCGGGATCGCCGCGCTCCGCGCCTCGTTCACGCTGATGCTGATTCCAGAGAACCGCGGCGCGGCACCGGGAAACCTGACGACTTTTCTGGCGAAGGACGCCGGGGCGACCTTCGAGAACTACGCGCACCACGGCTTCGACCGACGCGTCGTCGGCTACATAATGCACGACTGGGGGACCGGCGGCGCAATGACGTCGGCGGCGCGTACACTCGACCGCTTCGGCGATTTCCTCATTAACGTCCGCAGAAAGCACGCCTTTGGCATCAATTTCTGCACCCTTGGCGGGCTTCGCGTCGCCAACGGCACGATCGGGTTCGAAATCGAATCTCCTTCGCTCCATGGAAGGGAGTGGAGGGGGAAACTGATCGGGGTTCCTCCGGGGAAGTGGGACGTGGTCGTGAACGGTCGCAGGGCGGCGCGGTTCGACGCCAGGACCGGTTCGAGATGGCTGAGATTCAGGATAGGCGGTGAGGGCGCCCCTGGACCGGCTCTCCGCGCCCCCGCCGCTCGGATGACCTGAGTTCGACCTTACGCGCCGGAATCGGTTCTTTGTGAGGAATAAGGGACGAGGGCGTTGCAGCCGTTCGGGCGGGGATGTATGATACAGTGACTCTCGTTCCATGTCATTCATCGAAGTCGCAGAGGAGACGCGGGATCGAGGGGAGGAAGGCGGGGGGATTTCATGGCTAAAATAGTGTTGGTTGAGCCTCGGGCGCCGGGATTGCACGTATACAGCGCGTTCACGTTCCCGCGGCTTGGTCTACCGCTGATCGGCGCCATTCTGAAGGGAAGGGGTCATGACGTTGAGATTTACGTGCAGCAGTGGGAGAACGTTCCCCTCAGCGCGTTGAGGGGTGCGGACGTTGTCGGTGTTTCTGTGACCACGTCCACGGCGTCCGAGGGGTACAAGATCGCCCGGTTCGCCCGCAGGGCGGGCATCCCCGTGATGATGGGAGGACCGCACGTTACGTTTCTTCCCGACGAGGCGCTCAGGTACTGCGACGTTGTCGTCAGGGGCGAGGGGGAGGCTGCGGCGCCGCCGGTGATCGAGGCGCTGCTCGGGAACGGTTCACTCGGGACGATCAGGGGCGTTTCGTACATGGAGGACGGCGCGCCCGTGCACACGCCGGACGCCCCTCCGGTGAGAGACCTCGATTCGCTTCCGTTTCCGGACCTGACGCTCGTGAGGGGGCACAGGAGGATGCGCCTCGTGCCGGTCCAGACTTCGCGCGGCTGCCCACACAGGTGCACGTTTTGCAGCGTCACGCAGATGTTCGGTCACCGGTACCGGTTCCGCAGCGAGGGGAACGTGGTCGAGGAACTCATGGGTTATCCCCACCGGCGGATATTTTTCTGCGATGATAACTTCGCCGCGTCGCCCGTGCGCACGATGAGGCTGTTGAAACTGATGCGCGACCGCCACGTTCCCGTCGCCTCCTGGAGCGCGCAGGTCCGCGTTGACGTCGCGCGCAACGACGACCTCCTGAAACTGATGCGACAGACCAGGTGCAGGCGGCTCTACATCGGTTTCGAGTCCGTCAACCCGAAGACGCTCGAACGCTTCAACAAGAAGCAGAACGTCGAGGATATCGAACGGTGCGTCGAGAGGCTCCACGAACACCACATAAAAGTCCACGGCATGTTCGTCCTCGGCTCCGACGACGACGACGTGGACACGGTGCGCCAGACCCTCGCCTTCGCGAGGAGGATGAGCGTGGACACCGCGCAGTTCCTCGTTCTGACCCCGATTCCCGGGACGCAGACGACGCGTGAGCTTGAGAGCGAGGGGCGGATATTCACGCGCAACTGGACGCTCTACGACGGGCACCACGTGGTGTACCAGCCGGTGAAAATGAGTCCGTACCAGCTCCAGTTGAGCGTTCAGAACGCGATGCTCGAGTTCTATTCCTATTCCCACGCGCTCCGCTATTTTCTGCGGTGGGACGCCATAAACGGGGCGTTCCGGCTCATCGGGCACAGCCTTGTCAGAAAGGGCATCAGGTACAGCCGCGACTTTGTCGCCGGGCTGAAGCATCACGAGTTCAAGCTCGCGATGAGCGCCGGGGGATTCGTCTTCGACGAGAATTCCATGAGGGAGAGGCTTATCGAGTTCAGGAACAGAAGCGCGGACCGCCTGCGCGCGGGCATGGACAGGCTGCGCCTGACGGTGACTTCCATAAACGAGATGCGGAGCAGGGCGTCGTTTATACGGCTCAGGGGTGACATGGACAGGCCCCACGCCCGCCGGCTCCTTGCGAGCCTCAGGGCGAGCATGAGGAGGGGGAAGAACACGCTGGTGATAAATTTCGAGAACGTTTCCGAGATCACCCCGAGCGCCTTCCGCTACCTTGCCGTGAAGTTCGCAAGGATCGGACTTAAAAAGCAGCGGAGCCTGAAGCTCCTCGGGTTGCCTGAAGACAAAAAAGCCGAGCTGGAATCCATGACCCGGCGCATCCCGTGCTTCGAGGTCTTCGAATCCGAGGAATCCCTCGAAGAAAACCTCCTCGTGTCCTGACGAATCCGGGCGCGGCGCCCCCTCAACCCGGACCGGTGGCGGACTCTCCGCCTTTCGCGCCGTGCGCCGGCATCGCGGCGAGGATCAGCGCGAAAACGGACACGAGCAGCAATTTCTCGATTAAAAGAACCCCGACAGCCGCGGGGTTGACGTGGACCAGCGCGCTCCAGTGCCAGGGAAAAATCCACTGCTGAAGATGACCGGCGGCGGCGAAAATCCCGACGAGCGCCCATCCCCGCCGCGCACCCGCCCACACGGGGACGAACGGCGCGAGCCACACGAGAAACTGCGGCGACCCCACTTTGAACCCGGCGATGAAGGCAGCAATGGCGCCCGAAAAGGCGACGCCGGCGCGAATGCGGACCTCTTCCGTGCGGCGGGACTCTCCCGCCGCCGGCGTTTTAATCGTGCTTTTCCAGACCCGGCGATACACGAGGGCGAGCAGGATCAGCGTCAGGACAGGCGAGAAATTCCCCGCCGCTGACGCAAGGGGGTGCCCGGCGACGTTCCACGACCCGTGGTCGAAGTTCGTTGCGACCTTCAGCCCCGCCAATCGCATCAGCAGCAGGACCGCCCCGTACACGCTCGCTATCTCCGGTCCCCTCTCGGCATGATATGCGATGGACCGAATGAAGCCGCCGGCGCCGGCAGCCGCAGCCGGCGCCGTGAAGCAGAGCGCGGCGGCTGCCCACGCGCCGAAACAGGCGAGCGCGCCGCGCCTGCCGCTTCCGTCGCCATGGACGATCAGCACCGCCGGAATCACCAGGACGGCAGGATACCCCTTCGCCGCGGTGGCGACTCCGAGTGCCGCCCCGCACATCGCGGCTTTGCCCCGGCACAGGAAGACAAGTGCCAGAACCGTGAACAACGCCGGTATGTAATCGAGGGACACGAGCGCGATGGGTCCGACCGAGAGCACCGCCCCGGCGTACAGCGCCGCCTCCACGAGTGTCCCCGCGCGCCCATTGCCGGTTCGCGACGCCCGCGCCCCGAGCCAGCACAGTAGCGACAGCAATGTCATGCTCGCGATGAAAGCCCCCTGGAACGTGTCGAATTCGCCCGCGAACGGGCTTAACGCCGCGAGGAAAAGAACGGAGACGGGGGGGTATTCGACGGGGAAGTCGCGATACGGCAGCTCTCCCGATGCAATGCTCTCCGCGTACTTACGGAAGTGCCTCAGGTTGTCGTTCACGTAGCCGGCGAAATAGAAATCCGCGACCCACCGGTTGAGCATGA
>JBFMFE010000323.1:0-12497 GCA_040752295.1 bacterium
CTTTTAATTTCTTCCGTGAGCAGGACGCTGTTTTCCTCTTTGAGTTTTTTTACTCAATCTGCCGCCAGCCGCGAAGGTTGAAGTATCCGACGCAGAAATCCGACCGCTCGGAGACGGCAAGGGTTTCCTTCAGCGCCGGTAGAAGGTCGAGTTCGATGTTGTCAAAGATTCTCGGCATAGGAAGGCAGTTCCCCCTGATCCCAGAGTATACGTTGCGGGTGTTCTCGATTTCAAGGCGGTTTGTTCTGATACCATTTGTATCGTCTTGCCGGCGGGTTAGCGGGCGGATTGGATGAAATTCTGGATTTCGGCTGTGAAGTGTTAAACCTCGACGGCTTCGGCTTTCCAGTCGTCGCCCACCCACAGTCCGACCACCGCGGCAGGAAGGTTCCAGCCGTGGACGACGCCGACGGCTGTCCTTATGTCCGCGAGGTGCTCTTCCCGGGACACCGGGTTGCCGGCGCAGTCGTGGTGTCCCGCGACGGCGATGACGCGCGAGCCGTGCTTCCCGACCGAAATCAGGACTCGCTCCTTCAGGGTTTCGATCTCACGCGCCTCGCCGCGAGAGAGAATCCCGTCCGCTCCCGGCGCCGTGATCATGTCCACGTAATCAACGCCGTGTTCGCGCTTCATCCATTCGATGACGGGAAGCTGCGTCCTGCCGTCCATGCAGTTGACTGCGGTTGCGAACGATCCTGAAGCCATGTCGTTGTATCACCCCGCCGCCGTATCAGCCCGTCGTTTCGATGAACTCTTCGATTTCCCTCATGAAGCGCTGGTTCAGTTTTTTCGCAGCCGATTCGGTGCGCGCCTCGGTCACGACGCGGACTATCGGCTCGGTGTTCGACGGGCGGATGAGCGCCCATGAGTCCCCGTAGTGAATTTTTATTCCTTCCGTCAGGTCCGGCTCGGATTTTTCGTATTTTTTTTCGAGAAATTCGATGAGGGGGCGCGCCGCGCGGGACGGGCATGGGACGGCGCCCTTTGCCATCCTGAACGGCGGGAGCGCCGCCGCCGCCGCGGACACCTTCATCCTCCGCTGCGCGAGGTAGTGGAGCGTGAGCGCCATTGCGGCGAACGCGTCGCGTGTGAAGTTGATCTCCGGGTAGATCACGCCGCCGTTGCCCTCGCCTCCGATGACGGCGCGTTCGGCTTTCATGCGTTCGACGACGTTTATCTCGCCTATCTTGGTTTTCACCAGACGGCAGCCGTGCCGCGCGGCGACGGCGTCGAGGACGTGCGACGTGGAAAGGTTCACGACGACGGTTCCCTTCGTGCGGCGCAGGATGTGGTCAACGGCGAAGGCGAGGGTGAAGTCCTCTCCGATGGGGCGTCCTTTTTCGTCAACGATAGCGAGCCTGTCGGCGTCGGCGTCGAGGGCGAATCCCACGTCCGCCCCGGCGTTTCTGACGGCGGCGCAGAGTTTTTCGAGGTTCTGCGGCAGGGGTTCCGGCGGGCGCGGGAAAAAGCCGTCCGGTTCGTCGTGGATGGCGATTGCCGCGCATCCGAGCGCCTCGAGGAACGGCGCCGCCATCGTGGAGCCTGCGCCGTTGACGCAGTCAATCACCGCCGTTGGTTTCCAGCGTCGCGGCAGCCTGCCGAGCCGCGCGATTATGGCGTCCGCGTGGACGTCCGTCGCGCCGCTGACAGCGCGCGGCTGCCGTATCTTCCCGGCGCTCGCCCTGACGTAATCGCCCTGGTGATAGATGTCGAGAAGTTCCTGGGCCTGGTGGGAGTTGAGGTAGCATCCGTCCGCGCGGAAGAACTTCAGGGCGTTCCACTCGGCGGGGTTATGGCTGGCGGTGATGGCGATGCCGCCGTCCGCCTCGAGTCTGCGGACCATGAGTGAGACGGTGGGGACGGGGCACACACCGAGGTCGAGCGCCTCGCAGCCCGCGGAAGCCAGTCCCGCGGTGACGGCGTACCTGACCATCTCGCCGGACGTGCGTGTGTCCCGTCCGATGACCACCCTCCCCGAACCCGTGTAGGTGCCGAAACTCTCTGCGAAGCTCACGAGAAGCTCCGGCGTGAGCGTGTCCCCGACGACGCCCCGCACGCCGGAGATGCCTATCTTGAGCGATTTCACGGGGCTTTCGCGCGGCTTCCGTCGGGCGTTCTTCGGGCGCTTTTTCCCGCTCATCTCAGCAGTCCCTCCGCCCACGCGGAAATCTCGGCGGCGCGCTCAACCGTTTCGGCTTCGGCGATAATCCTGATGAGCGATTCGGTGTTGGAGGCGCGGACGTGCGCCCATGAGTCCTTCCAGTCCATCCTGACGCCGTCGGTGAAATCGAGGCGTGCGCCCTTCGCTCCCTTTTCCACGCGTTTTCTGACGCGCTCCATCGCCGAGTGGACGTTCTTGAAGTCCATCGCGATTCCGGTTTTCCTCATCGCCAGGCGTGGGAGGCGGCGCGCCGCCGTCGAGAGCTTCTCGCCCCCGCCGGCAAGAAAGTCCAGAACGAGCGCCATCGAGGCGATGCTGTCCTGGCTCCACTGAACGGCGGGAACGACCACACCGCCGCTTCCCTCGCCCGCCACCGCCGCGCACCTCTTCTTCGCCTCCCGCGACACGTGCGCCTGTCCCGTGGGAACACGGAAAACGGGGACGCCGAACCCGCGGGCGACGATCTCCACTGCTCGTGTGGTGCTGAGGTTCGTCACGACAGGACCCGGGCGGCGGCGCAGCGCCGACAACATGCACACCAGCAGCGTGGAGTTCTCGGCGAGGGCGGTCCCCTCGTCGGTGACGATGCCGAGCCTCTCGCCGCCTGTGTCGAACATGAACCCCGCGTCCGCCCGCGCCGCCCGGACAACGGTCTCCAGAAGCCCCATGTTCTCCGGCGCCGGCTCGGGGAACGATGGCATCTTCCTGCCCGGCTCGCCGTTGAGCACGACGGACTCGCAGCCGAGGTTTTCGAGCAGTCTTCCGACAAGCCCGCCGCACGCCCCGCCGCTTATGTCCACCGCGATCTTCAGGCGCGCCGAGCGGATGAGCGCGGCGTCCACCGAGGCGAGAATTTTTTCGAGGTGTGCGTCCGCCGCGCCGGGAAGGGTCTTGACGCGCGGTATCCTGTTCCACGCCGCCCTGGTGGATTTGCCCAGGTGGAAGATGTCAAGAAGTTCCTCGCCCTCGCGCTGGTCGAGGTAGATTCCGTCGCCGCCGACGAACTTGAGGGCGTTCCATTCCGGGGGGTTGTGTCCCGCGCTGACGGCAATGCCGCCGCGGACGCCGGAACGGGACACGAGGTGTTCCATGGTCGGCACGGGCGTTACGCCGAGGTCCACGGGGCGCGCTCCCGCAGCCAGAAGCCCAGCCGTCACGGCGCAGCTCACCATACCGCCCGAGGGACGCGTGTCCCGGCACACCGCCACGTCGCCACCGCCGACGTACGTCGCGAACGCCTCGGAAAATCGCACGGCGAGCAGCGGGGTGAGCGTCTTCCCGACGATCCCGCGCACGCCTGTCACGCTTATCTTGAGCGGATTCATTTCTGCGCGCCTCGCGCCCTGCGTTTCTCGTTATGAATAACGTCCATCACACGGCACTGGTCGGAGCGAAAACCGTACTTAACGCTTTCTTTCGTTGTCTTTCCCCGTCCGCCGTCCGCCTGCTTCTCTCTCCTTTTTGTCGTAAAACCGCTCATGGCTCATCCGCGGGGTGTTCATGGAGCGCCGTTTCGACCCTGTTTCTTCCTGCCTTCTTGGAGCGGTACAGCGCCTCGTCCGCAGTCTGGATCAGCGCCTCGTGTGTTTTCACGTCCGGGTACGCGCTCACGCCGAGGCTGATCGTGGCGCGTATCGGTTTTCCGTTTTCCGAGACGAAGCGGTGCTCCTCGACGCTTTTCCGCAGGCGTTCCGCCAGTTCCCTGGTGCCGTCGAGTGAAGTTTCGGGGACGACCAGTGCGAACTCCTCGCCGCCGTAGCGCGCGACTACGTCTATGTTGCGCACGGAGTCGGAAATTATCGCCGCGATTTCCTTCAGGACGGCGTCGCCGGTCGGGTGCCCGTACCTGTCGTTCAGCTTTTTGAAGTGGTCAATGTCGAGCATGACGAGTCCGAGGTCGCGCCCGTAGCGCTCTGCGCGGCGCAGTTCCCTTTCCAGCGACCGTTCGAAGTAGCGCCGGTTGTAGACCCCTGTCAGCCCGTCGGTCACCGCCATCTCCTGGAGTCTTGCGCGCAGCTTGAGGTTCTCCACGGCGACGGCGAGGTGCGAGCCTAAAATCCTCACCTCGTCCATCCTGTCCTTTGCGAACTCGCGGCGCTGCCTCGATGACACGGCGAGGATGCCCGTTATACCGGTCTCACCGGCGTGGACCGCGTCCGCCCACAACGTCCGCACGGGGAAGTTCACGACCGTGGCGCCGGCGGGGATTGCGTCCTCGCCCTCCGCGGGATGCAGAACGAGCGGCTCGCCCTCCTCGTTTTTTCCGCTGAGGACGGCGGAGATCAGCGGGTGGTCCGGGGGCGCGGGGGCAGCCCCGACACTGCCTCCGCGGAACGAGTAGAGAGTCGGCTGCCCGCTTTCCCGCTCGTGTATGATCACGGAGACGTCGTCCGCCTCGATCATGCCGGATATGTACCTGTGAAAAAGCTGGACGGCGTTCTCAACGTTTTCCTGCGAGTTGATCTCCTTGGCGAACTCGAGGTGCGCGTGGCGGCGTTGCGTGGCTTCCGTCTGCATCTTCAAAAGTTCCCCTTTTTCCTCCGCCGTCTTCTCTATCGCGTCCTTTTCGTCGGCGAGGACGTCTATGCTCGACTCGAGGATGTGGCGCATTTCCTCGCTTTTTTCCTTGTCCGCCTGAAGACGGAACTTGTCCCGCACCTCGCTCTCGGAGAGCATCGCCATCGCGAAGAACACGAGGAAGAGAAAGCCGATCCTCAGTCCGAAGTCGCCGAGGAAGATGGAAAAGGGGCTTTCGAAGAGAACGAACAGGTAGCCGATTGACGACATGAACGTCGCAGCCGCGCCGGCGATCAGACCGAGGTAGAACGTGTTCACCGCGATGAGAAGGTAGTACGCCAGAAAGAACGTGCTGTTCAGCCCGCCGGTCGCGCGCACGAGAAGAGTGGTGAAAACGACGTCCAGCGCAAGAAGCGTCATGAAGCACGTCCTGATGCGTCCCGGGCGCCGGCTGACGAGCGCGTGCAGCAGAACGCTGTACAGCGCGAACCACAGCAGGAGGGGCGCCACCCCGACGATCAGCTCGGGGGCGAGGAACAGCGACTCCTCGACCTGCGATACGACGAGCGTCAGCCAGACGAGTATCCCGGCGACGGAACCGAGGCGAAGGTAAAGAATTATCCGTTCGCCGCCGGGAATGGTCAGCGTGAAAAACCCGGGAGAGTCAACGTCTTTTTTCATGAAGGTTTAACGCCCGGACCCGGCGGCGCGGTCTCGCTCCTTGCGCGCCGGCGCGGCGGGACCGCGCGGGGAGGATCAGAAAAAATCGAAGTGGGACTTCTCGTACGCGATCTTCCTGTCCTTCACGAGCGACGTCCTGTACTTATCATCGGGCAGGGGCGTCGAGTCGCTGAACAGAACGCCGCCGGTGTCACCGTGGTAGTATACAAGCGGCAGAAGCAGCGGATTGGTCTTCGCCTCCGGGTTCTCCACGTACGCCGTCCTCGTCTTCGAGTTGAAATAGAACTGCGACCTGCCAAGCCCGGAGAACGCCGGGTTGAAATCCTTCACGAAGTCGGCGATCATGTTGAACAGGGCGCGCCTGTTGGCGGCGCACTTCTCATTCTTGGCGGCGATCAGCCCCACCGCGTTCATGTTCCACGACCCGTGAGGTTCCTTTTCCACGACGGGATCGGTCTTGAACAGCGGCTTGCATTCGAGCGAAAACCACGTGTCCGGGTTGAAAAACACCGACTGGAAGAAGCACAGTCCTTCCCTCATTTCGTACGTGACGGTCACGCCGGTGGGAAGGTGCGTGTCCGCGATCTGGTACGGGTTCTTCCACCGTCCCATGAATCCCATGTCTATCTTCGTGCACCTGTATTTCTCGATCCGGAGCTGCACTTCGCTGACGACCTCGTAGTGATCCTTGCGCGTCACTATATCCTTCATGTCCGTGAACTTCTCCTTGTCCCACGCGCCCTCGTTGTAGATCACGCGCCCGAACCTGCTGATGTCGTCCGAGTGCGCCACCGCCTCCCTCACCTCGCCGAAGTAAATGTGCAGAAAGCTGACAGTCGAGTCTATGAAATGCGAAAGACCGCCGTGGTCCTCAACGTAAGTGTCCCAGTACAGTCTGTCCATCGCCCCCACCTCTCGTTCAAGCGGGTTCTTTTTCAGGTTATCAATATATTTTATCGAAGGAATGGTGTCAACATCGGGGGTCTCGCTGCGCAGCCGCGCCAGCACGGCTGAAGCCCGGGAGGTCTTTCGCGCGTGAACCGGCGGATTAACATCGAAACGGTTTCATCGTACAATAAACGCATGAAGCCCAAACCGGACTGCATTCACTACGTCGGCGACCGCCCGTGCAGGCATGGACGCCTCTGCACCGACTGCGAACACTACGAAACGGCGCGCGAGCGCATTCTCATCATAAAAACCGCCGCCGTCGGCGACGTCCTGCGCACCACCTCTCTCCTCCCCGCTCTCACAAAGGCTCACCCCGGCGCCGCCGTCGCATGGCTCACGTCGCCCCAGGCGGAACCGCTCCTTCTCAACAACCGTCTCATCTACAGGATATACCGTCTCGACCCCTTCGCGCCCACGGCGCTCAAGCCGCAGAAGTTCGACCTTCTGATAAATCTCGACAAGGAACCCGTCCCCTGCGCCCTCGCCTCAACGCTCGACGCGCGGCGCAGGGAGGGCGTGCTGATGTCGCCTCATGGAACGCCCGTCCCCGCGAACGACCGCTCCGTCCCTTACTTCGCGCTCGGTCTGTCCGACGAGTTGAAATTCCGACGCAACACGAAGTCCTACCACCGGCTCATCTGCGAGGCGGTCGGGCTTGAGTACCGCGGAGAGAAACCATCACTTTTCCTCGACAGGAGCGAATCGGACTACGGCGCGGCGTGGCTCAGGCGCCTCGGCGCGGGCGCCGGCGATACCGTCATCGGAGTGAACACCGGCGCCGGCGAAAGCTTCGCCCCGAAGATGACGGGCGCCGGCGGACTCGCGAAGCTCATCGTCCGCCTCGCGGAACGGTTTCCCCGTGCGCGGCTGCTCCTCCTCGGCGGACCGCGGGAGGCGGAGTTGAACGGGAGGCTCGCCCTTACGCTCGACGGTCTCGCCGCCGACGCCGGATGCGGTCACACGCTCCGCGGATTCGCGGGCATAGTCGCAGGGTGCGACGCCGTCGTCACCGGCGACACGCTCGCCCTCCACGTCGCCGTCGCCCTCGGCGTGCCGGTCGTCGCCCTCTTCGGTCCTACGTGCGAGCAGGAAATAGACCTGTTCGGCAGGGGTGTGAAGCTGGTTTCTTCCGCCGCGTGCGCGCCGTGCTACAGACGCTCATGCAGCGTCGAACCTTACTGCATGGACCTCATCCCGGCTGAAAAGATCGCGGACGCCGTGAAAACAGCGCTGAAAAAGAAAAGGGCGAAAAAACCGGAATAAAATGAAGGAGGGACGTCGTCAGGGCACGGCTGAGCGTTCCAGCGCGCTGAAATCGTTGAACGGACGTCTGAAGATGTCAAATAGGAAGCTAATCGAAGCGGCATTGCCGCCCGCAGCGATGAATCAGACTCTCGCAGAGGAACCTGAATGAAAATCACTTTCGAACAACTCCAGTCGTGGATAGACGCTCCAAGCGAGGACGAACATCTTGAATTCAAAGAGGCAAAAAGCCGTTATGGCTTTGAAGAACTCGTGAGGTATTGCGTTGCGCTTGCGAACGAGGGCGGCGGAAGAATGATTCTGGGAGTAACGAATAGCCGGCCACGACGTGTCATTGGCAGCAGGGCGTTCAATAACCCGGAACGTATCAGGATGGACTTGTATGAGCGACTCAGGCTGAGGATAGAAGTTGAAGAAGTCCAGCATCCAGATGGCCCAGTAATTGTCTTCACTGTTCCTCCAAGGCCTCTCGGAACCCCTATACATTACCAGGGCGCCTACTGGATGCGCAGAGGCGAGTCGCTTGTTCCTATGACTCCCGATCAATTAAGGAGAATCTTCGATGAGGCAGTGCCGGATTATTCTGCCGAGATATGCCGGGCAGCGACCATTAACGATCTCGATCCGTCCGCAATCGAATACTTCAGAACCAGATGGAGCCGTAAGTCAGGTAACGAAGCTCTGGCGCACATACCGGATGAGCAGCTTCTGAGGGATGCCGAATTGATTATTGATAGCGGTGTGACTTACGCTGCTCTTATACTCATGGGAACACGAGTTGTTCTCGGAAGACACATGTCCCATGCAGAAGTAATATTTGAATACCGTTCCACTGAAGTTTCAGGTCCCGCTCAGCAGCGGTTGGAGTTCAGACAGGGTTTCTTCCTGTTCATTGAAAAGTTGTGGTATGCAATCAACGCAAGAAATGACATGCAACATTACCAGGAGGGCCTCTTTGTTTGGGATATCCCGACATTCAATGAGGTTGTAGTTCGTGAGGCCATATTGAACGCAATAAGCCACAGGGATTACCGGCTATCCGGCTCCGTGTTCGTCCGGCAGTATCCGCGGAAGATGGAGATCGTGAGCCCCGGCGGGTTACCGGCGGGAATTACGCAGGAGAATATCCTGTGGCGGCAGTTGCCACGCAATCGCCGTATTGCCGAAGCCCTTTCAAAATGCGGTCTGGTTGAGCGCTCCGGGCAGGGCATGAATCTCATGTACGAACAGTGTGTCAGGGAATCGAAGCCAGGCCCGGACTTCGCTGGAACCGACGATAATCAGGTCTCTATTACTCTCCAGGGAGATGTTCAGGATACCAGATTCCTGCGCTTCCTGGAACAGGTCGGCAGGAAGACACTGGCTTCGTTCTCAACACCTGACTTCATCGTGCTGGATTACATTCACAAAGAGTCTCCCGTACCCGATGAGCACAAGCCGAACCTCCCCAAACTCGCGGAGATGGGAATCATAGAAAGGGTTGGCCGCGGACGGGGTGTGCGTTATATCCTGTCCCGTTCGCTCTATGGTTACATCGGCAAGAAGGGCGTATACACCCGCAAGCGCGGCCTCGATAAAGAGACCAATAAGCAGCTTTTACTGAAGCATATAACGGACAATCGTAAGGATGGCAGCGCCCTAAGCGAACTTATACAAGTGCTTCCGTCTCTCTCAAGAAGACAGGTTCAGAATTTGATTTACGAGATGCGGGACGAAGGTAAAATTCATCTCAAAGGACAAACCAGAGCCGGTCTATGGTACCCCGGTACAGCTCCAATAACATTGCACGGAAATATGAATAAAGGTGCAATAACCGTGCAAAATGATGGTGCAATACAATCCAGCGCAACAGGCAAAAATCGGCTTAAACACTAACTTTTATGGAATCCCGAAAAGGCGGTTGTGGTTTTTTCGAATTATTCGAGCCGGCTGGACGATCCGGGTTCGATCAGGGTCCTGTAGTACGTGAACCGCGTCCATTCGGCGAACCCGCAGGAGCGGTACAGATTAAGCGCCGGTTCGTTGATCGCCTCGGTGCGGACGAACGCTTCACCGGCTTGCGTCCTGAGCCGCTTCAGCGCGCCGGTCATCAAAAGACCGCCGATGCCCGCGCGCTGGTGTCCGGGTCTCACGGCGATGAGCTGCACGATTCCCCTTGGCCGTTCGGGGTTGACGACCGATAGCGCGCAGAAGCCCGCGACGGCGCCGTCCCTCTCGGCGACGAGCACGTGCTCGCAGAACCGGCAGCACTGCCGCGCCCAGTCTCTGTGAATCCTGTCGGTGCCCCGCGCCGGCAGGCGCGGGTCAACGTTGTACCTGTCGTAAACGAACGCCTCCGACGTTATGTCCTCGATCTCGGCGGTCTCGCGCAGCTTCAATCCGCGTATTTTCACGCCCGCGGGCGCGGGGCGCGGCGGCGCCGTCTCGAGCGAGTGGCGCAGGTTGACCATCCCGGCGATCGGTTCGAACCCGGCTTCCGACGCGGCGCCGGCGCCGGTGTCGTCATCGCCCGAAACCGGGAAAAGGATGTATTTTACTCCCTCACCTGCGGAATTCTTTTTCGCGAACTCGAGAACGTCCGTCTTCAGCCGCCTCGCGCCGCTCCCGCCGCCTTCGGCGAACAAAAGCCTGATCGAGGACATCTTCATTCCGTAAGCTTTCGAATCCCACGTCATGCTTTTCATTATGAGGCAGGCGCTCATGCGGTCATGCTCGAGGAAGACGAAAACTCCGCCCCTCGGGCGGCTGAGCAGGCGCTTCAGTTCCTTCTCCGGCTCGAAGGGCAGTATCTCTATCGAGCGGACGTAAGCCCCTAATTCCGTCAGGATCGCGGCGCCGTACGGCTCGAGTTCGCCCTCGCGCCGGATTTCGCGGACACGAAAGCCTTCGCCGCCGCCGTGGTTGAAATCCATACGTTCCTTTGTCCCCGACCTGCCGCTAAAAAATTGATCCTTATACGGATTATACACCCGGTGGAGGGCTTCGTAATGGAAACTTTTGGCGGCGTTCCAATGTTCGGGGGCAATTCCGCAAAAAGGGAATGTGGAATGTCCAATGTCCTATCTGAAATTTAGAAGTAAAACAAAAATGACAGGCTGGAAGCCTGTCCCACTGAAAGGCTGAAAGCCAGTCCCACTGAAAGGCTGAAAGCTAGTCCCACTGAAAGGCTGGAAGCCTGTCCCACTAAAAGACCGGAAGCTTGTCCCAATTCCTTTGAGTGAGGTGTCCTTTGACGAGGACACCCCGCTCGTGTCCCACTAAAAGACCGGAAGCTTGTCCCAATTCCTGGCTCCATGGCTGAGCATGGAGCCGGCATGTGAGAGAAAAAGATGAATGATGAATGTAGAATTTCCAATGTAGAATTTAGAACGGAATTATTAACTGCTACACTGGACCCGGATTATTCATCCGGGGAAATCGCAATAACGCCGAATCTTCTTCGTTATCGGGCTTCCACCGTCGGTCACGTACCTGTCAAGTACGCTCCCGTCCGGTGTCAGCCCTCTGCCTCGAATCTTCAGCATTCTTGCGATTTCTTCCCGAATTATTCAAACAGCGTGAATAATTCGGGCTGGATATTCATCATTCTACATTTCTTTAATACGGACTTCCGTTCGGTAAATAATTACGATTACGTTTCAGTCAATATAGCCAAGCCCCCGCAGGCGCCGCTCGAGTTCCCTCTCCTCGTCCGGCGTGAGCGGAGGTTCTTCGGGTTTCCCCGCGGCGCGCTCAGCCGCCGGGGCGGGCTTTTCGAAGGGCGGTCCCGACGCGGGCGGGTTCGCTTCGAGGAATCCCGGATCGAAGATTTCCGCCATTGGTTTTCCGTCCATGTTTTCCGGGATTGGCGCGTTAAGCGAGTAGAGGATCGTCGGCGCGGCGTCGTGTATGGGGCGGGGCGCGGTTTCGACGCCCCTCGCGATGCCCGGACCGGCGGCGATGAAGACCCCGTCGTGATCGTGCGTGCCGGGCGCCTCGGGGAACGCTATGTTTTCGACTATCCGCGCGGAGCCGTGGAACGACCGGGCGAGCAGCGACGGGTCCGACGTGAACGCGAACACGTCCGGCGCGTCCGCGGCGTGCGCGCTGGAGACCACCTGCTCCCTTTTCAGGACGTCCCTGAAGACCCTTTCGCCTGTGTCGGGGATGACCGCGTCTTTGAGCTTCCCGACGAGTTCGTCCACGATGCGGGCGTATTCCGCGCCCGGGGAGACGACGCCTTCCGGCTCGCGCCCCCTGAGGTTCACGCGAATCCTCATGTCCGGCGTCGCGTACACGGTCGTTTTCTTCCAGTCAATGAGCAGCGCGGCGGCGGCGCTCCTGAAGACCTCGGCTCGCGTCTCGGTCATAGGGAAAAGCCGCCGGACGAGAACGGTAATCCTCGCGCGGGAGAGCGCGCCCCTGAGCGCGTTGAGCGCCGCACCCGAGAGACTTCGCCTGTAGTGCAGGTACCCGTTGCGCCGGAGCCACAGGTTCAGGTTGAACCTCCGTTTGTAAGGGGTGAAGCCGTGGTCCGAGACGATGAACGCGCGGACGCCGTTCCCGGCGATGGAGAGCAGTTCTCCGACCGCGCGGTCGAGAAGCTCGTACGTGTGGGGGATTGCGTGCGCGAAACCCGATTCCTTCTTCCTGGGGTGCATGGGGTGGCTGGGGTCGGTGTCTTCCCAGAACAGGTGCTGAACCCTGTCGAGGATGGTGAAGACGACGATGAAGAGGTCGGGGCTGAATTTCCTCAGCAGGTACGCCGCCGCCTTTCTCCGCGCCTCGAGGCAGTTGACGCAGCTTTCCCAGGTGAGGGATTTCTTCCAGGGGTTGGGGGCGACGTCAACGTTGTAATCCGGCACGGCGCTCAGGAGTTCGTCCTTCAGTTCCGGCGGCTGGAATGTGTCGTGGAAATCCGCCGGGGCTGGGATTCCGGACACGA
>JBFMFE010000324.1:0-7459 GCA_040752295.1 bacterium
GGACGCGCCCGGGCGCGCGCCCGTCGGACGGGCGCGCGATCCTGCCCGCCGCGCACATGCGCTCGAGGTCGGCGCTGGTTATCACGTCGGGCGATTTGCCGTAGCCGAGGTGGGAGAGTCTGCCGGGGTCGTAAGGGATGGCGCCGCTCGCGAGGACTATCGCCCCGGCGCGGAAATTTTCGCCGTTCTTGAGCGTCACGTCGAACATCCCCGGCGCGCCCGTGCAGTGCCGCACTTCGTTTCCGGCGTAGAGTCTGATTTTCGGTTCGGCCTCGACCTCGCTCACGAGTTTTCCGGCGATGGGCTTTACGAGGTCCGTGTAAGGCTGCGAGAGCGGTATCTGGGCGGCGGCTTTAGCGTTCCAGCCGCCGGGCGCGTGTTCCTTTTCGACGAGCGCCACGTTGTACCCCGCCCTCGCGGATTCGAGTGCGGCGGTCAGTCCCGCCACGCCGCCGCCGACGACGAGGATGGTCCTGTCAATCTCCTCGGCGAATGGCGCGGGCGGCTCGGCGATCTGGGCTTTTGTGATGCCGATGCGGACGCAGTCGTCCGCGAGCGCCTGCGTGTCCTCGTCGCCGGGGTCGTGGCACCAGACGACGTGTTCGCGGAGGTTGACCCTTTCGGTAACGATGGAAAGCGGGTCGTAGTCGAAGACGTCCGTCTTTTCGCGCTGCGAGCAGGCGCAGACCACGACCGTGTTGACGCCTTCGGCGCCGATGTCGTTCCGTATGAGAGCGGCGCCGTCCGGCGAGCACAGCGCGTCGTGCTCGCGGCACACGTGCGCCTTCATGTCGCCCGCGGCGGTCTCCTTGAGCTTCCCGACGTCCAGCGAGGCGCCGATGTCGCAGCCCTTGCAGAAGTAGACGCCGATCTTCTTATCCATGTCGAAGAGACCTCCTCAGACGGCGCACTGGATTGCTTTGAGAGCCGCGCCGGTCGCGTCCTGAACGCATGAGGCGACGTCCGCGGGTCTTTTCAGACACCCCGCGCTGTAGATTCCCTTCCTCCCGGGGTCGGACGGGAGGAACCCGTTCGAGTCGAGGGAGACGCCGCCGGGAAGGGGAAGCCCTTCGGACGCCGGCTTCATCCCCGTGGCTAAAACGACGAGGTCAACCGTCGCGCGGGTCTTGTCGCCCGTTGCGGTGTCCTCGGCTTCGACCGCGAGCGCGCCGCCGTCCGGCGCGGGGACCACTTTCGCGACTTTCCCCCTGACGAGGGTTGTTTTCTCGTCGGCGCGAACCCTGTTGAGAAAATCCTCGAGCCGCCCCGGCGTGCGGATGTCTATGTAAAAGACGTATATCCTCGCGTCCGGATTGTTCTCCCTCACGTAGGTGCACTGCTTGAGGGACGCGCTGCAGCATACGGCTGAGCAGAACTCGAGGTGGTTTTCGTCACGCGAACCGGCGCACTGCACGAACGCCACCGATGAAACTTCCTTCCGGTCGGACGGGCGAAGGATTTTACCCCCCGTCGGTCCGTTCGGCGCGGCGAGCCGTTCCATCTCCACGTTCGTGATCACGTCCGGGTGCTTCCCGTACGAGAGGCTCTCCAGTTTCCCCGCGTCGTACGGCGTCCACCCCGTGGCGTAAACCACGGCGGCGGCGGGTATCTCGACGGTGACGGGCTTCATGTCCAGGTCTATCGCCCCGTACGCGCACGCGTCCCTGCACCTGTCGGCGTCGCCCGTGCCGATTATGGACGGGTCCAGCACGTACAGTGCGGGGTATGCCATCTCGTGCGGCAGGTAAGCCGCCTTCCGTCTGTCCAGCCCGTAGTTGAAATCGTTCGGTATCTCCGCCCCGCAGGCGTCCGCGCACCTGCCGCAGGAGGTGCATTTTTCATTGACGTACCTCGGCTCCATCCTCACGCGCGCGGTGTAGTTTCCGGGACCCCCGGCGATGGATTCGAGCCGGGCGAGCGTGTGGACGGTGATCCCCGGGTTGCTCTTGATTCGCCGCAGGTTTATCTCGAGTCCGCACGTCGGCGGGCAGAGCTTGGGGAAGTACTGGCTCATGCGGGCGACCCTCCCGCCGAGCGAAGGCTCCTTCTCGATGATCGTGACGGAAAACCCCGTTTCCGCGGCTTCGAGCGCGGTTGTGATGCCGCTGACGCCGCCTCCAACGACGAGTATGCCCTTTCCGTCTCTTTCGGGTTTATACATGCCTGCCTCCCGCCGTGCCCTCGCGGTGACGCCTGATTTCTTCTTCCCTTATCTTAAACGTGTCCTCGCGGAACAGACTGAACCTCAGCCACCTGAAGCCGAACTTGAGAAGCTCGAGGTCGTCGGATTTTATAGTCTCGAGCGTCCGGTCGTCAACCGCGAAGCGTTTGAGAAACGTGCTCCCGAAAACGAAGTCGCGGAACCGGTCCACGTCGTAGCAGACCATGTAGAACATTTCCATTTTCTCGGGGAGGAGGGTCCCGCCTTTCAGGAAAAAGTCGTGGAGCGCTATCTCCTTGAACATCCCGCCGAACCGGTCGTACTCGTCCGCTCCCTGGTCCCGCACCCACTCCGCGACGGTCCATTCCCTGTCGGTTTCGAACCCCTCGCACGGCGGCTCCCTGATGAGAAAATAGAATTCCTCTTCGGCGCCGGGCTGCTCTTTCGGAGAGGCGACGCCGAGCGGATACATGCGGCAGGGCCACGGGCGGTCGCCGTAGATCGTGCAGCCGTCACCGTCCACGAAGGGACAGGTCCTGCGTTCATCGTCGCGCATCTTGAGGAGTACCGCGGGGAGTTTCTGCGTCTTCGTGAACGGCGAGACGGTGTGCTTTCTGAGGAACTCCGACGACGAAATCCCCGCGCGGTTTTTCATGCGGATTACGTCGTACGGCGTCAGGAATATGTTGACGTCCGCGCAGCACTGCGTGAAGCATGACGCGCCCCTGTGACACAGGAACCGGAACCTGTCCCCGGCGCCCAGCCGGGGGTATCCGGCGAGGACTTCCCTCTTGAAGTTATCCATCCGTTCTTCGTTCACGGCGGCGCACCGCTTTCAGCCGGCGATTGAGCCTTTGTGCGCTTCGGGAGACCACACGGGGAGAGGACCCGACTCCCCCGTTTCGGGGTTGCAGCGGTGGCGGTAGGAGGCGCGCACGTTGTATTTCTCCATCATCCATTCCCAGCCCCGCCTGTAGTACGGGCACTCGTCGTTGAAGCACACGTACTGGAATTCGACGCCCCAGGTCGAGGCGTCCGGACAGCGCCACTTCCTCATGAGCGCGCCGCAGTGCGGGCAGACCATGGCATGAGGACCGGGCGTCTTCGCGGGGTCTGGACGCGGCGCCGCCGCCTTTTCACTTCCTTTCCCCGGCAGCGTTCGTTTGCCGGAGCGCAACAAGTAATCCCCGGGCGCCCTGAAAAGGCGCCCGGGGTCGGTACAGACTACTGAATGATCGGGACGATCTCCCGTTTCATCGTCTCCCACCGGGCGGTTTTGGGGTCCCAGCGGCAGTTGGCGAAACACGTCCAGTTCTTCTCGTCCATCCTTGGAAAATCCGCGCGGAAATAGTAGCCCGGCCACCTTGTCTCCTCGCGGAAAAGCACGGTTCTCAAATGCGCCTCCGCCTGCCACAGACGGTGCACGTTCTCCCAGCACCTCATGAGTTCGTGCAGATCCTCCGCGGCAAGGTTCTCGGAGTCTTCCTTGAGGAAGGTGAGGAGTTCGAGACCTCTTTCGAGGAGGTTCTTGTTGGTGCTGAACTGCGCCGAAACGCCGCCGCAGTACTCGTCCATGATCTTCTGGAGCCGGAACATGAACATCTTGGGTTTCATGTAGTTGGGGTTGATGTCGGGGTCGGAGGACTTGGTTTTGTGCTCCTGGTACAGGGAAATGGGCTTGAGAATCTTTTCCTTGAGTGCGTTCACCTGCGCGTCGTCCACCTTCGGCGCCTGGTTGTTCTCGACCACGAAGGCGATGGCGGACTTGGCGGCGATCCTGCCCTCGGCGTGCGAGCCGGAGGAGAACTTGTGGCTGGACGCGCCGGAAGCGTCGCCGGCGCAGAACAGACCCTTCACCGTCGCCATGTTCGAGTATCCCCAGAAGTAGTCCTTCGGGGCGAGGTCCGCCGGACCGCTCACCCACGCGCCGGACGCGCCGGAATGCGACCCGATGAAGTACGGCTCGGCAGCCGCGATCTCCGATGACCTCTCCTCGGGCTGTATGTTCGTCGCCGCCCACAGTATCGCCTGCGAGATGGTCATGTCCAGGAAGTCCTCCCACGCCTCGGACTCCAGCTCCTTCAGCTTCTTCTTCGCCTTCTTCTCGTCGGCTTCGGACGAGGCGATCTTCTGGATGGCTTCCTCGGTCCTCATGTAGATGGGTCCCTTGCCCTCCATGATGTCGAGCATTCCCAGCCAGTTGCGCAGGTTGGCGGGAATCGGCTTGACCTTGCCGTAGGCCCCCCACTTTTCGAGTTCATCCTTGCGCTCGACCATGTAGTCGCCGCCGAAGGCGTTGGTCGCCCTCGATTTGAACAGCAGGAACCACGCGCCGACGGGTCCGTAACCGTCCTTGAACCGGACGGGTATGAACCGGACCTCCTGGCAGGTCATCTCCGCCCCGGCGCGAATCGTGAAGTACGCGCTCGAACCGGAGTTCCACGGCGGGTACCACGCCCTGCCGAGTCCTTCGCCCGTGGACCTCGGCTTGAAGACGTGGACGGCGCCGCCCATGCAGACGAGGACGGCTTTCGCCCTGAAGATGTAGAATTTCTCTTCCCGGACGCTGAAGCCGACCGCGCCGGCGACCCTGTCGCCGTCCATCAGCGGCTCCACGATGAAGACACGCTCGTAGATGTTGTCTATGCCGAGGGCGTTTTTGGTGGCTTCGGCGACCACGACCTTGTAGGACTCGCCGTTGATCATCAGCTGCCAGCGCCCTTCGTGCACGTACTTGCCCTGCTCGTCCTTCCAGATGGGAAGCCCCCATTTTTCGTAGAGGTGGACGGTGGAGTCCACGTGGCGGGCGATGTTCGCCACCAGGTCCTCGCGCGTTATGCCCATCAGGTCGTTCCTGACGTAGTTGACGTAATCCTCGACTGTGTTTTCGCCGTCCTTGATGCCGACGTACTGGTTGATGGCGGACAGCCCCATCGCCACCGCGCCGCTGCGGTCAACCGCCGCCTTGTCCACGAGCGTGACCTTGAGGTTGTTTTTCTTCGCCCAGTAGGCGGCCTCGACCGCGGCGCCGCAGGCGGACATGCCCCCGCCTAAAATCAGGAGGTCGGTGTCAACGGTAACGGTCTGAAAGTCAGCCATTTTTCACCTCCTATTTTTTCAGCGTCCAGACTTCCTTCAAGCCCAGAGAGTCCGGCTCGGTGAAGAGCACGGGGCTTTTCAGGTCGTCGGACCCTGTTTTCCAGCCGCCGTCGGGGACGGCGGAGCCTTCGGGCGTGGAACGGATTGGGAACTTGAACCGTTTGATGCTTCCGTTCCGGAACTTGACCGTCCACATTATCGAATCGGAGCTTCTGAGCGGCACGACCGACGCGCCCATCGGAACGAAATCCGCGTACCCGCGCACCTCGATAGCCTGTGTCGGGCATATCTTGACGCAATTGTAGCATTCCCAGCACATCTCGGTCTCGCGGTTGTATGCCTTCATGATGTCCTTGTTCAATACCATCAGGTCGTTGGGGCAGATGTACTGGCACGCCGTCTTGTCGAGCGCCTTACAGCCGTCGCATTTTTCGGGTATCACGAAACTTGGCATTCGCTTCCCTCCTTTTCACAATTTGCTTACCCCTCTCCCACACGGTGACACTGATCGGGATTCACAGGATCAGGCGTTCCACCCCCTTTCGGTCTCCGCTGTCCCGCCTGTTGCCGTGGAACGGACGCGGCAGGCGGACGTTCCGTAACCGCTCCGCGGGCGACTCGTCCCTATTTCTTCTCCTCCTTTTCGCCCTCGGCGTACTTGTGCAGCTTTATCTCCACTTTTTCCTCGAGCGAACCGTAATAGTCCTTCAAAATCGCAAGCACTTCCGGGCGGCTGAAGTCGGCGGGCACCTCCTCGCCCTCCGAAAGCATCTTCCGCAGCTTTGTCCCGCTCAAAAGCAGCCTGTCTTCCTTCCCGTGCGGACACGTCCGCATCGAAGCCATCCCGCGGCACCTGTTGCACCAGAACGTCCAGTCTATGTTCAGGGGCTTCAGCTCGAGCGACCCCGCCGGGATTTCGAGGAAGATTTTCTGGGCGTCGAACGGTCCGTAGTACTCGCCCACGCCCGCGTGGTCGCGCCCGACGATCAGATGGCTGCACCCGTAGTTCTGGCGGAAGACCGCGTGCAGAAGCGCCTCACGGGGTCCCGCGTAGCGCATCTCCATCGGGTAGCCGCCGCAGACGACCGTGTCCTTGACGAAGTAATTCTCGACGAGAACGTCTATCGCCTTCACCCTGACCTCGGCGGGTATGTCGCCCTCCTTGAGTTTCCCCACGAGCTGGTGGATGAAAAGCCCGTCGCAGACCTCGACGGCGATCTTGGCGAGGTACTCGTGGGAGCGGTGCATCGGGTTCCGGAGCTGGAGGGCGGCGACCGTGTTCCATCCTTTTTCCGCGAAGGTCTTCCTGCTTTCGGCAGGGCGCATGTATATGCCCTTGAACATCTCGGGGTAGTAACTCTCGCTGACGGCTTTCACGCTGCCGGCGAGGTTGACCTCGGGCTGCGCCATGAGCTTTGCGACGCCGGGGTGGTTGACGTCCGTGGTGCGGAAGACCTGTTTGCTCTCGCACTCCTTGTCTATGGCGTACTTTTCGGAAACCTTCATTGTGGCGATGACGTCGCCGGTCTCCTCGTCCTCGAGCGCGATTTCCTGACCTTTTTTGATTCCGCCGGCGACATCTTTGGTCGTGGAAAGGGTTATGGGTATGGGCCAGAAGGTTCCGTCGCCCATCGTGTATTCGTCGCAGACGCCTTCCCAGTCGTCGTGAGACATGAAGCCCTTGAGCGGTGTGAACGCGCCGATTGCCATCATGAGGACGTCGGAGGTCTCCCTGGAGGTCATGACGACTTTTTTGAGTTTCAGGGCTTTTTTCTTTTCCTCTTTCAGCTCGCTGCCGGTGAGAAGAAGCGGCAGGAGTTTCTTCTTTTTACCGTGCGGATTGACGAGCGGCATGGCATCCCCCTTCGCATTTGTTACTTATTTCACAAACTCGCCCTAAAGAAAATTTTTTTCGTCTCTTATCTTTCACCTCCACACTTCGTTATTTTTTTCACAAATTCAATGCTATATTAAGCCCTTCACCCCGGATTGTCAATGCTTCTCTTTAATTATTTTTTAATGATTTTCAAAACCCTACTAATTTTTTCGGCATTTTCAGGAATTTGCTTTAATTTGCTCCTTTTTTCTCTTTTTCACCCGTTTTGCACCCCCATAATCCCACTACTCCTCCCCTTCCACATTTTTCCCACGTTTTAACCCCCCCGCCCCGCGGGGTGTTAGCCCCCCGCCCCGGCCGGG
>JBFMFE010000325.1:0-4173 GCA_040752295.1 bacterium
GCTGGAGTGCAAACACCGCCTTGTTTCCCGCGCTCCGCGCGGGAGTGAAGGCGGCGATGACTCGCCGCAGTCCAAGGCGGCTGAAGCCACAATACATCGTGACGAAGAATGTGCGAAAGTTCACCTTATGTAAATCATAGAAAACCGGCAAAATGTGTATCGGAATCCCCCCAGTGTCGAGTCAATCATAAAGTGACGTGTTCGTGCCTGTTATATAATTGTAGGGCGGGGTCGCCGTACCCCGCCGAACAGAACAGCAGGGCATGATAAATCGAATGTCGAATATCGAACAAGAAACCGAGGAATATCGAAGGAAAATGCAGGAAAAACTTCATCATTCGACATTCCCTGTTCGTTATTCGATATTCGTTTTTCAGCGCGACATATGACCGTTGACATGACACTAGAGCCTGTCTACAAACCCGGAAAAGAACGCGCCGATGTTGCGAAAACATGCAATTGCCGGCGATTTCAGCGCCGTATTGCCCGCAAATGTATATTGCCGTTTGGCAACTAAATGGTTTTTGGGCAGGCTCTATGCAATTCTACAGATTCCGGGCGTTACGCTTTTTGAAAAAACGCCTGTTTTACCGGGATTTTCGGGCGTGTTGCTTATAAGCGATGGTGCCGGTTCCAAAGAATGGCTTTGTTTCCTTGTTTTTTAACGGGACAGTAGTGTTCGGTGACGTTTTTTTACTTTGTCTCACTCCGGCAGGTTCCAGATGATCTTTGTCTCCTTCGGCGTGGCGGGTTCGCGGTCCGCCAGTATCGCAATTTTGACGGCTTTTTCGACAAGCCGAGCGTTGCTTTCGGCAAGGGTTTTGCCTTCGATGTAAATGTTGTCTTCGAGTCCAACCCGTATATGCCCGCCGTTTACCGCAGCCATGAAAGCAGCCCGGTATGAGTGAGGTCCCACGCCGCAAACGCTCCACGTCGCATCCCGAGGTATCACCTGAAGGAAGTGAGCGAAGCTCGCCGGCGTGAGCCTGATTGCCCCCGCGACACCGAACACGAACTGGAAGTGGAGCGGCTCCTCGAATATCCCCTTCATGCGCAGCAGGTCCACGTTGTACACGTGGCCGATGTCGTACACCTCAAGCTCCGGCTTGGTTTTATTTTCTATCATCACCCTGTTGAAATTTTCGATCATTTCGAATGTGTTGGTGAACAGAATCTCACCGAGCACCCCGCCCCTTTTCCAGTCGGCGATCGCGAAGTTCATTGAGCCGGTGTTGAGCGAAGCCAGGTCCGGCTGGAAATTTTTCACCACGCTGATGCGCTGATCTGCCGTCTTCCCCACGCCGACGGCGGTGCTGAGGTTGATCAGCACCGGGCACTGCGAGCGGATTCCCTCGACGATCGGCCCGAGCAGTTCCGGGTCTTCCGTGGACGCCCCCTCGTCCGTTCGCGCATGGATGTGGACCACCGCGGCGCCTGCGTTGTAGCAGTCCACCGCCGATTTCACCATCTCGTCCACCCCGTACGGCACTGCCGGATTCTGCTCCTTTCGGGTCATCGCGCCCGCGAGGGCGCAAGTTATCACGCACTTGTTCTCCAAACTCATTTCCATCTCCTCCTCGCTGTTCTTTGTACCAACATAATTGTTTCATAAAACCCTTGTCAAGCGGCGAGCGGGACGGGGTGGAACTCGGCGAGCAGTTCGCCCGGCTCCTTCCCGAATTCAGCGACGAGCCTCGTCTTGATAACGTCGAAGGGAACGGGCGGCGCCTGATCCTGCAGGCGGGCGAGGATTCGGGTGTACTCGCGCGGGAGGATGTCGGCGCGCAGGCTGAGGAACTGTCCAACCTTGATGAAGAGACCCCGCAGGCGGACGATGGTGTGGAAGAGGATTTGAGCGTTTCTGCGGCGGAGGCGGTGGGCGCGCTCGCGGAAGCGCTCCCCGGAGGTCCAGCGGCGCGAAAGGAACAGGAGGCGGCTGCTGATGAATATACGCAGAATGGATGAAAAAGCGATGTACAGCCGGAGGCGGGGCGCGATGTGTCTTTCGACGAATCGGCTCGGTCGGATCATCCGAGGTGCGATGGGAGAGGCGGAAGGGTAAGGTTAATGATAGAAGCAAGCAAGGGTTGTAATTCAGATGAGCGAAGACGCGAAATAGTCTCAGGCGTGGACTTTTTTTGTGTGTTTCGCGTTGGGGGGGGGATAACCCAGCCTCTTTTTATCAGAAGAGGATTCCGATCAGACCCTCGTGTCCTTCGTGCTGACCGAACATCACGTGTCCGCCGCGCGTGCCGAACCAGAGCCAGAAGAAGCTGAGGGAAACGATCACAAGGTACGCGACCGACTGGTCCCGGGGATAATGTGCGATCCACACGGGATAGCAGATGAGCAGCGTGATGGAACAGAGTATCTGAAGAAAGCCGCGGAAGCGGGAGACGCGGTAGAGGTGCCTGACGCAGACGTAGACGATGCAGTGCGCGGTGACGAACAGGTGGACGGGGATCAGCCACGGGTGGAACCTCATCGCGGGCGCCAGCGCCCACAGCGCAATCAGCGCGAGATACTGAACGGCGATGCTCAATGGATGGGCTGCGGACATTTGATCCATCCCTCCCGTTTGTACCATTCGATGCTGTCAATGATGCCCTTTTGCGTGTCGGGGTAAGCGAATTCATATCCCGCTTTTTTGATCTTCTCGTTGCTGAACAGGAAGGCGTGGGAGAGGTAGCTTGCGATGTCCCTTTCCACCTTCGGCGGACGGTGGGTGATGTATTTCGCCTGAAGGGAAGACCAGGCGGCGACGAAGCGCATGAGGTACTTTATCACGACCGTGGGGATGTGCGTTGTGTAGATGTACGTCCCCACGCGGGGTCCGATGACGTGGGGGACCTCGAAGACGGTGAGCAACTGGTCGTCCACGACGATGTAGGTTTCGCCGATGGTTTCTTTCTTTTGAGAGAGGAACAACGCCGCGCCGACGACGTCCCTCACGTGCACCGCCGGGAAGCGCGAGCGGGAGAACACGCTGGAGCAGCAGATGTTGCACCTTGCTATGATGGGTATCAGCAGCCCGAGGGCGTACCTGCTGCGTGGTCCGTAGATGGGCGCTGGGCGGATGATGGTGATCGGCATGTTGTATTTCCGCGTGTACTCGCGCGCGACGTCTTCCTGCAGCTTCTTCGAGATTTCGTAGGAGTTGGCGGGCGCGAGGGGGGTTTCTTCGGTGATCGGCTGGAGCTTTCTTGGGGGCAGCCCGTAGACGCCGGTCGTGCTCCAGTTGATCACGTGCTCGATGGGGTGGTCTTTCGCCGCTTCGAGGAGGTTGCGCGTGCCCTCCGCGTTCACCTTTTTAATGACGTCCAGCGGCACGGAGAAATTGAATATGGCTCCCGGATGGAAGACGAGAGCGACGCCGTCGAAAAGAGGTTTGAGGCTTTCTTTTCTGGTCAGATCGGAAGGGATGAATTCGATGTCGAGCGATTCGATTGCGCTCCGGTCGGCGGACTCGAGGTCGGTGGCGCGGACACGGAAGCCTTCCGAGACAAGGAGTTCCACCATGTTGGAGCCTACGAATCCGCAGGCGCCTGTGACGAGTGCCAGTTTCGCCATGAGACGAACGAGTTTTCCGGCGCCGTTTCTCCGTCGGACGGGAGGTTATTTCATCCCCGCGCCCGATTTTTCGCGGCGGCTTTCCGCGGAAATCCGGTTCCGGGCGTCCGGGCAGATTCGCGCGGAACCCGTTCTAAACCGGCTCTAAGCGCTCGATATCGGCGATGTTCACCGTGAAGGTGGTCACACTGCCGCGGTCCGCCGCCTCGCGGGACGCTCGAAGCTGTCCGTTTTCTCACGAACGTTTCCGCCAGCGAGTCACCTCGAACCAGTAGTTCTGAATCAAATGCCCTGCGTTCGTATCCCGTGACTCTCCGTTGCCCGTCCTCGAATAGTTACTATAATGTAAAAGTGTTCGACGATAGTAAATCACAACCAGGCGGGTTTGTCAAGAGAAGCATCCACGCTGATGCGCGCCGGGCGCCGCTGAAAGTGTTTCGTTCTGGAAGTCCCCGTGGCGTCGCAAAATTTATTATGGGTCTGCGACATAAAAGTGGGGAAGGGGAGATGTTCACCCGACGGCTGATTGGGTCTGCGACATAAAAGTGGGGAAATGTTCACCCGACGGCTGATTCCCAAAAGTCCTCGGTTCTGTTGGAGTGA